>NCDS01000058.1 GCA_002280315.1 Rhodobacterales bacterium 32-66-7 | reverse complement strand
GAGGCGATGGTGGCGCGGTCCGATGGGCCGGGGCTATGGCGGCTGGCGGCGCATCTTGGCGAGGTGCTTGGCATGGGCGCGCTGATTGCGGCGGGTGTGCCGGGCTGGTGGCTGCTTATGCCGCTGCAGGGTGTGCTGATCGTGTTCCTGTTCACGCTGGAGCATGAGGCGACGCATCGGACGCCGTTTCGCTTTGCCCCGCTGAACGACTGGGCGGGGCGGGTGGCGGGGTTCCTGATCCTGCTGCCGTTCGAGTGGTTTCGCTACTTCCACCTTGCCCATCACCGCTGGACCAACATCGACGGCCGCGACCCGGAGTTGGAGGGGGGCAAGCCCGAGACCTTCCGCGCCTGGGTCTGGCATGTCTCGGGCCTGCCCTACTGGGGATCGGAGCTTCGCCTGATGGCGGCGCTGGTGCGCGGGCGGGCCGAGGGTGGTTATCTGCCAAAGGGCGCCAAGCCCCGGATGATCGCCGAAGCGCGCTGGATGGGTGTCGGATATGTGCTGGCGGGGGCGACCCTGGTCTGGTCGCCGATCCTGCTGTGGGTCTGGCTGATCCCGATCTTGTTGGGCCAGCCCTTCCTGCGGCTATATCTTCTGGCAGAGCATGGCGATTGCCCGCGCGTCGCCAACATGTTCCTGAACACCCGGACGACCTTTACCACCGGCCTTGTCCGCTGGCTGGCGTGGAACATGCCCTACCATGTGGAGCACCACGTCTGGCCCGCCGTCCCCTTCCACCGCCTGCCCGAGGTGCATGGGCTGATGAAGGATCAGTTGCAGGTGACGGCCGAGGGGTATGTGGCGTTCACGACGGGGTATCTGGAGCGGCGTCGGCAGGGATGACCCTTCGGCGGTGGCGCGGGCGGTGGGGGCGGATGCCTCCGGCGGGGATATTTTTGCAGAAAGGAATGGGCGGGTGATTGTGTGGGGCACAAGATCGTCGTGGTGATGGCGGGTCGGTTTCGGTAGGTCTTTTGCATGAGCGACACCCCTGCCCTGCCCCCCGTTTCCGCCCCGAACGAAGACAGCCTCTCGGGCTTTCTGTTCGCGCTGACCGCCTATCTTCTTTGGGGGTTTCTGCCCGTCTACATGAAGGCGCTTGCCCATATCCCGCCGGTGGAGGTGATTGCGCATCGGGTGGTCTGGTCGGTGCCGGTGGCGCTTGCCGTCCTTTGGGTGATCGGCCGGACGGCGGAGTTGCGGGCGGCGTTTCGCAATCCCCGGATGCTCGGCATGGGGGCGGTGACGGCGGCGCTGATCTCGGTCAACTGGGGGATTTATGTCTGGGCCATCGGGTCGGGCAATGCACTGGATGCGGCGCTGGGGTATTACATCAACCCGTTGTTTTCGATCTTCCTCGGCGCGGTGTTGCTGCGGGAGCGGATCGGGCGCTGGCAGGCGGTGGCGATTGCGCTGGCGGTGGTCGCGGTCGCGATCCTGACCTGGGACGCGGGGAGGCTGCCGGTGGTGGCGCTGGCGCTGACCCTGACCTGGGGAGTTTACGCGTTCCTGAAGAAGTGGCTGCCGATCGGGCCGAACCAGGGCTTTGCTCTGGAGGTGCTGATCCTTCTGCCGCCTGCGCTTGGCTACATGATCTGGCTTTGGGCGACGGGTGGCGGGCATTTCCTGGAAGGGGTCGCCTGGGACAATGCGCTACTGATCGGCTGCGGGCTGGTCACGGCGGGGCCGTTGATGATCTATGCCAACGGGGCGAAGCGGCTGCGGCTTTCGACCATTGCGATCATGCAATACATCGCGCCGACGATGATCTTCCTGACGGCGGTCTTTTGGTTCGACGAGCCGTTCAGCACGGTGAAACTGGTGGCGTTCAGTCTGATCTGGGCGGCGCTGGTGGTCTATTCGCTGCCGCTTCTGCTGCAGTCGCCGTCTAAGGCCCGGGCCGGCTGACCTGGCCACCGCCGACCAGCGTCAGGGTGCCGGTGGTGCCGGGGCAGGAGGTTGCCATTCCCCGCAACACCCGGACGGCGAGGTAGGCGAAGGCCTGCGCCTCAAGCATGTCGCCGTCGAGACCGACCGCCTCGACCGGGTCGATCTGCGCCTGGATGCGGCGGCGAAGTTCGGCCATCAACGTGGCGTTGTGCCGCCCGCCGCCGCAGACCAGGATCCGGGAAACAGGGCCCGGCAGGTGGCGCTGGCCCGCGGCAACCGAAGCGGCGGCAAGGGCTGTCAGCGTGGCTGCGGCATCGGCGTCGGAGAGGTGGCCAAGGTGTTCGACCAGCCCGTCGAAATCGCCGCGATCCAGCGATTTGGGCGGCGGCAGGTCGAACCAGGGGTCGGCGAGGACCATGTCAAGGAACGCCTGATCCACCGACCCTTCAGCGGCGAGCGCCCCGTTTGCGTCATGATCCAGCCCAAGGCGCTGATGCAGCAGATCGTTCAGGGGGGCATTCGCGGGGCCGGTGTCAAAGGCCAGAAGCGCGCCGGGGGCTTCGGGACCGGCAGCGCTCGGGTCGATCCAGGTCAGGTTGCCGATCCCGCCGAGGTTCAGAAACGCCACAGGCTCGGTCGCGCCGATGTAGCGGGCGCAGGCGAAGTGGAAGAACGGGGCAAGCGGTGCCCCCTGCCCGCCCATCACCACATCCGAGGACCGGAAATCCCAGACCGTCGCCACGTCCAGAAGTTGCGCCAGCAGCGCGCCGTTGCCGCATTGATGCGTGCCGCGCCCGCTGGGGTCATGCGAAAGGGTCTGGCCGTGAAAGCCCAGCACCTCAACCCCGGTGAAGCGCGACAGAACCTCGGCATGGGCGCCTTCCACCACTTCGGCGGCGGCGGCCACGTCCGGATCGCCGGGCCACTGGCCGAAGGCGGCGCGGATCGTGGCCTGTTCGGCCCCCGTGTAAGGCCGGTAGGCCGAGGGGCCGAAGCCGGTGATCGTCACGCCATCGGTCGAGACCATCGCCGCATCCACCCCGTCAAGCGAGGTGCCGGACATGGCGCCAAGCGCCCAGAGCGGCCCGTCCTTGCGCATCTTCCCTTGGCACCTCGCGCCCGCTATACCGCCCCCATCCTAGACCGGGGCCGCCATGAACTACCATCCGAAATCCGATTTTCTGCGCGTGATGTTCGAACGCGGCTTCGTTGCCGATTGCACGGATTATCAGTCGCTTGATGCGGCGCTTATCAAGGGCGTGGTGCCGGCCTATATCGGCTATGACGCGACCGCGCCCAGTTTGCATGTCGGGCATCTGATGAACATCATGGTGCTGCGCTGGCTGCAGCAGACCGAGGGCAAGCCGATCACGCTGATGGGCGGCGGGACGACCAAGGTTGGTGATCCATCCTTCCGGGCCGAAGAGCGGCCGCTGCTGACGGCTGAGGCGATCGACGGCAACATCGCGGGCCTGAAGCAGGTGTTCGCGCGTTACCTGAGCTATGGCGACGCCCCGACCGATGCGATCATGCTCAACAATGCCGAGTGGCTGGATGGGCTCAACTACCTTGATTTCCTGCGTGACATCGGGCGGCATTTTTCGGTGAACCGGATGCTGAGCTTTGAGAGCGTCAAGTCGCGGCTGGACCGGGAACAATCGCTGAGCTTTCTTGAATTCAACTACATGATCCTGCAGGCCTATGATTTCCTTGAGATTCATCGTCGCTATGGCTGCATCCTGCAGATGGGCGGGTCGGATCAATGGGGCAACATCATCAACGGGATCGACCTTACGCGTCGGGTGATCGACCAGGAGATCTATGGCCTGACGACTCCGCTTCTGACCACCAGCGACGGGCGCAAGATGGGGAAATCGGCGCAAGGGGCGGTCTGGCTGAACGGCGACATGCTAAGCCCGTATGAGTTCTGGCAGTTCTGGCGCAACACCACCGATGCCGACGTGGGCCGGTTCCTGAAGATATTCACCGAACTGCCGGTTGACGAATGCGACCGGCTGGGCGCGCTTGGCGGGGCGGAGATCAACGCGGCGAAGGTGATGCTCGCCAACCTTGCGACCGGACTTCTGCATGGGCCGGAGGCGGCAGTTGCGGCCGAGGCGACGGCGCGCGAGGTGTTTGAAAAGGGCGGGATCGGCGACGATCTGCCGACCGTGACCCTGACCCCGGCGGAGATGGCGGACGGCATCGGCATCGTGCAGCTGTTCGTGCGGGCGGGGCTGTCGGCCAGCGGCAAGGATGCCAAGCGCCTGATCATGGAAGGCGGGGCCAGGGTGAATGACGAGATCATCACCGATACTGGCCTGCGCTATGGCGCGGGGCATCTGGCGGAGCCCCTGAAGCTGACCGCAGGCAAGAAGCGCCACGCTTTGGTGGTGCTGGGATGATGCGGGGGTCTTGGGACGCCCGCCGGGGCAAGTCCGCCCTGCCCTGACGGCAGCGGAACCAGATCACCGCGCCGATGGTTGTCCGGCAACAACCAAAGCGGAGACCTGGCGATGCCGACAGCCGAAGAACTTGAAACGAAACTCTGGGCGGGTTTGCGCTCGGACCGCACGGTCATTCTGGCGGTGACGCTGCAGGATGGTGGTGCGGCGCGGCCGATGACGGCGATCATCGAAGGCAGCGAGGATCGTGGCCCGCTTTGGTTCTTTACCAGCCAGAAAAGTGAACTTGCCAAAGCGCAGGATGCGGTGGCCTTTGCGGTCTATGTCTCGAAGGGGCACGATCTTTTCGCCCGGATCGAGGGGACGCTGAGCAACGCGACCGACCGCGCGATGATCGATCGGTTGTGGAACCCCTTCATCGCCGCCTGGTACGAAGGCAAGGACGACCCGGATATCGCCCTGCTGCGCATGGACCTTGACATGGCGGAAATCTGGGAGAATGCGTCGTCGCTGCTGGCGGGGATCAAGTCGATGTTCGGATCCGATCCGCAGGAAGATTTCAGCGACAAGGTCAAAGAGGTGCCGCTGCGCTGAGCGAGGGGGGGCCGTGCGGCCCCCCCTTTATCACTGTTGCACCGAGACCCTGGTCATCACGTCCGGGGTTCCCGGCGGCTCACCGCGCTGGATTGCATCGACCACATCCATCCCCGAGATCACGTTGCCGACGATGGTGTATTGGCCATCCAGAAACTCACCCGGGGCGAACATGATGAAGAACTGGCTGTTGGCGCTGTCGGGATCCGCCGCGCGGGCCATGCCGACGACCCCGCGCTGGAACGACAGGTCATTGCTGAACTCGGCCGGGATGTTCGGCAGGTCGCTGTCACCGGTCCCGGCATAGGACAGATCGCCCCCCGCCTTGCCATAGCGGACGTCGCCGGTCTGGGCCATGAAGCCGTCGATCACCCGGTGGAAGACCACGTTGTCATAGGCGCCTTGGGCTGCGAGCGTGGTGATCTGTGCGACGTGGAGGGGGGCCACCTCGGGCAGAAGGTCGATGACGATGGTGCCATTGGCCGCGCCCGCAACCTCGATCACCAGGTTCGGGCCGGGGCCGTCGGTCGCCTGCGCCGTGGCGCTGGTGGCGAAGGCCGCAAAGACTGCGGCAAGGCTGAGGTTACGTCTGGACATCGGCTGCCACCCTTACGGTTATCATGCGGTCCGGGTTGGCCGGAGGCTCACCCTTGGCGATCTTGTCGACATGCTCCATCCCCGAGATCACCCGGCCGTAGACGGTGTATTGGCCGTTGAGGAAGGAGTTGTCCTTGAAGTTGATGAAGAACTGGCTGTTGGCCGAATTCGGGTTCTGCGACCGCGCCGCGCCCAAGGTGCCGCGGTCATGCGGCAGCTTGGAAAACTCGGCCGGGAGGTCGGGATATTGCGACCCGCCGGTGCCGGCGCGGCGGGGGTTGTAATTCGCCGCCTCCATGTTGGCGTTTTCGACATCGCCGGTCTGGGCCATGAAGCCGTCGATCACCCGGTGGAAGGCGACGTTGTCATAGGCCTTGTCACGGGCAAGCTGTTTCATCCGTTCAGTGTGCTTTGGCGCCACATCGGCCAGAAGCTCGATCACCACGTCGCCGTCCTTCAGCGTCAGGATGATGGTGTTCTCGGGGTCCTTGATGTCTGGCATTCTGCCTCTCCCACGGTTTCGGTCGGGCAGAACCGTACCGGCGGCTTTCGCCCAAGGGAAGGGCAAAGCGTCCAAAGCGGTTGACGGGCGTGTGATCGGGGGGCCAAAAGCGGGCAACCGTTCAGCAAGGAGACCGCGATGCCCTGGAAGACGCTTGATGACGTGGAGTTGGCTGGCAAGACCGTGCTGGTCAGGGTGGACATCAACGTGCCGATGGAGGGGGGGCGGGTCACCGACACGACCCGGATCGACAAGATCAAGCCGACGGTCGAGGATATCCTGGCCAAGGGCGGGCGCGTGGTGCTTTTGGCCCACTTCGATCGGCCGAAGGGCAAGGTGGTGCCGGGGATGAGCCTGGGGCATCTGGTTGGGGCCCTCACGGACTCGCTGGGTCGCAAGGTGGTGTTTGCCGCCGATTGCATCGGGCCGGTCGCCGCCGAGGCCATCGCCAAGGCGGGCGCGGGTGAGGTGGTGCTGTTGGAAAACACCCGTTTCCAGCCGGGGGAGGAGACAAACGATCCCATCCTGGCCAAGGCGATGGCGGCGTTGGGGGATGTCTATGTGAACGATGCATTCTCGGCCGCGCACCGCGCCCATGCCTCGACCGAAGCGCTGGCGCGGCTGTTGCCCGCCGCTGCAGGGAGGCTGATGGAAGCCGAATTGCGCGCGCTTGAGGCCGCGCTGGGGACGCCGCAGCGGCCCGTCGTGGCGGTGGTGGGTGGCGCCAAGGTGTCGACCAAGATCGAGCTTCTGGCCAACCTTGTGACCAAGGTCGACCATCTGGTGATCGGCGGCGGGATGGCGAACACCTTCCTTGTGGCCGAGGGGATCGAGGTCGGCCGCTCGCTTGCCGAACGTGACATGGCCGAAACCGCGCGCGAAATCCGCCACCGGGCGCAGAAGGCGGGCTGCCAGATCCATCTGCCGGTCGATATCGTCGTCGCGCGCGAGTTCAAGGCCGGGGCGGCCAGCCAGACCTTGCCGGTGCGCGACTGCCCGCCGGATGCGATGATCCTGGACGCCGGGCCAAAGACGGTAGCCGCGTTGGAGGAGGTGTTTTCCCGCGCCAGGACCCTGATCTGGAACGGTCCCCTGGGCGCGTTCGAGATCGAGCCGTTCAACATGGCGACCAACGCGGCGGCCGCGGTCGCGGCGCGGTTGACGAAGGCGGGCGGCTTGACCTCGGTCGCCGGGGGGGGCGATACGGTGGCGGCCCTGAACGCAGCCGGGGTGGCGGAGGATTTCACCTTCATCTCCACCGCCGGGGGGGCGTTTCTGGAGTGGATGGAAGGAAAGGCCCTGCCCGGCGTCCAGGCCTTGCAGGGCTAAGCCTGCAGGGGCTATGCCTTGGTCAACCGACAGGAGACGGATATGCCAAACGCGAAGATGACCGAACAGGTGCGCAACGGGCGGGGCTTCATCGCAGCACTGGACCAGTCCGGCGGGTCGACCCCGAAGGCCCTGGCGCAGTATGGCGTCGCAGAGACGGAATACTCCGGCGAAGCGCAGATGTACGATCTGATCCACGCAATGCGGGCGCGGATCATCAAGTCGCCCGCCTTTACCGGTGAGTGGGATCTTTGGCTGGGACCAGCCCCAGAAATCCCATTTACCCCCAATCTTCATCCATTCAACTGGAGAGGCTGGTGGGACTACGGAACAGGGTGGAGGCCGGGGTTGACGGTGTCCAACTGATGAAGCCGATCCCGGGCCTTGACGCGCTTTTGTCGCGGGCGGTGAAGGCGGGGATTTACGGGACCAAGGAACGCTCGGTCGTGAACGCGGCCAACGCCAAGGGGATCGCGGCCATCGTGGCCCAGCAGTTCGCGCTTGGGGCCGAGGTTGCGGCGCATGGGCTGATGCCGATCCTGGAGCCGGAGGTCACGATCTCCATCCCCGACAAGGCCGCGGCGGAGGCGATCTTGCAGGACGAGATTCTGCAGGCGCTGAAGGGTGTGGACGGACAGGTGATGCTGAAGCTGACCCTGCCGACCGTCGCGGACTTCTATCAGCCGCTGGTCAGGCATCCGAAGGTCTTGAAGGTCGTGGCGCTGTCCGGCGGGCATTCGCGGAGCAAGGCGAACGAGATTCTGGCGCAGAACCACGGCATCATCGCAAGTTTCAGCCGTGCCTTGAGCGAGGGGTTGTCGGCCCAGCAGTCGGATGCGGAGTTCGACGCGGTGCTGCAAGAGGCCATCGACAGCATCCACGCGGCCTCGATCACCTGAAAGCCGGGCTGGTGCCTGAGCGTCGGCGAATCGTGCACTTTTCGGGATTCACAACTGATTTGCGTTGTGCGATGATTCGGTGGAAGCCCCCATGCAAGCGGGGCAATCGAGGCGAGGCATGGCTATCCAGCACTATCCATCGGGGCCGCGGCGCGGGTATGGTGGCCTGATCGGCCTTGCTGTCGCGTCGCTTCTGGCGTTGAATTTCACGCTGGCTGCGGTGCAGGGCGACTACGGCATGTTCAGCCGGGTCGCGATCCTGGCCGAAGTCACTGACCTGACGGCCGAGCGGGATCGTCTGGCCGCCGACCTTGCCCGGATGCAGAACCTGACGCTGCGGCTGTCGGACGATTATCTTGACCTTGACCTCTTGGACCAGCAGACCCGCGATGTGCTGGGCTACATGCGGTCGGACGAGATTGCGATCCGTTAGCCGGAAAAGCGCAGACGGACCCCGCTCGCCGGCCGCGCTGGTAGGCGGTTGAGCGCTACGGAAAGGTCCTGGTCCGGCAGCCTCCACGTCGGGTCGGCGGCAAGCTGGGCCACGGCCTCGGCGATCAGGGTCACGGTGATCCATTCCCCCGGGCAGCGGTGCGAGCTTGCGACCTTGCCACCGCCTTGCGGTACGAAACTGTCGCTTTCGCTGCGCCAGGTCTGTGCTCGGGTGGGATCGAAGGCCTCGGGCTGCGGAAAGAAGCGCGCATCGTGCAGCATGCCGTAAAGGTCGCACAGCACCCATTGTCTGGCGGCAAGCGGGTGACCCTGCCATTCCACCGGGCGCAAGGTTATGGCCCCGACGGCGGGAAAGAACGGCGACAGGCGGCGCACCTCTTCGGCGAAGGACTCGGCCAGGGCGGGGTCGCCGCCATGCAGGCGGTCACGCCATCCAGGCGCGCGCCCGAGGTGCATCGCGGCGAAGGCGATGTAGCGCCCGATGGCCACGACGGGGCGGAGGATGTTCAGAAGCTCCACCGCAAGGGTGGCATCGTCGAGGGGATTACCGTCAGGGTCGCGGTGGGCGATGAGCTGGCAGAGCGGGGTGTCCTTGCGCACGGCGACGGTCCCCGCGCGGGCGTCGGCAATCAGCCCGCGCAGCCACCGTTCCACCCCGCTTCGCCGCCAAAGCGCGGCCCAGGTCGCCGGGCCGAACCCGCCGGCGCGGTCGCTCATCCGGTAGAGCGTGTCGGCAAGACCGTTCGGGCGCGGAAGGTCGGGCAGCCCGACCCAGGCGCAGACCGCATCGGTCAGGACCGGATTGATTGCCTCGATCAGCACCACCTCGGCTTCGGTGCGCCATTCGGCGCGGGCTGCGGCCAGCCTGGTGCGGAACTGGTCGCGCAGGGCGGTGACCGCGCCGTCCTGCATCAGCATCCGGAGGAACAACGCCTTGCGGTGGCGGTGCGCTGCGCCATCCTGCTGCTGGACGCTGTGCTTGTCCTGCAGGAGCCGCAGAACCGTGCCGGGAACCGAGCCCTGGCGAGTCACGGTATCACTGTAGACGAGCGCCACCGCCTCTGGCCCGCGCAGGCAGACGACATCACGGAGCATGATCCGGGCGCGAAAGCCGTCGCTGCCCAGCCGGTCGCAGGCATCCGGGATGAAGCCGTAGCCCTGCCGCAGCAGCGCGGCAGAGTGGTCAAGTCCGGCAAGGCGGGGAAGCTTCTGCATGAAAATCCTTCGTTTCCCTGCAAGAACCACCCAAGGCCGCCTTTGTTCCCAATCACAAAGCCTGCTGGCAACAATAGTCGTAAACGGGATGGCCGCCGACGCTGGTAAATCGGCTTTGCCTTGTTTTCCCGATGCGGTATGAATGGTTTAACGTTGAACCATTCCCACGCCGATTCCAGCCTGCGAGGACCCCATGGCGAAGAAGCCTGACGCGACGTCGAATGTCTCGAAAGAGGAGCTCCTCAAATACTACCGCGAGATGCTCCTGATCCGCCGGTTCGAGGAGAAGGCCGGTCAGCTTTACGGCATGGGTCTGATCGGCGGGTTCTGTCACCTTTACATCGGGCAGGAAGCGGTGGTTGTCGGCCTTGAGGCGGCGGCGAAGGAGGGTGACAAGCGGATCACCAGCTACCGCGACCACGGCCATATGCTCGCCTGCGGGATGGACCCCAAGGGGGTGATGGCCGAACTGACCGGACGCTCGGGCGGCTATTCCAAGGGCAAGGGCGGGAGCATGCACATGTTCTCCAAGGAAAAGCACTTTTATGGCGGGCACGGGATCGTGGCGGCGCAGGTGCCGCTCGGTGCGGGGCTTGCGTTCGCCGACAAGTATCTCGGCAATGACAACGTGACCTTCACCTATTTCGGCGACGGGGCGGCGAACCAGGGCCAGGTCTATGAGACCTACAACATGGCCGAGCTGTGGGACCTGCCGGTGGTTTTTGTCATCGAAAACAACCAGTACGCGATGGGGACCAGCATGAAGCGGTCGACCAAGTCGACGACGCTTTATGGCCGCGGCCTTGCCTATGGCATCCCGGGCGAGCAGGTTGACGGGATGGATGTGCTCGCGGTCAAAGCGGCGGGCACCAAGGCGGTGGAGCACTGCCGCGCGGGCAAGGGGCCCTATATCCTTGAGATGATGACCTATCGCTACCGGGGCCATTCGATGTCCGACCCGGCCAAGTACCGCACGCGGGAAGAGGTCGAGAAGATCAAGACCGAAAAGGACTGCATCGAGCATGTCCGCGATCTTTTGACGCAAGGTGGCCTTGCCTCGGACGAAGAGTTGAAGGCAATCGACAAGGACATCAAGGCGATTGTGAACGAAAGTGCAGAATTCGCCAAGGAAAGCCCGGAGCCGCTGGAAAGCGAGCTTTGGACGGATATCACGGTTTAAGGGGGCGATCATGGCAACCGAAGTACTCATGCCCGCACTGTCCCCCACGATGGAGGAAGGGACCCTGGCCAAGTGGCTGGTCAAGGTTGGCGACAAGGTGAAGTCCGGCCAGATCCTGGCCGAGATCGAGACCGACAAGGCGACGATGGAATTCGAGGCGGTCGATGAAGGCACGGTCGGCGCGCTTCTGGTGAGCGAGGGGACGGCGGGCGTGAAGGTGAACACGCCCATCGCGGTGATGGTCGAGGATGGCGAGACGGTGACCGACGCGCCGAAACCGGCAGTCGTCGCGGCGGTGGCTGCGGCGGAAAAGCCGGTGGCGGCGGTTCCGGCGGTTCCGGCGGTTGCCGCCCCTGCCCCGGCCCCGGTGGCCAGCGGTTGGCCGCACACGGATCTGCCCGAAGGCCCGACCAAGACGATGACGGTGCGTGAAGCGCTGCGCGAGGCGATGGCCGAAGAGATGCGCGCCGACCCGACGGTCTTCCTTATGGGGGAGGAGGTTGGGGAGTATCAGGGGGCCTACAAGATCAGTCAGGGCCTCTTGGACGAATTCGGCGCCAAGCGCGTGGTCGACACGCCGATCACCGAGATGGGCTTTGCCGGGATCGGGGTGGGTGCCTCCTGGGGCGGGCTGAAGCCGATTGTCGAATTCATGACCTTCAACTTCTCGATGCAGGCGATCGATCATATCCTGAACTCGGCCGCGAAGACGCTTTACATGTCCGGTGGCCAGATGGGCAGCCCGATGGTGTTTCGCGGCCCGAACGGGGCGGCGGCGCGGGTGGGGGCGCAGCACAGCCAGGACTATGCGGCCTGGTATGCGGCGATCCCCGGGCTGCGGGTCTGCATGCCCTATTCGGCGGCGGATGCGAAGGGTCTCCTCAAGACCGCGATCCGCGACCCGAACCCGGTGGTGTTTCTGGAAAACGAAATCCTTTATGGCCGCAGTTTCGAGGTGCCGGTTGACCCCGATTTCACCGTGCCCTTCGGCAAGGCCAGCATCCTGCGCGAGGGCAAGGATGTGACCATCGTCAGCTTCGGGATCGGCTGCGCGCATGCGCTGCTGGCCGCTGACGCCTTGGCGAGAGACGGGATCAGCGCCGAGGTGGTGAACCTGCGGACATTGCGGCCCATCGACTATGACACCGTGCTGGCGAGCGTGATGAAGACCAACCGCTGCGTGACGGTGGAGGAAGGCTTCCCGGTCGGGTCGATCGGCGATCACCTCGCCTCGACCATCATGCAGCGTGCGTTCGACCATCTGGATGCGCCGGTCGTGACCTGCACCGGCAAGGACGTGCCGATGCCCTATGCGGCGAACCTCGAAAAGTTCGCGCTGATCACGCCGGCCGAGATCGTGACGGCGGTCAAGTCCGTTTGTTACCGGTAGGGGGGCACCATGGCCATTGAAATTCTGATGCCCGCCCTTTCCCCGACGATGGAAGAGGGCACGCTTGCCAAGTGGCTCGTCAAGGAGGGGGATGCGGTCAAGTCTGGCCAGATCCTTGCCGAGATCGAGACCGACAAGGCCACGATGGAGTTCGAGGCGGTCGATGAGGGGGTCATCGGCAAGCTTCTGGTGGCCGAGGGGACGGCGGGGGTGAAGGTCAACACGCCGATTGCCATGCTTTTGGACGATGGTGAGGATGCCTCGGCCGTGGCGGCACCGCCCACGGATGCGCCAAAGATGGACGCGGCGGCGAAGGAGGATGCTCCCAAAGGCTATGGCCAGCCCGCACCTGCCGCAGCGGAAAGCCGGGCGGAAGTTCGGCCTGCGGCTGCGGGGGCGCGGGTCTTCGCCTCACCGCTCGCGCGGCGGATTGCGAAGGAAAAGGGGCTTGATCTCGCGGGCGTCAAGGGGTCGGGGCCGCATGGCCGGATCGTGCGCGCCGATGTCGAGGGGGCGGGTGTCGCGGCCAGGGAGAGTCGGGCTGAAGCCCGACCTACGGAGCCGGTGGTTGCCCCGCCCAAGCCTGCGGCGGCGATGCCGACCGGGATGGCGACGGAAACCGTGCTGAAGATGTACGCCGACCGGCCCCATGAAGACGTGGCGCTGGACGGGATGCGCCGGACGATTGCCGCAAGGTTGACCGAGGCCAAGCAGACAATCCCGCATTTCTATCTGCGGCGCGAGGTGCGGCTTGATGCGCTGATTGCTTTCCGCGAGCAGCTGAACAAGGGCCTTGAGGCGCGCGGCGTGAAGCTGAGCATCAACGACTTCATCATCAAGGCCTGCGCCATGGCGCTGCAAGCGGTGCCGGATGCGAATGCCGTCTGGGCGGGGGACCGGATCCTGCGGCTGAAGCCGTCGGATGTGGCGGTGGCGGTCGCGATCGAGGGGGGTCTCTTCACCCCGGTCCTGCGCGACGCCGAAAAGAAGTCACTCTCGACCCTTTCGGCCGAGATGAAGGATCTGGCGGCACGCGCCAAGACAAGGAAGCTTGCCCCGCAGGAATACCAGGGCGGCAGCTTCGCGATCTCCAACCTCGGGATGATGGGGATCGAGAATTTCGACGCCGTGATCAACCCGCCGCATGGTGCCATTCTGGCCGTCGGGGCGGGGATCAGGAAACCGGTGGTGCTGGCGGATGGCACGCTGGGCATCGCCACGGTGATGTCGATGACGCTGTCGGTCGACCACCGGGTGATCGACGGCGCCTTGGGGGCAGAGGTTCTGAAAGCCGTGGTCGAGGCGCTGGAGAACCCGATGGCGATGCTGGCCTGAGGCTAGGGCTTGCGGCTAAAGCTTCCGGGCGTTCAGCGCTTCGATCAACCGGTAGGCGCGTCCGACCAAAGTCACGGAGGTGCCGAGGATGATGACCCAAAGCGTCAACTGCAGCGACCATTCGGTGGCATAGAACGCGGCAACCACCGTACCGATGGTCAGCGCGATCATCCGCCCGGGCTTGGCGAACACGCCCCCAAAATCGGGGGCAAAGCCTTCGGCGCGGCCAAGCTCTCGCAGGTAGGCGCAGGCGATGGCCAAGGCCCCGGCCACTGCACCAAGGCCCGCGTTGCCCGCTGCTATACCCGCACCGGTCAGAAGCATCAGGTCCGACAGGCGGTCCGGCGCCTCGTTCCAGAAGGCGCCATCCGGGGTGCCTTGGCCGCCCTCGACCGCGACCATGCCGTCGATCAGGTTGCAGACCATCCGCGCCTCGCAGGCGATGGCGGCAAGGATCAGGCACAGCCATTGCACGAACCCCGGGCCAAGCGGCGATACCACATAGAACCCCAGTCCAAGCAGGGCAAACCCGGCCGACGCCATGGAAATCTGGTTCGGCGTCAGCCCGCGCTGCACCGCGAGCGTGGTCAGCTTTGCCGCCCAGGCCGAGCCGCGTGCCGCAACCGGGCGGCGGTTGGTGGAAAAGTTTGCATCTGTCATGTGCTCGACCAAAAATACCGGGTGACGTGAAAGAAGATGGGGGCCGCAAAAAGGACAGAGTCAAGCCGGTCGATGAAACCGCCGTGCCCGGCGATCAGATGTCCCCAATCCTTGACCCCCCGGTCGCGCTTGATGGCCGACATCACGAGCCCGCCGAAAAACCCCATGCTGGTGAGCAAAAGACACATCGCCGCGGCCTGAAGCGGGCTGAACGGGGTCATCCACCACAGGGCAGTGCCGACAAGGGTGGCGGTCAGGACGCCGCCGATCAACCCCTCCCATGTCTTGGAGGGGGACAGCTTCGGGGCAAGTTTCGTCCGGCCGTAAAGCTTGCCCCAGACGTATTGCATCACGTCCGAAAGCTGGACCACGAAGATGAGATAAGCGATCAGCATGACGTTGCGCCCCTCGAACCCCGGGATCTGCAGGTACAGAAGTGCCGGAACGTGGCTGAGGCAGTAGACGCAGATCATCAGCGCCCATTGCGTCTCGGCGACGCGGACGAGGAAATCGGTGGTCGTGCCGCGCAGGGCGGACAGGACGGGCAACAGCAGGAAGACGTAGACCGGGACGAAGACCGCATACATGCCGTACCAGTCGATCCCGATGAAGGAGAACTGCAGCGGCAGCACAAGGAAGAAGCAGGCCAGAAGCGACCAGTGATCCGCGCGGTTGTGGGTGGTGAGGGTCAGAAACTCCCGCAGCGCCGCGAAGGAGGCGAGGGCGAACAACAGCACGACCCCGGTCCTGCCCGCCAGAAATGCAATCGCCAGAAGGACGACCATGCCCCACCAGGCGGCGATCCGGGCGTTCAGGTTTTCGATGATCGGGTTCGATCCCTGGGGCGACAGTCGCTGGCGAAGGATTTCCCCCACCGCCGAGGCGAGGATCAGGATGCCCCCGACCCCGCAAAGGAGCCAGATGAGGTGCGGGCTCGTCATCCCGGCCTTGCCTCCAGGTCGTGCAGGCCCAAAAGCGCGGCCATCGCGCGGTCGAGGAAGGCCTCCTTCGGCTCATCCACGGCCAGGTGCAGGGGCGAACCGAAGGTCAGGGTGCAGATCAGCGGCACGGGAATGACCTCTCCCTTCGGCATCACCTTGTTGAGGTTGGCGATCCAGACCGGCACCAGATCGACCGCCGGACGCGCCTTGGCCAGGTGATAAAGCCCCGATTTGAACGGAAGAAGCGGTTCGGGCGAGGCGTTGCGCTGGCCTTCGGGAAACAGGATCAGCGAGGCCCCCGCATCGAGCGCCGCAACCATCTGCCCGACCGGGTCTTCGGTCCGCGCCTCAGGTCGGCGGTCGATCAGGACCGCGTTGAACACATCGCGTCCGATAAAGGCCCGCAGAGCGGATTTCAGCCAGTAATCCAGCGCGGCCACCGGTCTGGTCTTCTGGCGCAACCCAGGGGGCAGCACCGTCCAGATCACCACGAAATCGCCGTTCGACGTGTGGTTGGAGAAGTAGACCCGCTGCGCCGGTACCGGCTCGATCCCGTGCTAGATGGCGCGGGGGGCGGTGACGAACCGCGCGAAGCCCGCAAGCACACGACCGGTGACCGACGCCGCCAAGGCTCGCCAGGGGGGGATCATGCTGGCGACCTCATGCTGGCAGGATCACTCTGCCTTAAGGATCTGGTCCATGGTCAGTGCAGGCTGGGCGCAGCCGGCCTTGCCCACCACCCGCGCGGGAACCCCGGCCACGGTGGTGTTGCGCGGCACGTTCTCAAGCACGACCGAGCCTGCGGCGATGCGGGAACACTCGCCGACATGGATATTGCCCAGCACCTTGGCCCCCGCCCCGATCAGCACGCCGTCGCCGATCTTCGGATGCCGGTCGCCGTCCTCCTTGCCGCTGCCGCCAAGCGTGACGGAATGCAGCATCGAGACATTGTCGCCGACCACTGCCGTCTCGCCGATGACGATGGAGTGGGCGTGGTCGATCATGATGCCCTTGCCGACCTTGGCCGCCGGATGGATGTCGACGCCGAACATCTCGGACACCCGCATCTGGACGAAATAGGCGAGGTCGATCCGGCCCTGCTGCCACAGCCAGTGCCCGATGCGGTAGGCCTGCACCGCCTGATAGCCCTTGAAGAACAGGATCGGCTGCAGGAACCGGTGGCAGGCCGGGTCCCGTTCATAGACCGCCATCAGGTCCGACCGCGCGGCCGCGCCAAGCCCGGGGTCACTGTCGAACGCCTGATCGGCGATTTCACGCAGGATCTGCTCGCTCATCTCACCCGAGGCGAGTTTCAGCGAAAAGCGATACGCCAGCGCGCGTTCCAGCGTCGGGTGGTGGAGAAGCCCGGAATGGATGAGGCCACCCAGTAGCGGCTCATTGCGGATCGCCTCGTCCGCCTCTTCGCAGACCCGGCGCCAGACCGGGTCGAGTGCCGACAGCTTCGCTCTGGACTCAAACATCGTCACCCCCTGCCTATGCCGTGCTTTTACCACATCCCCGGATCGCCGCGCCACGCAAAGTTGCGGGTCCGCCGATCACGGATCGGAATGCCGGAGCAAGACCTCCGCGGCGAGGATAACGCAGTGAAGACCCTCCCGATCCAGTGTCACGGGTTCGGGCGGCGGGGAAAGCTGATGGCAGCGCGCCAGCAGACTGCCGTCGCCAAAGGGGTGAAGCCGACCGGTCTGGCGCAGGTGATCTGCCGCCACCTGCGTCTCAACGATGATCGCCGTCGCCACGCTTTCCCGCTTTCCCACCGGCAGACGCGACAGGCAGCGCGCCAGCAAAAGCAGTTCCGCCCCGCTCGCCGCCCGCATCAGCCCAAGGCCAGAGCGCGGAACGGTCCCGGTCCGAACAGCACCGACAGCTGCGCGACCCGAACCTCATAGGGTCCGCCGACCCCGTCGTTGGCCCGCATCGCCGACAACCGGGCACGCTGGTAAGCATGGTTGCGCTCCCGCACCGAACGCTCCAGCGCAGCCCGCTCACGCGCG
>NCDS01000057.1 GCA_002280315.1 Rhodobacterales bacterium 32-66-7 | reverse complement strand
GAAAGCATCGGTGCCGCGCATTTCTATGATCAGCGCAGCCGCGTCCTGGCCATTGGCCCCAGCATGACCCTGCCGATGTTTCAGGGCGGAAAACTGCGGGCGAATTTGAAGTCCAGCAAGGCGGCATATGAGGAGACTCTGGCCAACTACCGCCAGAGCATTCTGGTGGCCCTGCAGGAAGTCGAAGATAGCCTGATCGATGCGAGAGCCTACGCCAAACAGGGGCAGGCGCTGGATGCAGCCATCGCCTCCATGTCCGGCGGCACCTCGCAGCCGAACCTGAACTCCATCGTCGCCGCCATGCAGCACACACCGCGCGACACCGGACTGGATGTCGAAGCGTTGCAGGAATTCAGCGACTACTGGGCTTCCGTGCGCAGCTTCTACAAACCCTTCGACACCTCCGAGCCCTATGGCACCGCCGAAGTCTATCTGCACGAGATGCCCGGTGGCCAGTACACCAACCTCAAGGAGCAGGCCATCGGCATGGGCCTTGGCCCTCGCTGGCCGGAGATCGCCCACGCGTATGCGGAAGTGAACCAGTTGTGTGGTGATATTGTTAAAGTGACCCCATCGAGCAAGGTCGTCGGCGACCTTGCCATCGAGCCGGGCGTCGAAGAGCAGGTGGTGGAGCTGATGCTGGGCGCCAAGATCGGTGCGGTCGCCGGGGCGCGGGCCGCAAAGGCCGGGGCCGGTGGCACGCCCCGGTTGCGGGTGCGCGGCTTGCAGACCGGGACACGGCTGTCGGACGTGTCGTTCGACCTGTCGCCGGGCGAGGTTCTGGGCGTCGTGGCGCTGGAAGGCCAGGGCCAGGATGAACTTTTCGACGTGCTGGCCGGGAACCGCCGCGCCACCGGCGGAGCGGTCGAAGTCGATGGCAAGCCGGTCAGCTTTCACCACCCCGCCGATGCGATTGCCGAAGGGTTGACCCTGGTGCCGGGCGACCGGGCGCATGCGCTGTTGATGCAACGCTCCGTGCGCGAGAACATCGCCGTGCCGCTCCTTGCCGGGCTGCGGAACTGGGGTGCCATCCCGATGCGGGACGAGGCGGCGCGCGTGACCTCGGCCATCGAGCGGTTGCAGATCGACACCCGCGCGCAGGGTGAGGTGCGCCGACTGTCGGGCGGCAACCAGCAGAAGGTGACGATTGCGCGCTGGATCGCGAAGGGGGTCAGGACGCTGTTGTTGTTCGACCCGACGCGGGGGATCGACATCCGGACCAAGCGGCAGATCTACGCGCTGGTGCGTGACCTTGCCGATCAGGGTGCCGCGGTGCTGTTCTATACCTCGGAGCTGGCCGAGATTCCGCAGGCCTGTGACCGGGCCGTGGTCATCTTCAACGGGCGGGTGGTCGATGTGATCGAAGCCGCCGATGCCAATGAGCCGACGCTGTTGCGCGCGGCCTATGGCCTGACCGAAAAGGTGCCGGCATGAGGCGCATGATCGAAGCGAATGCCTGGACGGCGGGGCTTGCGGTGCTCTTGGTGCTGCTTTTGGCAGCGACCAAGCTGATCCAGCCCGAGTTCGGGGTCAGCGGCCTTGATTCGGTGGCGCGGTCGGCGCTGCCCTTCGCCTTTGCGACGCTGGCAATGGCCGTCGTGATCATCTCGGGCGGGATCGACCTTTCCGTTGCGGCGATGATGGCGGTGGCAAGCGTGACCGCCGCCGTGCTGATGGACGGGGCGACGGATGGGCAGGCGGTGGTCGTGGTGCTGGCGGTCCTGGCGCTTGGCGCGGTGATGGGGGCGATCAACGGCAGTCTGATCGTGGTCACCCGGGTGCCGGATATCGTCGTCACGCTGGCGATGCTGTTCGTCTGGCAGGGCGTTGCCCTTCTGATCCTGAACGCTCCCGGCGGGGCGGCTGCCCCCTGGCTTCGGGCGCTTGCGGTGGGGGGGGTCACGCTGCCCGGCGTGCCGCCCGCGCTGACCGAGTGGATCCCGAAGGCGCTGGTGTTCCTTCTGGTCGCTGTGGCGGTGATCTGGCTGCCGATCCGCCGCGCGAAGCTGGGGCTCATGTTCCATGCCGTCGGGTCGGATGCGCTGGCGGCGTTCCGGTCGGGCGTGCCGGTCGGGCGGACCCGCATCGCCGCCTATGCGGTCTGCGGCGTTTTCGCCGCGCTGGGCGGGTTGTCCGTCACCATGTCGACCGGCATCGGTGAGCCCATTCCCGGGCCCTACCTGCTGGCCTCGGTCGCGGCGGCGGTTCTGGGCGGGGTCGTCCTCGGCGGCGGTCGCGGCGGGCTGGTCGGGCCGATCCTGGCCGTCTTCGTGCTGCGGCTGGTGCGGCTTGACCTGACGCTTCTGTCCGTCGACCCCAATGTCGCGGCCATCATCGAGGGGACCATCATGGTAGCCGTCGTCATGTTCGGCGCGGTCCTGGCCACAAGAGGGCGTCACGCATGACCACCATTGAAAGCCCGATGAACCGTGTCGGACGCCTGATGGTGGATCAGCCGCTGGTGCCGTTGACGCTGATCCTTTTGGCGCTGATTGCGGTGCTGGCCATCCTTAACCCCGCAATCCTGAGCATGTTCTGGGTGTCGAACACCCTCAAGATCGCCATTCCGCTGGCGATGCTGGCGGCCTGCCAGACCCTGACCATGCTGACCGGCGGGATCGACCTGTCGGCCGGCACGGCGGCCACCATCGCCGCCTATGTCACCGCGACCGCAACGCCGCTGATCGGCGCGCCGGGGGCCATCGGCATCGCGATGTGCTGCGCGCTTGCCATCGGCGCGGTCAACGGCATCGGCGTGGCCTTTGCCCGGGTCCATCCGCTGATCATGACGCTTGGGACCGGGCTGATCGCCACCGGCTGCCTCTTGGTCTACCAACGCTCGGTCATCTCGACCGGCACGATCTATCCCGAGGTCCTGGTCTGGCTTGGCACCGGGCGCACCTTTGGCTTGCCGAACGGGCTGGTCCTGTTTGTCCCCTTCGCGGCCCTCATCCTCTGGGCGCAGCGGCGGACCGGGTTCGGTCGGCTTCTCTATGCCGTCGGCTCGAACGAGGCGGCGGCCCGGCTGTCGGGCGTGCGGGTCTGGCAGGTCCACCTTGCGCTTTATTCCCTGTCCGGGGTGATCGCGGGTCTTTCGGGGCTTTTGTACCTTGGCATGGTCAAGACCGCCTCGCTGTCGCTGGCGCTGCCCCTGGACCTGCCCTCGGTCGCGGCGGCGGTGATCGGCGGCACCTCGATCTTCGGCGGGCGCGGCGGGTATGGCGGCACGATCCTGGGCGCGTTGATCCTGACCGTGCTGACGACGATGCTGACGCTGATGCAGATCCCCGAGGGCGGACGGCGAATCCTGTTCGGGCTGATCATCCTTTTGGTGACCGCGCTTTACATCCGCCTGACCGACCGCAGCTGAGGGCGCTTCATGCCGAACGCCCGCATCGTCGGCATCGGTTTCGCCATGACCACCGGGCAGGTCCCTGCGATCAACTGGCCGACGCGGCAACCGGGGACCGCTTTACCAGCGGGCCGACAAGATCGAAATCACGCCCGAGGCGGTCGAACGGCAGTATCAGGACTAGAAGGAACACTTTCAACCACGGCGCGAACGGTGCAGCACGCCAGGCGCTGGCGGCCAGCAGGGCTACCTTTGGCCGACCCCATGCGCTACACAGGAACGCATGCGCGAATTCGATCTTGTCATCTTCGACTGCGACGGTGTGCTGATCGACAGCGAGCTCATCAGCGCCCGGATGCTGATCGCCGAAGTCGCCCGCCTTGGCCTGATCATCGACCTGCCTTACGTCGAACGCCACTTTCTGGGCCGCAGCTATCCCGTCGTGATGGAGACGATCCGCCGGGAGTTCGGCCTCGATCTGCCGCCCGACTTCGAGGCGCAGTACCGCGAGGCGCTTTTGGCCGCCTTCGAGCGGGAGTTGCAGGTCATGCCCCATGTGCATGAGGTGCTGTCCCGGATCGGCGTTCCGTTCTGTGTCGCCACATCCTCCAGCCCGCGGCGGGTGGAGATGTCGCTCAACCTTGCCGGTCTGTCGCGGCTGGTCGGTGACCGGGTCTATACCTCGACCCTGGTGGCAAGGGGAAAGCCCGCGCCGGATCTTTTCCTGCATGCGGCGGACCGGATGGGGGTTCGGCCGGAACGGGCCCTGGTGATCGAGGACAGCCTGACCGGCATCCGCGCCGGGCTGGCGGCCGGAATGACGGTCTGGCGCTTTGTGGGCGGCAGCCATCTCGGGCCCGATACCCCGACAGAGCCGGAAGACGCGCTGCCGCATCGAAGGCTTGTGTCGTTTGACCAGTTCTACCAGATTGCCCCGACCTTGCAGCAGGACCGGCTGACCGCATGACCCCCGACCGCAAGACTGCCGACAGAAGGACCCCCGACCGCATGAATTCTGACCGATGACCGTCGAACCGACCTTGCAGGACGAAGCTGCGCGGGCTGGCTGGCTTTACTATGTCGCCGGTCTGACGCAGGACCAGATCGCGACCGAACTCGGGGTCAGCCGCCAGCGGGCGCAGCGCCTTGTCAGCCGGGCGATGGCCGAAGGGCTGATCCATGTGCGCCTCAACCACCGGATCGGCGCCTGTCTTGACCTGGAGGCGGCGCTGCGGGACCGGTTCGGCCTGGGTCGGGTGCGGGTCGCGCCTGACCTGGGTCGCGGGTCCGACCCGGTCCGCGCCATCGCCTCGGCGGCGGCGGCAGAGCTGGAGCGTTTTCTGCGGATGCCCGATCCCTTGGTCATTGCCCTTGGCACCGGGCGGGCGATGCGCGGCATGGTCGATGCCCTGACCGAGATCGACGCGCCGCAGCATCGCCTGGTCTCGCTGATCGGCAACATCGCGCCGGACGGCTCGGCCAGCTTTTTCGACGTGGTGATGCGGATCGCCGACAAGGTGCGCGCGCCGCATTACCCGATGCCGGTCCCGGTGATCAGCCCGACCCCGGAAGAGAACGCGGCCTTTCACCGCCTGCCCCCGGTGCAGAAGGTTGTGGCGCTTGCCGTGGCCGCCGATGTGGTCTTTGCCGGTGTCGGCCAGATGTCCGATGACGCGCCGCTCCTTGCCGATGGCTTCGTCAGCCGCGACGAACTTCAGGCGATGCAAGCCGCTGGTGCCGTGGGCGAAGTTGCCGGCTGGGTGTTCGATTCGAACGGGCGCTACCTTGATCTTGGCACCAACCAGCGCACCGGTGGCGTGCGTGTGGCCCAGGATCTGGACCGCCCGGCAATCGGGATTGCTGCCGGTGCATCCAAGGTTCCGGCAATCCATGCGGCGTTGAATTCCAGAATTATCAACGGCCTGGTGACGGACGAAGCCAGCGCCCGCGCCCTTCTGGCCCGAGGCTGATCCCGCCGTTACCGTGCAGCCGCGGCGGAAGAGGGGGCTTGACAACGCGGGGTCGGATAAGAGCATTTACTCGGCAGGCGATGATTTGCTCATACGCTGATCCAGGGAGGATTACATGACCAAGACGCTTCGCGCCCTGCTGGGCGCAACGGCACTTGCTGCGCTTGCGGGCGCGGCCATCGCCGAGACCACCATCACCGTCGCCACCGTGAACAACGGCGACATGGTGCGCATGCAGGGCCTGATGGACGACTTCTATGCTAAGAACCCCGACATCAAGGTCGAGTGGGTAACGCTGGAAGAGAACGTCCTGCGCCAGAACGTCACGACCGACATCGCCACCGGCGGCGGTCAGTATGACGTGATCACCATCGGCACCTACGAGGTTCCGATCTGGGCCAAGCAGGGCTGGCTCGAGGGGCTGAACGACCTGCCCGCCGATTATGACATCGACGACCTGCTGCCGGCGATCCGGGGCGGCCTGACCGTGGACGGCACGCTGTACGCCTCGCCGTTCTATGGCGAATCCTCGTTCGTGAACTACCGCAAGGACCTGGCCGAAAAGGCCGGCATCACCATCCCGGACGCGCCCAGCTGGGACGAGATCAAGGCCGCAGCCGCCGCGATGACCGACACCGAGGCGGGCATCTACGGCATCTGCCTGCGCGGCAAGGCCGGCTGGGGCGAGAACATGGCTTTCCTCACCACCATGGCGAACAGCTATGGCGCGCGCTGGTTCGACGAAAACTGGCAGCCGCAGTTCGACAGCCCGGAGTGGAAGGCCGTGATGACCGACTATGTCGAGCTGCTGACCAAATACGGTCCGCCCGGCGCGTCGAACAACGGCTACAACGAGAACCTGACGCTGTCCCTGCAGGGCAAATGCGCGATGCGGATGGACGCGACCGTGTCGGCAGGCTCGCTTACCGACCCGGCCCAGTCCGAATTCGCCGATCAGGTCGGCTTTGCCCTTGCGCCGGACGCGGGCCTTGGCAAGCGCGCGAACTGGCTTTGGGCCTGGTCGCTGGCGATCCCGGCGTCGTCTGACGCCAAGGAGGCCTCGAAGGCCTTCGTGAACTGGGCGACCAACAAGGACTACATCGCCCTTGTCGCCTCGAAGGAAGGCTGGCGCAACGCCCCTCCCGGCACGCGGACCTCGCTTTATGCGAACCCGGAGTATGCCGCGCTGCCGTTCGCCAAGATGACCATCGACAGCATCAACGCGGCTGACCCGACCAATCCGGCAACGAAGCCGGTGCCCTATGTCGGCGTCCAGTTCGTCGCCATCCCCGAGTTTGCCGGTCTGGCAACCTCGGTCGGCGAGATCTTCTCGGCGGCTCTGGCAGGTCAGAAGACGGTGGATGAGGCTTTGGCCGAAGCGCAGGCCCTGTCGGTCGAGGAAATGACCGCAGCCGGCTACATCCAGTAAATCGGAGGTCCCGGCCCTTCGGGGCCGGGTCCGCCCCCCCTCTCCCCGCAGGTCCCAAGGCTGCGGGGCGGGGATCCGAGCCGCAATTTCCCCGACCTGACGCGCCGCACCGAAATCGGAGACGCCCGTGGCCACGCACTCCTCACGTCTTGCTGCCCGCCTGATGGTCGCCCCTTCGGTCGTCGTGCTGTTCATCTGGATGATCGTGCCGCTGGCGATGACCATCTACTATTCGTTCCGGCTTTATCGGCTGATCTCACCCGAGCGGGCCGGCTGGACGGGGTTTCGCAACTATGCCTGGTTTCTCAATTCGCCCGAGTTCTGGCAGGCGATCTCGAACACCCTCTTGCTGGTCGGCGGCGTGCTGGTCATCACCGTCATCCTTGGCACGCTGATAGCCCTGCTGATCGACCAGCCGGTCTGGGGCCAGGGGCCGCTGCGCATCCTCGTGATCTCGCCCTTTTTCGTGATGCCGCCGGTCGCCGCGTCGATCTGGGAAAACCTGTTCATGCACCCGCAGAACGGCATGTTCGCGTCCTTCGCCCTGGGCCTTGGAATGAAGCCGATCCTGTTCATGGAGCAGTATCCGATGGCCTCGGTGATCTTCATCGTCGCGTGGGAGTGGCTGCCTTTCGCCACCCTGATCCTGCTGACCGCGCTGCAATCGCTGTCGTCCGAACAGCTTGAAGCGGCCGAGATGGACGGGGCCACGGCGCTTGACCGGTTTCGCTACATCATCCTGCCGCATCTGACCCGGGCGATCACCGTGGTGATCCTGATCCAGACGATCTTCCTTCTGGGCATCTTTGGCGAGATCTTCACCACGACGCAAGGCGGGCCGGGATCGGCCTCGACCACGCTGCCCTACATGATCTTCAAGCAGGCCATCGCGGCCAAGGACATCGGTCGCGCGGCGGCAGGCGGGATCATCGCGGTCATCCTGGCCAATATCGTGGCCTATTTCCTGATGCGCGGCATTGGCCGGCATCTTGACGCCTGAGGGAGCAACCGACATGGCACGCGCCGTTTCCCGTCGCCACAAGGTCGTGGTCACCCTCGCCGCATGGAGCGTGGCGCTGATCATCTTCTTTCCGGTCCTGTGGATGATCCTGACCAGCTTCAAGACCGAAACCTCGGCCGTCGCCTCGCCGCCGCAACTCTTCACCGCCGACTGGACGCTGGAGAATTACGCCGAGGTCTGGGCCCGGTCGGATTATCCGCGCTTCTTCGGGAATTCGGTGGTGATCTCGGTCGGCTCGACGCTGCTGGGGCTGGCCATTGCCATTCCGGCGGCCTGGGCCATGGCCTTCGTGCCGGGCAAGCGGACCAAGGATCTGTTGATGTGGATGCTGTCGACCAAGATGATGCCCGCCGTCGCGGTGATGATCCCGGTCTACCTCATCTTCCTGCGCACCGGGCTGATCGACACCCGCATCGGCCTTGTCATCGCGCTGATGCTGATGAACCTGCCGATCATCATCTGGATGCTTTACACCTATTTCAAGGAAATCCCCGCCGAGATCCTTGAGGCCGCGCGCATGGACGGGGCCGGTCTCTGGGGCGAGATCGTGCATGTCCTGACACCGATGGCGCTGCCCGGCATCGCCTCGACCATGCTCTTGAACATCATCCTGGCCTGGAACGAGGCGTTCTGGACCATCGTGCTGACCACCACCAACGCAGCCCCGCTGTCGGCCTTCATCGCCAGCTTCTCGGCCCCGCAGGGCCTGTTCTACGCGAAACTCTCGGCGGCATCGGCGATGGCGATCCTGCCGATCCTGATCCTTGGCTGGTTCAGCCAGAAGCAACTCGTCCGCGGCCTGACCTTTGGCGCGGTGAAGTGAGGTAACATGGGCAAGATCCAACTGACCCGGGTGCGGAAAAGCTTCGGCGAGGTCGCCGTGATCCCCGGGCTAGACCTGACCATCGAAAATGGCGAGTTCGTCGTCTTCGTCGGCCCCTCGGGCTGCGGAAAGTCGACGCTTCTGCGCCTGATCGCGGGGTTGGAGGATACCACATCGGGCGTGATCGACATCGATGGCCAGGATGCGACGAACCTGCCACCGGCGAAACGGGGCCTTGCGATGGTGTTCCAAAGCTACGCGCTTTATCCCCACATGACGGTCCGGAAGAACATCGCGTTTCCGCTGAAGATGGCGGGGATGGCGCAGGCCGAACAGGACCGCCGGGTGGAACGCGCGGCCAAGGTCCTGAACCTGACCGACTATCTTGACCGCCGTCCGGGGCAGCTCTCTGGCGGCCAGCGCCAACGGGTGGCGATCGGCCGTGCCATCGTGCGCGAACCGGCGGCGTTTCTTTTTGACGAGCCGTTGTCGAACCTTGACGCAGCCCTTCGGGTCGGGATGCGGCAGGAAATCAGCGAGTTGCACCAAAGCCTGCAGACCACGATGATCTATGTCACCCATGACCAGGTCGAGGCGATGACCATGGCCGACAAGATCGTGGTCCTGAACGCCGGCCGGATCGAGCAGGTCGGCGCGCCCTTGGAGCTTTACAACGCCCCAAGGAACATCTTTGTCGCCGGCTTCATCGGCAGCCCCCGGATGAACCTGATCGAGGGTGCCGAGGCCGCCCGGCACGGCGCCCATACCATCGGCATCCGGCCCGAGCATATCAGCGTCGGCGATGGCCCGTGGGAAGGGGTCGTCGGCCTTGCCGAACATCTGGGCTCGGACAGTTTCCTCAAGGTCGCGGTTGACGGGATTGGCACCCTGACCGTGCGCGCCCCGGGCGAGGTCAGCGCCCGCCACGGCGACCGGATACGGCTGGCCTGGGCCGGAAAGCTGCACCGCTTCGACGCCGAGGGGCTCGCGCTATGAGGTTGGTTGGCAAGTCCGCCCTGATCACCGGGGCCGCGCGTGGCATCGGACTGGCGTTTGCGAAGGCCTATCTGGCCGAGGGTGCCGAGGTCGCGATTGCCGATATCAACCTTGCCGCCGCGACCCAGGCGGCGGCAGGGCTGGGGCCGCGCGCCCATGCCATCGCGCTGGACGTGACGCGGCAGGACTCGATCGACGCCGGCTTTGCCGAAGCGATTGCAAGGATGGGCAAGCTTGACATCCTGATCAACAATGCCGCGCTCTTTTCCGCCGCCCCCATCGTGGACATCAGCCGGGCCGACCATGAGGGTCTGGTCGCCGTCTACTGCGCGACGAAGGCCGCCGTGATCAGCCTGACGCAGTCCGCAGGCCTTGATCTGATCCGGCACGGCATCAACGTGAACGCCATCGCCCCAGGGGTGGTGGACGGCGAACATTGGGACGGTGTGGACGCCTTCTTTGCCCGCTACGAAGGCAAGGCCCCCGGCCAGAAGAAGCGCGAAGTCGGCGCGGCCGTGCCCTTCGGGCGCATGGGCACCGCCGAGGATCTGAACGGCATGGCGATCTTTCTTGCCACGCCGGAAGCGAAATACATCGTCGCCCAATGCTTCGGCGTGGACGGCGGCAACTGGATGGCCTGAATGACCCTGCAACGTCCCGCTTACGACCGCTCCAAACTGACGCCCGGCATCGTCCACATCGGGCTTGGCAACTTTCACCGGGCGCATATGGCGGTCTATCTCGACGACCTTTTTGGCATGGGTCTTTGCCATGACTGGGCGATCCTTGGCGCCGGGGTGCGCGAGGGCGACGCCCGCATGCGCGAGGCGCTCTTGGCGCAGGGCTGCCTTTCCACCGTGATCGAGCTTGACCCAAGGGGCAGATCGGCGCGGCGGGTCGGGTCGATGATCGACTTTCTGCCGGTCGAGCCGGACAATGCGCCCCTGATTGCAGCCATGGCCGACCCTCGGATCCGCATCGTCAGCCTGACGGTGACCGAGGGCGGCTATTTCATCAACCCGGCGACCGGGGCGTTCGACCCCGCGAGCCCCGAGATTCTGGCCGATGCCGCCGACCCGCACCGCACCGCCTTTGGCGCGATCATCGCGGCGCTGACGCTGCGGCGGGCGGCCGGGGTGGCCCCGTTCACGGTGATGAGCTGCGACAACCTTCCCGGCAACGGCGATGTCACGCGCAACGCCGTGGCGGGGCTGGCTGCGCTGGGCGATCCGGCGCTTGCCGCCTGGATCATCGCGAACGTCGCCTTTCCGAACGGCATGGTCGACCGGATCACCCCCGCCACCGGCCCGCGCGAACGCCAGATGGCGGCCGAGTTCGGTCTGGCCGACGACCCGGTCCCGGTCACCTGCGAGCCGTTCCGGCAGTGGGTGCTGGAAGACACCTTTCCGTCGGGTCGCCCGGATTTCGAGAAGGTGGGTGTCACGCTCACCCCGCATGTCCACAGCTACGAGAAGATGAAGATCCGCATCCTGAACGGTGGCCATGCGACGATTGCCTATCCCGGCAGCCTGATGGACATCGACTACGTCCACGAAGCGATGGCGAACCCGCTGATCCGGGGGTTTCTGGACAAGGTCGAACGCGACGAGATCATCCCCTACATCCCGCC
The DNA here is from genome assembly GCA_002280315.1 of Rhodobacterales bacterium 32-66-7. Classification (GTDB taxonomy): domain Bacteria; phylum Pseudomonadota; class Alphaproteobacteria; order Rhodobacterales; family Rhodobacteraceae; genus Tabrizicola. The sequence goes on along the minus strand of NCDS01000057.1, from coordinate 14,645 downwards.
GATCCCGGGGACCGATCTCGACGACTACTACCGCCTGATCGTCGAGCGGTTCTCCAACCCCGAGGTGGCCGATAGATCGAACCGGCAGCCAAAGTTCATCGTGCCCTCGATCCGCGACGCGCTTTTGGCCGGCGGGTCGGTCGAGGGTCTGGCGCTGGTCTCGGCGCTTTGGTGCCGCTATTGCCACGGTCAGACCGACAGCGGCACCGAGATTGCGCCGAACGACCCGGATTGGACAGCCTTGGTCGCCCGGTCAAAGGCTGCGCGGCATCGGCCCGAAGCCTGGCTGGAAATGACCAGCGTCTATGGCGACATCGGGCAGAACGCCGTCTTTGCCACAGCCTTCCGCCGGCATCTCGGGCGGCTCTGGGCGGTCGGCACGCAGCAGACATTGCAGGAGTTCGTCGGGCAGGAATTCGTCGGGCACGCGCAGGCCGACTGATCCAGGACCAATACCGTGTCCCGCAGCTTCGCCATGGGACTCGGGCGGATCGCTTCCCGACGGCTCAGCGCGAGGAGGGCGACGTCATCGGCGAGCAGCGCCGGGTGCTAGCCGCCGACCCGCGCCAGCAACTCCTTTACCTTCGGGCCCAGGCCTTCGACGATCAGCCGCACCCCCTCGGCGCTGGGGTGGATGCCGTCGGGTTGCACATAGGCTGCAAGCGAGGCCGGGTCGGACGGGTCGCCGCCTGCGGCCCAAAGGCCGGCAAAGAAATCCTCCATCAGAACCGCGTCATATTCGGCAGCAAGGTCCGGATACATCGCATCGAAGGCGGCCTTGTACTCCGGCCCGTAATTTCCCGGCGCGGACATGGCGACCAGCAGGACCGGCAGACCGCGCGCCTTGACGCCCTCCAGGATGCCCGCAAGGCTGGCCCGGCTGGCGGCGGGGTCGATCCCGCGCAACAGGTCATTGCCGCCCAGCGTCACGATCACTGCATCCGTCTCGGGCCCCAAGGCCCAGTCAAGCCGCGACAGCCCCCCCGCCGTGGTATCGCCGGACACACCGGCATTCTCGACCACCACATCCGCCCCGCGCGCCTGCAGCCAGCGTTCCAACTGCGGCACAAGGCCATCCGACTGATCCGCCAGCCCGTAGCCTGCGGTCAGGCTGTCGCCCAGTGCCACCACCGTCACCGGTTCGGCCCCTACGCCCCCGGCCAGAAGTAACGACAGCGCGACCCCATTGCGCGACCGCCGCATCGCGCCATATCCCTGCAGGCACACAGCCGTAAGGACCGACCTGATGCCGACACCGATCCTCTCCCTCACCGATGTGCGGCTGACGCTGGCCGGGAACGCCGGGCCGGTCGAGATCCTCAAGGGGATCACGCTGGCCATCGGCAAGGGGGAGACGGTCGGGCTGGTCGGTCCATCGGGGTCGGGCAAATCATCGCTCCTCATGCTCATGGGCGGGTTGGAGCGTGCCACCGGCGGTGAGGTGCTGGCTTTGGGCCAGGACCTTACCGCGATGAACGAGGACGCGCTCGCCCGCTTCCGCAGGGGGAATATGGGGGTGGTGTTCCAAAGCTTCCACCTTATTCCCACCATGACGGCGCTGGAAAATGTCGCCCTGCCGCTGGAATTGGCCGGTCAGCCCGATGCCTTTGCCCGGGCGAAGGCGGAACTCATCGCCGTCGGCCTTGCCCCCCGCATCGATCACTACCCGGCGCAGCTTTCGGGCGGCGAACAGCAGCGTGTCGCCTTGGCGCGTGCCGCCGCGCCCCGCCCGGCGATCCTTTTGGCGGATGAGCCGACCGGGAACCTTGACGGGGCGAACGGGCAGGCGATCATGGACCTTCTCTTTGGCCTTCGTGACCAGCATGGTGCGACCTTGGTCCTGGTGACCCACGCGCCAGAGCTTGCCGCGCGCTGCGACCGGGTGATCCGGCTGGCCGATGGTCTTCTGGCCGAGACGCTCAAGGCCGCGGAATGAGTCGCCAGATGAGCCGCCAGTCGGGTTTGGCCCTCACCATCGCGCGACGAGAGCTTCGCGGCGGCCTGCGGGGGTTCCGCGTGTTTCTCGCCTGCCTTGCGCTTGGGGTGGCGGCGATTGCCGGGGTCGGCACCCTGCGGACGGGCATTCAGCAGGGGCTTGCCGATCAGGGTGCGGTGATCCTCGGCGGCGATGCCGAAATGCGGTTCACTTACCGCACCGCCGACGCAGGCGAGCGGGCCTGGATGGACCGTGTGGCGACGCGAGTGTCCGAGGTCTACGATTTCCGCTCCATGGCGGTGACCCCTGGTGATCAGGCGCTGACGCAGGTCAAGGGGGTTGATGCCGGCTGGCCCTTGACCGGGTCCGCCACGCTTGAGCCGCCTCTGCCGGTCAACGAGGCGCTGGCCGATCAGAACGGCCTTCCCGGTGCCCTCATGGACCCGGTCCTGATCGGGCGGCTTGGGCTTGCCATCGGCGACACCTTCCGCCTTGGCACACAGGAGTTTCGCCTGACTGCCGCCCTCGTGCGGGAACCGGACAGCTCCTCCGCCGGTTTCTCGCTCGGCCCGCGCACCGTGGTGCTGACCGAGGCTTTGGCCAATTCGTCGCTCCTTGCCCCCGGTACCCTGTATGAGACGCGCTACCGGATGACCCTGCCGCCGGGCACCGACCTTGCAGCGCTGGAGGCGGAGGATCCGGAGCTACCTTGAGGGCAAGACCGAAACCATCGCCACGCTGAAAACCCTTGGCGCGACCGGCGGGCTGATCTTTCGCATCTATCTCTGGCAGACAGCCCTTCTGTCCGGCCTTGGCATCCTGATCGGCCTCGCTTTAGGGGCGCTTGTCCCGATGCTGGCCGCACCAATGATCGAGGCGTCGCTGCCCTTTCCCGCCGCGATCCGCTTTGCACCGATGGCGCTGGTCGAGGCTGCGTTCTACGGCGCGCTCTCCGCCCTCATCTTCACGCTCTTGCCGCTGGCCCGGACCGAACGGATCCGCCCGGCCGCCCTTTATCGTGGCGGCGAGGGTACGCGCGGCTGGCCCCGGCGGCGCTACCTGATGGCGCTTGCGGTCCTTGCCGTCACCCTGATCAGCAGCGCCACCTGGTTGTCGGGCATTCCCGAACTGGCACTGGGCGCGGCGGGGGGGATCCTTGGCGCGCTGCTGATCCTGTCCCTCGCGGCGCTGGGCTTGCGCCGGGCCGTGCGGCGCGTGGCCCGGACCAGCGTGACGCGCGGCCGCCCAGGCTTGCGGGCCGCCCTTGCCGCCATCGGCGCGCCCCGGTCGGATGCGGGGCCGGTGATCCTGTCCTTGGGGCTTGGCCTTTCGGTCCTGGCGGCGGTCGGCCAGATCGACTGGAACCTGCGCGCCGCCATCGCGACCGACCTGCCGACGCGCGCACCGGCCTTCTTTTTCGTCGACATCCAGCCCGACCAGATCGACGGCTTCCTGACCCGCGTGACCGAAGACCCGACCGTGACCGAGGTGGAAAGCGCCCCGATGCTGCGCGGCATCATCACCCGGATCAACGACCGCCCCGCGCGCGAGGTTGCAGGTGACCACTGGGTCCTGAACGGCGACCGCGGGGTGACCTATTCCGCGACGCCGGGGGAGAAGACCCGGATCACCGCCGGCACCTTCTGGCCCGCCGACTATACCGGCGCGCCGCAGATCAGCTTCGCCGCCGAGGAAGCCGCCGAGATGGGGTTGCAGCTTGGCGACCGGTTGACGGTGAACATCCTGGGCCGCGACATCACCGGCACCATTACCTCGTTTCGCGAGGTTGATTTCTCCAACGCCGGGATGGGGTTCATCATGGCAATGAACCCCTCGGCCCTTGCCGGCGCGCCGCACAGCCAGATCGCCACCGTCTACGCCCCGCCCGAGGCCGAAGCCGCAATCCTGCGCGGGGTCAGCCAGACCTGGCCCAACATCACCGCGATCCGCATCCGCGAGGCGGTGGACCGCGTGGCCGAGGCGCTGTCGGCCATCGCGACCGCCACAGCCTGGGCAGCGGGTGGCACACTCCTGACCGGCTTCATGGTGCTGATCGGGGCGGCAGCGGCAGGCGAACGCGCCCGGATCATGGAAGCCGCGATCCTCAAGACGCTGGGGGCCACGCGGGGCAGGATCCTGACCAGCTTCGCGCTGCGGTCGGCGCTGATGGGCGCGGCGGCGGGGATCGTTGCCGTGGCCGCCGGGGGCATCGCCGGTTGGGCGGTCATGACCTTCGTGATGGAAAGCGATTACCGGTTCGAGCCGGTGTCGGCGCTGGGCATCGTGGTGGGCGGGATCCTGGCGACGCTTCTGGCAGGTCTGGCCTTCGCGCTTCGCCCGCTTTCGGTGCGCCCGGCGCGGATCTTGCGCGCGCAGGATTGAGAAAAATCAAATTCCTTCGAAGGAATTTGCAATTTTCTTCGAAGAAAATTGGAGCACCGGACTCATACGCCTCAGCCGAAAAACCCCGGCCCGGCCCGACCCAGCAATTCATCCGCCAGCGCCCGGCCAAGCCCCGGCCCATCGGCCACCGGTCCCCGCACCTCCCCCGCGACCGAGGCTGATCCGTCGGGGCGCAACAACTCCCCCCGCAGCCAGAGCGTGTCGCCCTCGATCACCGCAAGGCCTGCGATGGGCGTTTCGCAAGACCCGTCAAGCCGCTCCAGAAACGCGCGTTCCGCCGCCAGCCGCAGCCCCGTGGGACCATCGTGAATGGCCGCAAGCAGCCCCGCCGTCCGCTCATCAGCGCTGCGACGTTCGATTCCGATGGCTCCTTGCGCGACCGCCGGAAGCATCTCTTCCACCGCAATCGGGCCGCGCGCCATCGACGCCATCCCCAGCCGGTTGAGGCCTGCCATCGCCAGGAAGGTGGCATGGGCCACCCCATCCTCCAGCTTCTTCATCCTTGTCTGCACGTTGCCGCGAAACTCCACCAGCTTCAGGTCGGGCCGCCGCAAGGCAAGCTGCGCCCGCCGCCGCAAGGAGGACGACCCGACCACCGCGCCCTGCGGCAGGTCGGTCAGCGACGGCACCGTTGGCGACACGAAGGCATCGCGCACGTCCTCGCGCTTAAGGTAGCAGTCCAGCACCAGCCCGTCAGGCTGGACGGTCGGCATGTCCTTCATCGAATGGACCGCGATGTCGATCCCGCCGTCCAGAAGCGCCTCTTCGATCTCGCGGGTAAAGAGGCCCTTGCCGCCGATCTCGCGCAGCGACTTGTCCTGGATCTGGTCGCCGGTGACCTTGATCACCACGATCTCGAACGCGGCCTCGGGCAGGGCACGGGCCGCCATCAGGCAGCGGCGCACCTCATGCGCTTGCCACAGCGCCAGGGGGGAGCCTCGGGTACCGATCTTCAGGGGGCGGGCGGGGGTGGGCAGATCATCGCGCATGGCGCTAGGCTTAGCGCTGTCAGGCGCGGCTGACAACTCTTGACAAGCCACCCCCCGCAGCCGACCCATGGGCAAAAGCAAAGGGCATTCTCATGACCAAGACGATCCTGCGCGCGCTGAAGGGCGAGGTGCTGCCGACCCCGCCGATCTGGATGATGCGCCAGGCAGGCCGCTACCTGCCGGAGTATCGCGAGACCCGGGCCAAGGCGGGCGATTTCCTGAAGCTCTGCTACAACCCTGAACTTGCGGCCGAAGTCACCCTGCAACCGATCCGCCGCTATGGCTTTGACGCGGCAATCCTGTTCGCCGATATCCTGCTGCTGCCGCAAGCGCTGGGTCCGAAGCTCTGGTTCGAGACGGGTGAGGGGCCCCGGATGGAGACCACCGACACCCCCGGTCAGGTCGCGAACCTGCGCCCGGTGGAGGCGATCCACGATACCCTTGCCCCGGTCTATGAGACCGTCCGCATCCTTGCCCGCGCGCTTCCGGCCGAGACCACTTTGATCGGCTTTGCCGGGGCGCCCTGGACCGTGGCGACCTATATGGTTGCGGGGAAGGGGTCCAAGGATCAGGCCGCCGCGCACCGGCTGAAGGATCAGGACCGTGCGACGTTTCAGGCGCTGATCGACCGGATCACGCTGGCGACGGTCGAATACCTTTCCGCCCAGATCATCGCCGGGGCGGAAGTGGTGAAGCTCTTTGGGCCGGTAGCCTCAAGGGCCAGGACTTCCGCGACTTCGCCGAGGCTCCAGCGGCCCAGATCATCTCTGCCCTCAAGGCCCGGCATCCCGGCGTGCCGATCATCGCCTTCCCGCGTGAGGCGGGGCAGGGCTATATCGGTTTCGCCCACCGCACCGGGGCGGATTGCGTGGCGATTGACAACTCGGTCAGCCCGGAATGGGCGGCGGCGAATGTGCAGATCGACGGCTGCGTGCAAGGCAACCTCGCGCCCGAGCATATGGTGACCGGCGGGCAGGCCCTGGTCAGCGCGACGCGGCATGTGGTGAAGGCCTTTGCCAAGGGGCCGCATATCTTCAACCTTGGCCACGGCATCACGCCGGAGGCCAACCCCGACCATGTGCAACTGATGATCGACACCGTCCGGGGGGCCTAGGTGGCGGGCCTTTGGGTCGCGGCCACGCTGATCGCCGCCACGGCCCAGACGGCCCGGAATGCGGCGCAGTCGGGCCTGACCGCCCGGATCGGCACGCTCGGGGCCACCCAGGTCCGCTTTGTCTTCGGCCTGCCGTTCGCCGTCCTGTTCCTTTGGCTCGCCACGCTGCTGACAGGCGAGGGGGTGCCTCCCCTGACCCCCACCAGCCTTGGCTTCACCGCCCTTGGGGCCGTGGCGCAGATTGCGGCGACCGCGCTGATGCTGATCACGATGAAATCCCGCTCCTTCGCCGTCACCACCGCCTGGATCAAGACCGAGCCGGTGCTGGTCGCCCTGATCGCCGCCGCCGTGATCGGCGACCCGCTGAGCCTGCCGGTCCTTGCGGCCATCGTGATCGCCACGGCCGGGGTGGTGATCCTGTCGACGAAACCCGAGGTAACGGAGGCAATGCTCTCCGACCTCGGCCCCGCCGCGACGGGGTTGCTCGCGGGCCTGATGTTCGGCCTCGCCGCCATCGGCTTTCGCGGCGGCATCCTTGCCCTGCCCGAGGGCGGCTTCCTGATCCGCGCCAGCACGGTCCTCGTCCTGAGCCTTGTGATCCAGAGCGGCCTCCTCCTCCTCTGGCTCGCCCTCTTCGACCGCAAAGCCCTGACCGCCTCCTTCGGCGTCTGGCGCACCTCACTGCTGGCCGGGTTCCTCGGCGCCTTCGCCTCGCAGTTCTGGTTCATCGGCTTTTCCCTGACCACCGCCGCGAATGTGAGGACGCTGGCGCTGGTGGAGGTGCTGATGGCGCTGGGTGTTTCGGCTTGGGTGTTCGGGCAGCCGGTGACGGGGCGGCAGAAGGTTGGGATGGCGGTGGTGGTTCTGGGGGTGGGGCTGCTGTTGGGGGCGCAGGCGTAGGAGCGCTGCCTCTAAAGTGGGAAGTACCGCAGCCAGCGCGTCGCCTCTTTGTGCTTTGATGGGTTTCCCACAGACTTATTCTACAACGAGTTCGCAGATGTGGCTCTGGGATTCGCCTTCCTCTGTGACTGAGAAAAAGAAGACTGATGTGGAGCCGGGTGCAAGCGCCTCAATCACTATTCCGGCAGGAATGCCGACATAGTCCACTACGTCGGCCACCGTCTCCTTGGCGATCATGCCCTCCCAATCGTCAACTTGGTCTCCTGCATAGTCACCAAGATTGATCTGAGCAGTCTGCCCCACCGAAAGACCAAGCATCGCGCCATTTGCGTCCCGGCATATATCTGGGTTTGCAATCCCGGCAGCACCCAGCGCCTCGGCAACGCTCAACACCTCGAATGGGCAAAGGTTTGCTGAATATGTGACATCAGGTTCGCCCTCTAGCCAAACAAAGACAACCACTCCTGGGGTCTTCCCAAGAAGGTAGATGGTCCGTGCTGACATAGTGGCCAGATTGGCAATGTAGGTGTCATTTACTGAAACTTCGGACAAGTCCCTTGGCACTTCCCAAACCTGGGCGTGACCGGCCAGCAGTTGTGGCAATCCGGCAGCCTGTTTGAGATTGCAGTCACCGTCTTGAAGTTGAGCCAGCTTATGAATTGCTGGGTCGAAGGCTACCGTTTCGACTGTGCACTGGTGGACAACCTTGCCGTTCGCGTCGAGAAACTCGACTTGGTTATCGTCTGCGTCAGAAGTTTCCCCTTCAATCCCGAATGCCAACATTCCCGGACCATCCCGGACCGGAATAACGAGTTCCACACCAGGATAGGCTGTCCTGGCCGTCTCGAAGTCGACCGGCGCGTGGACCATCGCATAAGTTCCAGCGAAGAGAAGACCCTCTGGCCCGGCGGTCGTTTCGCAGGCTTCTGTGGCTTCGCCTACCGTCTGCGCGGCGGCCGGGGTCACCGCAAGAAAACTGAGCCCGAGCACAAGAAAGACCGCACGTTTGCAACCTTTAAGGCGCTTCATCTTGCAGATCCCTCAAGAAACTGAACTCGCTTTAAACTATCCCAACCGGGCCAATTCTCAAACCACCACTTCCCTCGGGATCACGAAATCCACCACCACCCCGGTCCCGAACTCCACCTTCGCCCAGTCGGCCACGTCGAACTCGGCCACCAGCGTGGCTCCGGTCGGATAGCGGGCGAACTCCGGGTTCGCCGGGGGGTGGGCCACAAGGCGGGCGGCGAATTCGGCGATGCCGGGGTTGTGGCCGATCATCATCACCGTCTCGGCCTTGGCATGGCGCAGGACGGCCAGCATCACATCGGGCCCCGCGTGGTAAAGCGCGGGTTTCACGAAGGCGCGGCTGGCGAGCCATTGGCCAAGGTCCGCCGCCGCCGCCTTGCCGCGTTCGTTCAGCGGGCGGTCGTGGTCGGGCATCTGCGGATCGTCCCAGGAGGATTTCGTGTGCCGCGTCAGGATCAACCGCTTCATCTGTGGAACTGCCTCATGTGATAGGCCGACTGTTCGGGCAGTCTTGCATAGGCAGCCGACACGGGGCAAGCGCGGCGCACGAGGCAACCGCCGGTCATGCAGTCCTGCCCTTGCGGCTGGTCCAGGTAGGCATGGCAGGCGGGCAGGTCATAGCCCGCCCCGGTGAGCGCGCGAGGCGGGCAGGCGGTCAGGCAGGGGGCGGGGCAGGTGTCGCAGGGGCGGGGTGCAGGGGGTGGCAGCGGGACCGCCTCTTTCAGCGCCAGAGCCCCGCGAAAGCTGACCATCAGACCCTGCCGCGCATGGACCAGAAGGCGGACCGGGCTTTCCCAGACCAGCCCGGTGCGGAGCGCCCAAGCGTAGAACGGATGATACGGGGGCCCCCCGAAGGGAAAGAGAGCCTTGGCCCCAAGGTCACAGGCCAGCCGCCCGATCACCCGCCGCGACCAGCGATCCACCGGGTCAGGCGCGCCGTCCCATTCCGGCTGGGACTGGAGATGGTCCCAGAAACCGGGTTCCGCCGGGCCGAGGAGGAGGAGGCTGCGGGTGCCCTTTGGCAGACCATCTTCATCACCGGTGACCGCAAACCCGCCCAGCATCTTTAGCCGGTGGGCGGCCAGACGCTGCGCAAGATCACTCAGGGCTTGCGTCCGGGCGCTTGTGCTTTCCTTTCCCGTCGAGGGGGAGGGGGAGGGGGAGGGAAAGGGTGGGGGTGCCGCTCCGGTCATCCCGGCGCGCCGAAGTAGGTCCGCGCGCCCTCCGCCCCCGTTCCACAAGGGGAAGGCGAGGCACCAGACAGTCCCGCGCCTGCGCCGCATGTTACCGCCGGAATGGCAGCCATAGCGCCCAGATCAGTCGTGTCGGTCGGTCGTCCAGCCATTCCAGCCCCACGGTCATCGCCTCATGCCCCTCGGCGGGCTGGGCCTTGTAGGTGCCAAAGATGCGATCCCAAAGCGACAATGAAAAGCCGTAGTTGCTGTCATGCTCTTCACGCCGGGCCGAATGGTGGACGCGGTGCATGTCGGGGGTGACAAGAACAAGCCGAAGGACGCGATCAAGCCAGGTCGGCAGCCGCAGATTTGCGTGGTTGAACATCGCGGTCGCGTTCAGAAGGACCTCGAACAGAACCACCGCCAGCGCCGACGGACCAAGCAGGTAGACCAGCCCGACCTTCAAAAGCGCCGAGGCGGCTATTTCCACCGGGTGAAAGCGCAAGGCGGTGGTCACGTCAAAGTCGGGGTCCGCATGGTGTACGCGGTGAAACCGCCAGAAGAGCGGCACCTTGTGGGTGATCAGGTGCTGCGCCCAGATCGCCAGGTCAAGGATAACGACGGCCAGAGCCAGTTCCAGCCAAGCCGGCCAGTCAAGCAGGTTCAGACTCCCAAAGCCCAGTTGCCCCGCATCGACCGCCGCTGCAACGGCAAGGATTGGCAGGGCCAGCGCCAAAGCCCGGACGGTCAGCGTGTCGATCACCACCATTGCCACATTCGTGACCCAGCGGCGCGACCTTGGCTGCACCGGCTTGCGCCGAGGCGCCAGCCGCTCCAGCAGCGCGAGAAGTGCAAGGATCCCGCCAAAGACGCCCAGTCGGAGGGCGATTTCGTGTTCCATGGCTTGGACCCCTGTCCGACCGTCCGGACCCCGACATGCTCGCGCGCCGGTGCCGCGAGGGCAATTCCTTTTCCCAAGGATCGGCAAATTCCTTTGAAGGACTCTTGCCCCCCGCCTACCGCCTTGCGCGCGGTTTCACCCGGGGCTCGGTTGACCGGATCTGGCTGCCCGCGCCGTGGTCGGTGAACAGCTCCAGAAGGCAGGCATTCGGAATGCGGCCATCCAGGATCGTCACTGCGCGCGTGCCCTGTTCGATCGCCAGAAGGGCCGTCTCGGTCTTCGGGATCATCCCGCCCGAGATCACGCCATCGGCGGTCATCTGGCGGATTTCCTCGGGCGTGATCTGGGTCATCACCTGGCCGTCGGCGTTCTTCACCCCCGGCACGTCGGTGAGGAGAAGCAGCCGGTCGGCCTGCAGCGCCCCGGCAATCGCCCCGGCGGCGGTATCGCCATTGACGTTGAAGGTCTCGTTATCCTTCATGCCGGTGGCCACCGGGGCCACGACCGGGATGATCCCGGCGGTGTAAAGGTCGCGCAGGACTTGCACGTTCATCTCCACCGGGCGGCCGACGTAGCCAAGGTCGGGATCATCGGCCTCGCACACCATCAGATCGTCGTCCTTGCCCGAGATGCCGACCGCCCGCCCGCCCGCATCCATGATCGCCTGCACGATCCGCTTGTTGACGAGGCCGGAGAGAATCATCTCCACCACCTCGACCGTGGCCTTGTCGGTGACCCGCTTGCCGCGCACGAATTCGGACTTGATGCCCAGCTTGGTCAGCATCTCGTTGATCATCGGCCCGCCGCCATGGACCACGACCGGATGGACGCCGACCTGTTTCATCAGGACGATGTCGCGGGCAAACTCGGCCATCGCCGTGTCGTCGCCCATCGCGTTGCCGCCGAACTTGACCACGACCACCGCATCCTCGAACCGCTGGAGGTAGGGGAGCGCCTCGGACAGCATCTTGGCGGTGTTGAGCGCGTCTTGCATGGTGAGGGTCTGCTGCTTCATTGCGGCCTCCGGGACGTAGCCTCCCATAGGGGTTTTGCGTCCGGCTGCCAATGCCTTCCACGGGTGCGGGCAGGTCCTTGTCTTTCCTGACAGGAAGCGTAGGGTTTGGCCGGCAGGAGAGTGCAGATGTCCGAACAGAAAACCCTTGTCCTGACCGGGGCCAGCCGGGGAATCGGCCATGCCACGGTCAAGCGCTTTTCGGCCGAGGGGTGGCGCGTCCTCACCTGCTCACGCCAGCCGTTCGACCCGCGCTGCCCCTGGCCGGGGGGTGAGGACAACCATATCGAGCTGGACCTGGCCGATCCGAACAAGACCATCGCGGCGATCGAGACGATCAAGGCCAAGGTCGGCGGGCGGATCCATGCGCTGGTGAACAATGCCGGGATCAGCCCCAAGGGCCCGGGCGGCGCGCGGCTGAGCACGCTTGACACCGATCTTCGGACCTGGGGGCATGTGTTCCATGTGAATTTCTTCGCGCCGGTGATCCTGGCGCGCGGGCTGAGGGATGAGTTGACGGCGACCAAGGGGGCGATTGTCAACGTGACCTCCATCGCCGGGGTCAAGGTGCACCCGTTTGCCGGGGCGGCCTATGCGACCTCGAAGGCGGCCCTGGCGGCGCTGACCCGCGAGATGGCGCATGACTTCGGGCCGTTTGGCGTGCGGGTCAACGCAATCGCGCCGGGCGAGGTCGAAACCGCAATCCTGTCGCCCGGCACCGACAAGATCGTGCAGCAACTGCCGATGCAGCGGCTGGGCCAGCCAAAGGAAGTGGCGGATGTGATCTGGTTTCTTTGTTCGGACCAGTCAAGCTACATCTCGGGTGCCGAGATCGAGGTCAACGGCGCGCAACACGTCTGATCCCGCCGCTCATCAAGCCCTTCGGGCAGTCTTCGCTGGTGTCCCGCTGGTTGCCCGGCGAAAGGGCTCGAAGTGCTTTCTAAGCGCTCATCAAGCCCTTCGGGCATTCTTCGCTGGACGCTCGCTGGTTGCCTGGCGATGAGTGCCCGCAAGGGCTCGAAGAGCGTTCCGCGTAAGCATCAGGCGGTACCCGTCGGCTTCGCCAAGGTCCCGTCGGGTGGCGATCCCGCAAGGCCCAACCTCAATCCAGCTTTTCAAAGAAGATCGTCACGTCACCCACATCCACGCCAAACCGCTGCATGTAGGCGCGGTTCAAAAGCCGGTCCTCGGCCACCAGCCACATCCAGTCATCGAAACTGACCCGCGTGGTCCGGGTCGGATCCGTTGCCGTCGGGACCGGCAGGTCGATCGTGTACCGCCAGTTGAAGCGATCACCGTCGATGCGCCCCGTCGCCGTGCCGATGACCCCGGGGGCGGTCCCGCTCCAGGTGTCGGGGCCGGTCTTGACCAGCGTCCACACCCGTTGTTCGGTCATGCCGTCGTCGTAGACGAAATCCTCGACCAACCGGAGCCGCTTGCCGTCCCAGTCGCCCTCGACCGTCACCTCGAACCGGCGACGTACCGTGCCGAAGACGTCCTGGAACTGGCCCCGGGCCACCACCGTGCCGTCGAAGAACTCCTCCAGCCGGAGCGCGCGGTCGCTGAGCGCGGGGTCGTCGAACGAAGGTTTGCCGGTGCAGCCAGCCAGCAGGATCAGGGCAAGAAGGGCGGGTCGGGTCATTGTCCACTCCGGTCAGAACAGGGGTGATACGCAGCAAGGCCCGCATCGGATGACTGCCGCTTTCGATCCCTGCCGCACCGCGCGTCCCGGACCTGGTTCGGGGCCTTCGTGACCGGTGGTGCCACCCGACCTGAAGCAGATGCCGAAAATTCTATGCAACTCTTGGCTGAGCGTTAAGGAACTGATCATGAACATTCCCCTAGCGTGAGGGCACAAAGCGGGGCATCCGGCCCGGCATGCGCGGGGATGGCAATGGCGATTGATCCGGCTCGACTGACCGCACCGCTTCGGTGGCATGAGCTTCTGGTATTCCTGCCGTCGCTTGCGGTGCCGCTCCTTTGGGTCGGCGGGCAGGGCGTGATGCTCGCCTTCGCCTTTGGTCTGCCATTGGTGCTGTTCGTGGTCCGGCGGATCCGGCGCGAACCCGATGCGGTGCCGATCTCGGATCAGGTGATCACGCGGCTTGATTCGTTGTTGCAGGACCGCGCCAACGGCGGCGGGCAATCGGGCTGTTTCGTGGTGCAGTTCGATGATCCGTCGCTCCTTTGCGACCGGGTCGGGCGCACCCGGCAGTCGGCGATCCTTTCGGCATCCATCGCGCGGATCAGGGGGGCGATGCGGCCCGGCGATGTGCTTTTCGCGCTTGAGGATGGCAGTCTGGTCGTGGTGCTGGCACCCTCGCAGCGGCTGGATCTTGCCGGAATGGTCCGGATCGCCGGGCGGCTGCAGATGGTGGTGCAGCAACCGATGGATCTGGCCGATGGCGTGGCACAGGTCACCTGCTGTGTCGGCTTCTGCCTTGCCGATCAGGTCAACGACCGCAGCGGCCGCGGCATGCTTGAGGCGGCCCAACTGGCCATGGACGAGGCGAGCCATTATGGCCCGGGCGCGATCCGCGGCTACACGGAAGATCTTGCCCGCGCCCGCGCCCACCGCGATGCGCTGCGCTCGGCTTTCGCCGAGGCGGTCCTGTCGGGCGAGGTCGTCGCCCATTTCCAACCGCAGATTTCCACCGACAGCGGCGATGTCTCGGGGCTGGAGGTGCTGGCCCGCTGGCATCATCCAGAGCATGGCACCCTGACCCCGGGGCAGTTTCTGCCCGCTTTGGCCGGAACCAGCCTGATCGCGGTTCTCGGCCGCGAAATGCTGCGCCAGGGGCTGGAGGCTCTGGTGGCCTGGGATCGTGCCGGGCTGCGGTTGCCGCGCGTCGCCATCAACGTCGACCCGGTGGAATTGCGCGACCCCGAGATGCCCGAACGTCTGGCCTGGGCGCTGGATGCAGCCAACCTTGCCCCCGCGCGCCTGACGGTCGAGGTGCTGGAATCGGTGATCGCCGGTGGCGACGACGCCATTATCGCCCGCAATCTGGCGCGGATCGTCGATCTGGGCTGCGGGGTGGATCTGGATGATTTCGGCACCGGCAACACCTCGATCGCCACGATCCGGCGCTTTGCGTTGCAGCGGTTGAAGATCGACCGCAGCTTCGTGCGCAACATCGACACCGACCGCGACCAGCAGGCGCTGACCACCGCAATCCTGGCGCT
>NCDS01000056.1 GCA_002280315.1 Rhodobacterales bacterium 32-66-7 | reverse complement strand
CCCCTTCGGAGGATTTGAGACCGGTGGTCTTCGTCTCCTCACGGATGATGTCCATGCAGAGCTCGACGCATTCGTCGCAGATGAAGACCGTAGGCCCGGCGATCAGCTTGCGCACCTCATGCTGGCTTTTGCCGCAGAAGGAACAATAAAGCGTGTTCTTGCTGTCGCCGCCGGAATTGTTCGCCATCCGAAGTCCTCTAGCCCGTGTCGCTGACCATTTCCCGGAAGCACCGGCAAGGTCCTGACGTGAAAGTCTAAGCCAAGCCCAAAGTCACCACAATCCGAAAATCCCGCCGGCCGGACCGGCGGGGTTTCGCGTCAGACCGCCGGGTCTTCGGCCTTGCCACGGCTTTCCAGGATGCTGTCGATCAGCCCCCAGGCCATCGCATCCTCAGCCGACATGAAGTTGTCCCGCTCCAGCGCCTGCTCCACCGTTTCATAGTCGTTGCCGGTATGCTTCACGTAGATTTCATTCAGCCGGCGCTTCAGCTTTTCGGTTTCGCGCGCATGGATCATGATGTCCGTGGCCTGCCCCTGATAGCCGCCCGACGGCTGATGCACCATCACGCGGCTGTTCGGCAGACTGAACCGGAGCCCCTTTTCGCCAGCCGTCAGCAGAAGCGAGCCCATCGAGGCCGCCTGCCCGATCACCAGGGTGGAGACCTTGGGCTTGATGTATTGCATCGTGTCATAGATCGACAGGCCCGAGGTCACCACCCCCCCCGGGCTGTTGATATACATCGAGATTTCCTTGGCCGGATTCTCCGATTCCAGAAACAGAAGCTGGGCGCAGATCAGGCTCGACATGCCGTCATGCACCGGGCCGCCAAGGAAAATGATCCGCTCCTTCAGCATGCGGCTGAAGATGTCATAGGCGCGTTCGCCCCGGCTGGTCTGTTCGACGACCATCGGGACAAGCGTGTTCATGTAGTGATCAACGGGATCGCGCATCGGGGCCTGCCTCTGGTCTCATTGCAAGGAATATCGTCGGATAGATTGCCAGAGTCTTAGTGGGGCGGCACGGGGGCTGCAAGGGCGGGCGGGCGAATTCAGGCAAAGTGGGACGCCGGGGCGAAACCGCCGCTATCCGAACACCCGCCAGGCCAGCACCACCCGCGCGGTGGCGGTCACGAGGCAAAGCGCTCCGAAACCCCAGGCGAGTGGGGCGAAAAGCTGGGGCAGGATCGCGAGGATCAGGAAGAACAGGATCGTCTCGAACCCCTCCAACAGGCCCGCGGTGAAGTAGAGCGACTTTTCGCCCCGTGCGGCGGTCTTCATCCCGCGCTCGGCCGCAAGGATCGCGTAGCCAAGGAAGGTGGCGCCATTGATGTAGAAACTGGCCAGAAGAAACGCCCCCGCAACGCCATTGCCGGTCGGATCGCGCCAGACAAGGGCCAGGGGAATGGCCGAGTAGAAGACGAAGTCGCAGACGATGTCCAGAAAGCCGCCGAAGTCGGTCTTGCCATGCGCGCGCGCCACCGCGCCATCCAGCCCGTCGGCCAGGCGGCTGGCCAGAAGAAAGACCACCACCAGCCAGCCGGCGTGCCCCAGCGCCAGAAGCCCCGCCGCGACAAGGCCGAGGACAAGTCCGACGAGGGTGACCGCATTCGCCGTAGCCCCCCGCGCCGCAAGCCAACGCCCGCCGTCGTTCAGCGGCGGATCGATCAGGCTGCGGATCATTCCATCAAGCATGCGGTCGCTCCCCTGGCGCGGAATGTGTCATGATCGGCGGCAGGGCCAAGTCACATTTCGGGGGGCGGCTGAAACCTGGCGGATTTCCCGGTCCGGGGAAAGGTCGGCAACAACCCGCGCGGGGGGCTTGCGTTGCGGTGAAATTGATTTGCGCCAAAGCCGATTGACGGGTGAACTCTGGTCGTTGGCAAAGGGAGCAGCCGATGCAAGCCACCGTCAAAGCCGCACTTCTTGCGCTGTCCCTTGCGTTGGGGGCACCCGCCCTTGCCTGCAGCTATCCCGCCAATCTGGCCGAGATTCAGGCCGATGTCCTGCAGCGCCTGAATGCCGAGCGTGCCGATGCCGGTCTTTCCGACCTTCGCCATTCGGGCAAGCTGACGACGGCGGCGCTGGGCCATGCCTGCGACAATGCCGACCGGCGGTCGACCAGCCACATCTCGTCGAACGGTGGTTCGTTGAAATCCCGGCTGCGCGCGGTCGGTTACGGCTTTCGGGTCGCGGCAGAGAACACCGGGCGCGGCTTTGGCAGTGCGGCGCGGGTGGTGGAGTGGTGGATGGCCTCGTCCGGGCATCGCAAGAACATCCTTCTGAGCCGCGCGCGCGAGGTCGGGATCGGCATCGCGCTCAGCCCCGCGCCGGACAGCAAGCTTCACTGGGTGCTGGTCCTTGGCGGCAAGTGACAGGGTCAGCGGGCAAGCGTCAGGTCGGCCCGCAACCCGCCCAGCCGATCCGATTGCGACAATCGCAGCGCCCCGCCGTGGCTAAGCGCGATGTCCGACGCGATCGAGAGCCCAAGCCCGACCCCGCCGCCTTGGTTCGGGTCGCGCGCCGCCTCGAGCCGGGTGAAGGGTCGAAGTGCCACCTCGCGCAGATCTTCGGGGATGCCGGGGCCGTTATCCTCGACGCTGATCAGAAGGCTGCCCTCGCGGAAATCCAGGCTGATCTCCACCCGTTCGGCAAAGCGCCGGGCGTTGGCCACCAGATTGTCGACCGCCCGGGTCACCGCTTCGGGCCGCATCTCGACCGGCGCGGCGACCCCGGTGACGCCCCGCACCGCGACCGCCGGACCCGCATGCCCCGCCACCGAACGGACCAGAGCCTCGGCATCGGTGCGGACAAAGCCTTCCATCGCATCGCCGCGCACGAAGGCGAGAAACTCCTCCACCATCCGGTCCATCTGCGCGACATCGGCCTGAAGCGCCGCGATCTCGGGGCTTTCGGGCAACAGCGTCAGCCCGAGCTTCAGACGCGTCAGGGGCGTGCGCAGATCGTGGCTGACACCAGAAAGGACGAGGGTGCGCTGTTCGATATGCCGCTCGATCCGCGCGCGCATGTCCAGAAACGCCCGCCCGGCCGCCCGCACCTCGAGCGCGCCGCGCGGACGGTAGGCCACGGTGCGACCCTTGCCGAAATCCTCGGCCGCCTGTGCCAGCTTGGTGATCGGGCGGAGCTGGTTGCGCAGGAACCAGAACGCGATCACCGTCATCAGAACCGCGGTGAACACCATCAGCACCAGAAGCTGGTGCGGATTGGTCGCCGACATCCGCCGCCTTGGCACCTGCGCCTCGATCTCGCCCAGCGGGGTTGCGATGCGCAGCGACACCATCCGTTGCGGGCGGGTCACGTCCGCCGCAACCAGCCCAGGCACCTGCGCGCGCAGGGTCTCCACCATCGCCTGACCGGAAAGATCGAAGAACAAAAGCTGATCGGTCCTGGGCGCATCCGGTCCTGCAGGCAGGACAAGGTCGATCTCCAGCGCCTCCGCAACTTCGGCCACCGCAGCGCGCGCGGCGTCAAGGTCGGCGCTCGCCGCGATCTCGGCGAGGATGAGGCGCAGATCAAGCGCCACCCCTTGCGTCATCTGCCGGGTCACGCCTTCATAGTGGCGCTGGATGAACTCGGTCGAGAACACCAACTGCATGGTCACCACCGGCACCAGAAGGATCAGCGCGGCGCGGCCGTAAAGGCCACGGGGAAACAGACGGTGACGGATCGACATGGGGCAGAAGACTAGCCAAAGGCGGGCGGGATGGAAAGCGAAAGCCTGAGGGTCAGCCGAAGCGCGCGGGGCAGCGCATGATGCGCGACGACCTGGTGCGCTGTCTGACCGCCCCGAACCCCTCGCCCCTGACCGGGGCGGGGACGAACACCTACCTGATCGGCAGCCGCGACATCGCGGTGATCGATCCCGGCCCGGACATCGACGCTCATCTTGACGCAATCCTCGCCTTGGTGCGGGCGGGGGTCCCGGCGGGCGGGCGGATCAGCCATATCGTCGTGACCCATGCGCACCGCGATCACTCGGCCCTTGCGCCAAGGCTTGCCGCCCGGACCAATGCGCCCGTGCTGGCCTTCGGTGATGCCCTTGCCGGTCGGAGCCCCCGGATGACCGCCCTTGCCGGGGCGCTTCCCGTGTCGGCCGAGGGGCTTGACCTTGCCTTCCACCCCGACCGGACGCTTCGCGACGGTGAGACGATCCGCACCCCGGACTGGGAGCTTGTGGCGCATCATACGCCGGGCCATCTGGGGGGGCACCTTTGCCTCGCCCTGGGCCGGGTGCTCTTTTCCGGCGACCATGTGATGGGCTGGTCGACCAGCATCGTCGCCCCGCCGGATGGGGACATGGCCGATTACATGGCCTCGCTGCACCGCCTGGCCGGGGCCACGTGGGACCGTTTCCTGCCCGGCCACGGTGCGCCGGTCGAAAACCCGGCCGCACGGCTGAGCGAGCTGATCCGCCACCGCATGGCCCGTGAGGCTGCGATCCTCGCGGCACTGGCGCTGGGCCCCGCCCGCATTCCCGACCTTGCCGCCCGGGTCTACACCGACATCCCGCCTACCCTCCTTCTGGCAGCCGAGCGCAACGTCTTCGCGCATCTTCTTGATCTTGAGGCAAGAAACCTGGTGTCGGCAACCCCCGCACCCCACCCCGACGCGACCTACACCCGGGCCTGAGCGCCCCCCGAGATTTCGCCCCTTTGCCCCTTTACGCCCCCGGAACCGCTTGCTATAGCCAGCCCCGGTGTTCCGGCGTAGCTCAGCGGTAGAGCAGTTGACTGTTAATCAATTGGTCGTAGGTTCGATCCCTACCGCCGGAGCCAAAAATCCCCTCGATGACAAAAGCGGGCACCGGTGGTGCCCGCTTTGCCTTGGCTTGCCGCTTTGGCCTTAGCCGTCGAAATCGACCGTCTCCATGATCTTCAGCGCTGCCGGACGGGCGGCGGCGATGTCGGCGAGGGGGGTGGCGTCCGGGGTGAACTCACCCCAGCTTGCCACCAGCACCGACCGCTCAACCCCGGGCTTGACCGGGAATTCGTGGTTGGTCTCGGCATAGATCTGCTGGGCTGCGTCGGATGACAGCCATTCCATGAACTTCAGCGCGTTTTCCTGGTTCGGCGCGGCTTTGGTCATCGCCACGCCCGAGATGTTGAGATGGGTGCCGCCATCTTCGAACGTCGGGAACACGATCGTGACGCTTTCGGCCGCCGGAACCTGTTCGGGGTCGGCGAGCATCTGGCCGAGGTAATAGGTGTTGCCAAGCGCGATGTCGCATTCCCCGGCGGCAATCGCCTTGAT
Source organism: Rhodobacterales bacterium 32-66-7 (assembly GCA_002280315.1). GTDB lineage: Bacteria > Pseudomonadota > Alphaproteobacteria > Rhodobacterales > Rhodobacteraceae > Tabrizicola. The sequence continues at coordinate 4,670 of NCDS01000056.1, read as the reverse complement.
CTGGTCGCGGTCGCCGCCATCGGGCTTGCGGGCGAGGTTGGCCTTCAGACGAGCGGCCCATTCGGTCGCGGCTGCTTCGCCGTGATGCACGATCATCGCGCCCAGGAGCGCGATGTTGTAGTCATGCAGGCCCGAGCGGGTACAAAGCCGCCCTTTCCACTTGTCCGAGGCGAGGTCTTCATAGGTCGTGACCTCCCCCGGGGCGACCCGATCCTTCGAGGCAAAGACGATCCGCGCGCGCGAGGTCAGGCCGAACCAGAGGTCGTTCGGGTCACGCAGGGTTTCGGGGATGTTCGCCTCCAGCACCTCGGACTGCACGGGTTGGAGGACATCGGCCTCGGCAATCTCCACCAGGCGGGCGATGTCGACGGTCAGGACCAGGTCGGCAGGCGAGCGGTCGCCCTCGGCAACCAGCCGTTCGGCCATGCCCTTGTCGATGAAGGCCACATTGACGGCGATGCCGGTCTCGGCGGTGAAGGCATCGACCAGCGGCTGGATCAGTTCGGGCTGGCGGTGCGAATAGACGTTGATCTCTTCGGCAAGCACCGGGACGGTCGACACCAGGACGGCGAGAGCAGAGAGGCGGAACATGGTTGACTCCTTTAGTCGGGTTTGATGGCACCCGGATAAAGGGCGCCTTGCGGCCCGTCAATAGCTGAGTGATTTAGTTGGTGTAATTTTTGAGCCGGGAGCGGGACCGCTCGTCGAGCACATCCGTGCACTCCTCGCTTGGCTCACCGCTGCGGAGGGGCGCGCCGACGAGTGCACGGATGTGCTCGAGGAGGGTCGCAAAGACCGCCCTTCGGGGCTATTTCACCGCCGCGATGATCCGCTCCATCACCGCGGCGGGCGGCATCGGCACCACGAGGTCGACCGTGGCCGGCAGCGTCGCCGCGACAAGGTCGGCCGGGTCATTCTCCACCCCGATCAGGCCGGTGCGAAACCCGTGTTCCGCCCAGGCGATGGCTTGCAGGTCGGGGTCCTGCAACGCCTCGGCCAGGCGGGCGCAGGCAGGGGTCAAGCTGATCAGCGGGTGCGAGGCGAAGACCGTCGGCTCGGGGTAGATCACCCGAATCCGCTCGTTGATCAGATCGGCATAGGCGGCGTTGACGTTCAGAAACTCCACCAGCTGGTTTTCATAGCCGACGATGATCGGCCGCGCGCCCATGCCCTGCTTCAGGAAATTCTCGAAGATGTCGCCGGACGAGGATTCCATGAGCCCCATCGCGTCGAAATAGGCGGTAAGGCGCGGCAGGATCGCGTCGATCTGGGTCAGGTTCGGCGGTGTGCCATTATTGAACACGATGGCAAGAAGGCCCGACCAGACGTTGCCCGAGTTCGACTTGGCCGGATGGGTGGAGAAGATGCGGAACGGCCCGTAGATATTGAGGCCGAGATCCTCCTTCCAGCGCGCCCCGGTGTCGACGGCCGCAGCGATCCGGGTGATATCGGCGGTCAGAAGGCCATCGTTGCGTTTGGTGACCATCCCCTTCGCGGCCATCGCATCGGCAACTTCCGCCCAGGCGTAGAACACGATGGGTGAGTTGAAGATCGTTGCCGCCCCGATCACCGGCCGACCGGCGTCGCGTGCGAGTTCCACCGCAACCTCGTTCGACGGCCACAGGCAATCGCGCCCGGTGATGTCAAGCGTCGTCGCCTGTTCCACGGACCCCGCGCGGGTGGCGGTCAGGGTGATCCTGTAGCGATCCTCGATGATCTTCTTGACTTTCGGGTTGGCCAGGAGGGCGGATTTCTCGCCGCCATAGTAGATCGACACCGCCACCCGTTCGCGCCGGTCGATCTGGCGGGTGAGATCGCCGAGATCAAGCTGCGACACGGCCACGGCAACCGCCGCGATGAAGCCAAGGATCAGCAGGCCCAGGACGTTGCGGTTCATTTCACCCTCTCCGCTCAGCCGCGCTTCAACTGGAAGCCGAGGGCGTCGATCTCGGCCTCCAAAGCGCGGAAATTGTTGTCAAGCCCGGCCAGGGCGATGCGCGCCACGGTCGGATGATAGGCACGGATGCCCTCGCGCAGGCGCGGCAGGCGGTCCCGCGCGGGGCCGGTGGCAAGCGCCGAAAGCGAGACGTAGCTTTCGACATTCTCCACCAGCTTCGGCAGGAAGTTGACGATGAACTTCCGCGCGATGCGGAAATCGGCAGGGTCGTCGCCGATCTGCCCGCGGATGGAGCGCAACTCACCCGCGATGGCCTCAAGGTCCTTCTGCAGATCGGCGTCCGAACCGGAGGCCGCCTTGGCCAGCCGCCGCAACGCCTCGTCCAATGCCGCCTGCCCTGCCGCGATATCGGCGGCGGTCACCCGGTCCGACAGCACCACCTCGGACAGCAGGGGACGCCGGCGGATCAGAAGAAGGAACGCGCCGTAGGCCACCGTCGCCAGGGGCAGCGCCACCAGCCACAAAAGCTGTGCCCCGAAGTAAAGGCCCAGAAACACCCCCGCCGCCAGAAGCGCGGCGACAATCTGGCGTGGGCCGTCGGGCAATGTCATCAGTTGTAACCCTTTGCCGCCCGCAGCGCCTTGGCGATGTCGTCCCCGGCCACGAACATCCGCGCCACCGTCGCCTCGGACAGGGCTTTCAGCTGGTCCTCATCGGCCTGACCGAAGGCAATCGAATGCACCGGAATGCCGCCGGCCCAGGGAGAGGACCGCAGCGCGCTGAACAGCGCCGCGCGGTTGCCGGTATCCGATGCGCCATCGGTCATCGCGACGATCGCGGGCAGATAATCGTCAAGGCTCCCGTCCCGGGCCATCGGTTCGATCAGGCGCAGCGCCTCGGTCACCGCAAGATAGACATCGGTCCCGCCATCGGCCCGCAACCCCTCGACCCGGGACAGCGCTGCGGCCAGATCGCCCGGCGCACCGCCTTCGACGATGGTCGGCTCCAGCGCGGCATGGTTGAAGGGCAGGATGATGGTGATGTCGCGGGTGGACGGCTGGAGCAGGTTCACCGCCGCCGCGTCGGGGTCAAGAAGAAGGCGCATCGCGGATTTCAACTGCTCCAGGGGCTCCCCCTCCATCGAGCCGGACACATCGAGCACCCAGATCGTCAGCGAGGGTTTGCGCAGTTCGGTCTGATAGAGCGTCAGCGCCTTCGCGATCACATCGGCTGACGGGGTCGGCACCGGCGCAATCTCGCGGCCAAGGTCGATGCCCCAGTCGGGGTTCCAGACCGCAGGGTCGGCGCTGGTGGCATCAAGCCCGATCAGCCCGGCGCGGCGGCCAAGCGCAGAGAGTTTGCCTTGCGTGTCCGGCGTCAGAAGATAGGCCTGCAAGTCAAGGAAAGCGGCGGTCTTCGCGGCATCGCCCTTGTCGATCAGCCCCAGCGGGCTGTCTGCGACCGCAAGGCCGTTGGCGGGATAGATCAGATACAAAGGCTCCTGCCCTTCGGCGATCAGCGCCTGGTTCGCCTCGATCACCACCGATTCGTAGTTGATCATCGCGTCGAACGCCGCCGGGTTGGCGACGAACGCGTCCTTGAGCCAACCCGAGGACCCGGAAGACCGGTCAACCTCTCCCAGAAGGCTGCGCATCGCGTCCTGCACGGCGGGGTCGTCCAGCATCGGCAGCGTCAGCATGTCGGGATCACCGGCAAAGGCGTAAAGAAACCCGAGATAGGCCGAGGCCCCGGAATTCGACTGCGTGGCCGAGGTCATCGACAGCCGGAACTTGCCCGCCCTGGTCGCCGCGTGGATATCCTGGATGGTCAGGTCCTTCCGGCCGACCCAGCCCAGACCCTCGGCGATCGAGCGTCGGACCCCGAGCACGACGGGTGAGCGCAGGATCGACGTGGCATGGGCGACGACGTTCTTGGTATCGCCAAGCTCGATCCACAGGGAATGCGCGGGCCAGACCGCGTCATAGGGGCTGGCCTTGCCCGCCTGCAATTCCCGGCTGATATCCACCGACCCAAGGTAGGTCATGTCGACCGTCACCCCCCGGTCGCGCGCCCAGTCCTGGATCAGAGGCTCCAGCGCCTCGTTCTCGGACCCCGAGACGATGGCGAGCGTCGGCCCAGCCGGGCGCTGGGTCAGGAACAGCGCGGCCGCTGCCACCACGCCAAGCAGGATGAGGACAAGGCGAAAGCGCGTCATGGTCGTGCTCCTTGATCAGCCGGATGTCGCCTTGGCAAGGCATCACAGTCCTGTGGCATTCAGATGACGCCCTATGGCCGCAAGTTCAAGCTTCTCCTCGGCCTTGGCGCGGTTCCAGAGCGCGTCCATCTCCTCCAGCGTGCTTTTCGCCGGGGTCTTGCCCGCTTCGGCCAGCCAATCCTCGATCCGGGCGAAACGGCGGGTGAACTTGTCGCTTGCTCCGCGCAGGGCGGCTTCGGGATCGACCTTCAGGTGCCGGGCGAGGTTGGCCATCACGAACAGGAGGTCACCGATTTCATCCGTCAGGTCGGCATGGGTCAGGGTGTCGCGGGCCTCCACCACCTCGCGGGCTTCCTCGACCAGCTTGTCAAGGACCTGATCGGTCGAGGGCCAGTCGAACCCCACCCGCGCCGCCCGGTTCTGCAGCTTGACCGCCCGGGTCAGCGCCGGAAGCGCCAGCGCCACTCCGTCCAATGTGCGTGCCGCCCCCCGCTCGCGCGCTTTCAACGCCTCCCAATCTTGGGTCTGCTGGTCGGCGGTCTTGTCGCGGCTTTCGGT
>NCDS01000055.1 GCA_002280315.1 Rhodobacterales bacterium 32-66-7 | reverse complement strand
TCCCGACGGGCAGCGCCGCGCGATCTGGCTGATGGGAGCCTACGGCTATTCCCAGCTTGAGGCGGCAGATGCCTGCCAATGCACCGTCGGCACGATCAAAAGCCGGGTCAGCCGTGGCCGCACCACACTGATGAACTGGCTGAGCGACAACCCTTCGGAGGCGTTGCAGGCCGAGATGCAGGATGAAGACTGGATGGAGCTTTTGCAGGAAGATCGCCGGGCGGTCGAAGATCTGATGCCGGCGGAGTAATCCCGAAATCGGCCGCAGGTCGGCCGGAACCCAGGCAAGAAAGGTCAGCAGGGCGGGGGAAATCCCCGCCCTGCTTGCGTTTCAGGCTTGCTGGTCGTCCGACCCGGTCTGGCCCACCGACTTGTAGACCCGTGCCGCCGCATCGGCGGCGCGGTCGACGATCGCCTCGCCGACGTTCCGGTCCTCGGGCATAAGCTCGGCACCGGCTTCGCGGATCTGGTCGGTCATGTCGGACGCGGCGGCCTTCATCGCGGCCATCGCATTGTCGCGTTCGGTCCGATAAAGCGCCTGGGCATCGGCGAACAGCTTGTCGCTGCTTGCCCCCATCGCCTCGTCCTCGACCCGGGTGCGGGGCAGGACGCCGCCCATCGCGGCCCCCACGGCGACGGCAAGCGCGCCGACGACCAGGGGCTGCTCTTCGAAGAAGTTGCTCGCGGCTTGCGTGCCGCGCCGCATCATGTCGGCCGAGGCGTTGCGGGCATCCCAGGCGGCCTGGCGCGCCGCCACCACCCGGTCACGGGCTTCTTCGGAAAGGCCTTCAAGCCCGTGCATCAGCCGTTCGGACATGTCCGACGCCGCCCGCCCGACGCTGCCCGCAGCGCTGGACATCGCGTCACCGACCGCCTGGGCGGCACCCTTGACCTTGCCCATCATGCCGGAACCGGACTGGCCGGATTGGCCGCCAGATTGGCCTTGGTACTGGCCCGACTGCGACATCCCCTCGTTCCAGTCGGACGAGCTGCCGGTGCGGTCGTTCCAATGCGACCGACCGCTTCCGGCCATGTCGTCGCTGCCGTACCAGAAGGCATCGTCATCCTCGGCCATGTCGGAAGACCCGTGCCGGTGCCAGGCGCCCGAGGATCCCCGGTAACCCCCGTGCATGTCGCCGTGCATGTCGCCGTGCATGTCGCCGTGCATGTGGGTGCCGCGCGACGAACCCGTCCACGACCCCGAGCCCATACCCGTCGACCGGCTGCGGTCGGGGCCAAGGAACAGCCAGGCAAGCCCGACGCCGACCATCGCCACCGCCACCGGGTTGCGCCCGACGGTCTGGGTGATGGTGCGGCCAAGCTCGCCGCCTTGGGTGCGGAACATGTCGCCAAGATCGTTCATGATCCCCTCGACCGAGAACTTGCGCTGAAGCGTGTTGATCGACTCGCTCATCCGGCTGCGTTCGTTCTGGATGTCGCGTTCGATTTCGTCTGAAGTGCGTGTGTCAGTCATTGAGTGAGTCCTTGATTGCCGCAACATCGCGCGAAACGCTGCGCGCGGTACGGGTCGGCACGAAGCCGATCTGGTTAAGTGCGGATTTGGCTGCCGAAAACAGGATCAGCGCGACCAGAAGCAGGCCGACGCCGACGATGACAGGGCCCCAGGCCGGCGGTACTCCAGCCCAGACGACAAGGGCGACCAGGGCAGCCGCCAGAAGGTTGATCCCGGCGATGGCCAGCACCAGGGCCAGCGCCATGGTGCCGATCGACGCCATCGCCTTGGTCAGGCTTTCGCCGATCTCGGCCCGGGCAAGGTCGGTCTCGTTGCGCACCAGGTTGCTGACGCTGGCCATGATGTCGCTCATCATCTCGCCAGCCGATTTGGAAGGGGCGGGATCGATCATGGCGAAGTGGTCACCGGCTGGACGACGGGGTTGCCCTCATCGACGAACACATCCACCGGCGACGGCTGCGCCCCGCCCGAACTCATGCCCTTGCCCGAGCCCATGCCCGACCCGCTGCTCGACGCCTTGGCGTAGCGGCTGGCGGCGAAACCGACCAGCGCGGCACCGCCCAGAAAGAGCATCGGGTTTTCGCGCGCGACCCGTTTCACCATCTGGACCATCTCGCCCAGGTCCTTGTCGCGGATCTGATCGGACACGTCGGCAAGGGTGGACGCGATCGTGCCAATCGTCCGTTCCTGGGCCGAGCCGCCACGAAGCTCTTCCGCCGCCCGGCGCAGAGCCATCGCGACGCCCTGAACCTCATCGGCGACGCCGCTTTTGGCGTCATCGGCCTTGGCGCGGACTTCGGTCATCGCCTCGCCAAGCTTCTGTGCGGCCGCATGCTTGATGTCAGAGGCAATGCTTCCCACAGTCGACCCGGCTTCCTTCAAAGCTGCGGAGGCTTCCGCCATTGTATCATCGGTCATCGAGGTTTCCTTTCGGGGTTCAAACAGACGGCGGCCGTCCCGGGTGTCCCCGGTGCCGCGCGGACGAGGCGCGTGCCTCTGTCAGGACAACCTCTGCGACCGCGAACCGTTCCGGGGTCCGCTTCGATTGGCGGCTTTTCGCGGCACCTTCCAACAGATGAACCGGCGGGTGTCCTGGGCCGTCAACCGCCGTCGGACGACGCGCCGGGATCTACCGGGCGGCGCCCCTTGGGGTCCTGGTTTTCAAGGTTGGTTCCGAGGAAGTCTTCCGGATCGTGGGGCGAGCCTTCGTGGTCGCCCTGCGCGTTCTGCCGGCGTCCGGGGTCGGTGCGCTTTTCTTTGGCTGGCTTCGGTTCATTCGGCATCATCGTCGCCCCTGAAGCGGTCCTGCGGGTTGCGCAGGCTTTGGCCGGGTTGTTTCTGGGTCGGGTGCGGTCCGGCTTCGGTTGCATCCGAGGGGTCGGCACCGTGCCTGCCGGTCGGGTCGATGCGCTGCTGGCGCTGGTCGATCACCCCGTCCTTGCGGCGGAGGTCATGGTTCGTCGGAACCTCTTCCCCGGCGGTCTCGGGTCGGGCGTTTTGTGGATCGGGCACTGGTTCGGGCATCGCATCCTCCGCGCGTTCAAGGGTCAACCCGAACCAACCGGTTGCGTTCCCGCCAGACGTGCCGGGCCTCCAGCTAGCCGCCGCTTAGCCGAGCCTCGGCCAGATGCTGGTTCACGATCCGCCGGTTCTGCATGTCCGAGGTCAGGAGGCACAGCGGAACCGTGGCAAGCTCGCCCCAGGTCACCGGCACCGCCACCCTGGCCCCCGGTCGGGCGCGCAGCGCGTAGGGGGCGATGGCCGTAGCACCGCGTTCGTTGCGCAGCCAGTCGATGAAGATCAGCCCCTTGCGCTTGGCCTTGGACATGGTGGCCACGAACCGGTCCGGGCTTGCATCGGCCAGAAGGACCGCGACCGTCCGCGAAAAGAGCTTCACCGTCGCCCAGTCCGCCGCCGGACGCAGCGGCACGATGACATGGATACCCTTGCCGCCCGACAGCATCGGCACCGAGGCAAGGCCCATCTTCTCCAGCCGGTCGCGCAGGTCTACCGCAGCCTCGCGCACGGCGGAAAACGCCAGCCCCTCATCCGGGTCAAGGTCGAAGACGATGCGGTCGGGCTGCTCCAGCGTCTTGTTCTGCGCGCCCCAGATGTGAAACTCGATCGCGCCCATCTGGGTCGCGGCGACCAGTCCCCTGGCCGAGGCGAGCGTGATGTAATCGGCATCTTCCCTGGCGTCCGAGATCGCAACCGTGTCGATCGCCTCCGACATGCCCACCCCGCGATGCTTTTGAAAGAAGCATTGCCCCGCCACCCCATCCGGACAGCGCAACAAGGACAGCGGGCGGTTCTTCGCGAACGGCAGGATCAGGTCGGCCATGTCGGCGTAATACCGGGCGACCTCGCCCTTGGTCACGCCATCGCCATAGCCATCGCCATAGACATCACGCTCGGGATGGGTGATCGAGATCCCCTGGATCTCAAGCGTACCGGTCTGCTTTTCTGCCATCGGTTCATCCTCGGCCCGTTCCAACGCGACAGTCCCCGCCGGTTTGTCCAACCGCAGCCCCTGCCAGGTGCCGTGGCGGATATGGCCATCGGCGGTAAGCTCGGCGAACTTCACCTCGGCCACCAGATCGGGGGTGACCCAGCGGGCGGACCGTGCCTCGGCGGGCGGGGGGCTGGCGAAGGGACTGGTCTTCCGCGCCCGCCGCTCCAGAAGCGGCACCAGCTGGGCGAATTCGCGTTCGCCAAAGCCGCTGCCGACACGGCCGCGATAGACCAGCTGACCGGCCTCGTAAGCCCCCATCAGAAGCGAGGCGAAGGGCCGCCCCCTGGTGGCCGAGGGCGACCAGCCGCAGACCACGAACTCTTGCCGCTTGTCGCATTTCAACTTGACCCAACTGCCGTGCCGACCCGCGCGATAGGGGGCTGTGGCCAGCTTTGACACGAGGCCTTCACGCCCGGCGGCGCAGACCTGCGCCCAGGCCGCCGCACCATGCCCCTCGATATGGGTGGAGTAGCGGATCGCCGGATCCGCCCCGGCCAAAAGCTGCTCCAGCCTGGCCTTGCGGTCCAGAAGCGGCAGCGGCGTCAGATCCTGCCCGTCGACCAAAAGCAGGTCGAAGGCGACAAACTCCAACGGGCCGCCGCGCATCAGCCGGTCCTGCAAGGCCGAGAACGCCTGCCGTTCGACGCCTGCGGCCACCACCTCGCCGTCGATCAGCGCGGTGTCGCAGGCAATCGTCCCGAAGGCCGGGACCAGCGCGCCGAACTGGCGGGTCCAGTCCAGGCCGTTGCGGGTGTAAAGCCGGGCCGCACCACCCCCCAGGGCGGCAAGGCAGCGGTAACCATCCACCTTCACCTCATGCAGCCAGTTGTCCCCGGCGGGCACCGCGCTGTGCAGCATCGCCAGCTGCAACGGGCGGAACGGCGGCGGGTCGGGCTTGCGCCGGGACGGCTGCACCTTCCGGGCCTTGGGGGCAGCACCCGACGCGATCTCGTCCATCGACCGACCGGTCTTGACGCTGGTCAGATGCGCGGTGACCAGACCTTCGGTTTCGTCGGTCTCATGCGCGTCGTGTTCCTTGATCAAAAGCCAGTTTTCCCGCTTTTCGCCCGACCGCGGCTTCATCCGGACCAGAACCCAGGCGCCGCGCATCCGTTCGCCCTGGAGGACAAACTTCAGCATCCCCCCGGCCAGCCCGGCCTCGACATCGCCCTTCGGGGCCCAGGTGCCCCGGTCCCACAGCATCACGGTCCCTGCCCCGTATTCGGGCTTTGGAATGGTGCCCTCGAAATCGCCATAATCCAGCGGATGGTCTTCGGTGCGCACCGCGAGCCGCTTGGCGCTGACATCGGCGCTTGGGCCCCGCGTCACCGCCCAGCTAAGAAGGACACCGTCCCATTCCAGCCGAAAATCCCAGTGGAGCCGGGTCGCCGCGTGCTTTTGGACCACAAAGGACCGCCCGCCCGAAAGGGCTGCGACCGTCCCCGCAGGCTCGGACGTGCGGTCGAAGTTCCGCTTGGTGCGGTAGTCATCCAGCGCGCGGGTCATTTCGCGCTGGCCCGGCGGGGAGTAGCCTTGGGCGGGCTGGCCTTCGGCTTATCCGCCGTGGCATCCCTCTCGGCAGGCTTGGCCGCCTTGGCCGCCGGTTTCTTTCCAGCCCCACCCGGCTTCGGCGCGCCACCCGATTTCGCAAGGCTTTCCTTCAGCGCGGCCATCAGGTCGATCACGTTGCCAGAGGGCGCGGTCGGCGCGCCTTCGGTCGACACGCGCGGGGTCTTGCGGTTGGCGCGCTTGGCCTCGATCATCTCGCGCAGCGCGATGGAGTAGTGGTCCTTGAACGCCTCGGCCTTGAAGGGTGCGGTCTTGCGGTCGATCAGCGCGGTTGCCACGTCCAGAAGGTCAGGGTCGGCCACCGCCTCGTTGATGTCGGAAAACAAGGGGTCGGCGGCGCGCACCTCATCGGCGTAGCGCAGGGTTTCGACCAGAAGGCCGTCGCCACAGGCCCGCACCGCCGCCAGATGTTCCCGCCCGCGCATGGTGATCTGGCCAAGACCGACCTTGCCCGAGGCGCGCAAGGCATCGCGCACCACGCGGTAGGCATCCTTGGCCAGATCGTCGGCCGGGACCAGATAATAGGGCGAGTCGTAGTAGAGCGGCGAGATGTCGGTCTGGCTGACGAACTGCACCAGCTCGAACGTCTTCTTCGTCTCAAGCTTGATGGCGTCGATCTCTTTCGGGTCGATCAGCAGGAACTCATCCTTCTCGACCTCGTAGCCGCTGAAGATGTCGTCCTTGTCGACCGGCCCGACGCCTGCCGCCACCTTTTCATAGTTGATCGGCTTGCCCGAGGGCTTGTGGATCTGCCGAAACGTCACGCGCGCGCCGCTCACCGTGGCGGTATACATCTCGACCGCAATCGAAACCAATGACAGCCGAAGCTGCCCTTTCCAGACGGGACGTGCAGCCACGATGGCATCCTTTCGAAAGGAACCTGCGCCGCGAGAAGCCGGGGACCTCTCGCGGAGCCATTTTTACGTCTGAAGGCGGGTGAAACATCCTGCCCCCTCCCCCTCTCATGCCGGACAGGCCTTACCGAAGGCCGGTCGAGGCGCGTCCCGAACCGGCGCGGAGGTCGTCCGAACTGTCGATGCGGCCGTCCTGCCGATGCCGCCCGCTGCCGCCATGCTGGCGGTCCGAGGCGGTGTTGGACATGAAAAGGCCGATCATGCAGATGGCAAAGAGGATGCCGAAGATGATGAAGGCGGCGGTGTACTGGTCAAACATGGCGTATCCTTTGTGCGGTTGGGGTGCGGCCGGACCGACAGTCCGACCCAGAGGGTGCCCAGTCAGGACCATGGGCCAAGGCATGGGCCGGACCATGGGCCAAGGCGTGGGCTGAGGGAGGTGCTTGCTCCGGGCCGAAAGATGTCGATGAAAGACCGGGCCGATGCTTGCAAACCCCCGTTTCGGTGACAGACGCCGGGACAGAGCGATCTGGACCTGCCTCCGTCCCGGCAAAATCGGGGCGTTTTGGGCGACCCACAGGTTGAACCCGGCAGAAGCGGGGTTCGTTCCACGGCAAGCAGGACGCAGGCACCGGGAAAACCAAGGGAACGCAGCTTGCCCCCACCGGTTAAGCAGACAGACCAAGGAAAGGCTGTCTGATGTTGTTACCCGTCTCATTCGTCTTCACGCTTGCCGGGGTGGTCCTTGCGGGCTACGCGGCGCTTGCACCCGATACCGGTGTTGATGGCACCATCGGCGCCTATCTTGCGCTGGCCGGTGCAGTCGGTTCGGCGACACTGCTTGGCATTCTTCTGGTGGACGGGCTGGTGCCTGCCCGGTTCTGGGCTCCGGTACTGGGGTTTGTCCTGTTCGTCATGATCCTGACCGCAATCGCCGCGTTCTTCCTGATGCAGACCCTGCTTCTGGCGGCGATGGTGGTGGCTGCCCTTGCCCTGCTGGCCAGCCGGTTCACCACGAAGCGGAGGGTCGTGCTGTGAAGCTTTTCTCCTTGACGGCCACGCTTGCCACGCTTGCCACGCCGGCCCTGTCCGACCAGCCGGTCTGGGATACCTTCAACGGCACCCTCGCCGCGACCAAGTTCGCCGATGCCGAAAGCCTGACCCCCGAAAGCATCTCCCGCCTCGAACGCGCCTGGGAGGTGCGGACCGGTGACGTCTCCGACGGGTCGGGCGATCTGCCCGAAACCGTGTGGTCCGCGACGCCGATCTATGCCAACGAGACGCTGTATCTTGGCACGCCGTTCTACCGCATCCTCGCCCTCGACCCCGCCACGGGGGCCGAGCGTTGGCGCTATGATACCGAATCGACGCTGGAGGCGCTGACCCAGCCCGCCCTGAAGAACCGGGGCGTCGCCTATTGGGAAAGCGGGGCCGAGGGGCCGTGCGAAAAGCGGGTGCTGATCGGCACGATGGACGCGACGCTGCATGCGGTCGATGCCGACACCGGCCAACCTTGCGCCGAATTCGGCGAAAACGGTGTCTTGAACGTCAATGTCTGGAACGAGACGAACGATGTCTTCCCGTTCTCGCTTTTGCAACCGCCCACCGTTGTCGGCAACACCATCCTGATCGGCTGGGCCGGCAAGGACTGGGCCTATACGGTTGAACCGCCGGGCAACCTGATGGCGGTCGATGCCCGCACGGGTGAGCTTCTGTGGGACACCGGGTTCATCCCCGAAGAGCTGATCCCGCAGACCGGCACCGCGAACATCTGGTCGTCGATGTCGGTCGATGAAGCGCTTGGGCTGGTTTATGTCCCGGTCTCCTCGCCCTCGCCCAATTATTACGGCGGCAACCGGACCGAGGATATCCCGCTTGCAACCTCCATCACCGCGCTCCGGATCGAGACGGGCGAGGTGGAGTGGAGCTTCCAGCACGTCCATCACGACATCTGGGATTATGATACCCCGTCAGCCCCGACGCTGGTCGATCTTGAGCGCGGCGGCGAGACTGTGCCCGCGCTGGTGCAGACCACCAAGCAGGGCTTCATCTTCGTCCTTGACCGCCGCACCGGCGCGCCGCTGTTCCCGGTCGAGGAACGCGCCGTGCCGCCCAGCGACGCCGAAGGTGAGGTGGTGTCACCGACCCAGCCCTTCGCCGATGTGCCGACCCCGACCATCGACCATTCCGACGTGCCCGAGGTCTGGCCGATCGCCGACATGCTGTCCCTTGGCCAATGCTCACGCGACCGCGAACGCTACCGCTATGACGGGCTTTACACCCCCCCGTCGGAACAGGGGTCGTTCCTGTGGCCCGCGACGGCCGGGGGTAACAACTGGGGCGGGGCGGCGGTCGATCCGCGTACCGGCATCCTTTATGTCAACACCTCGCAGGTGGTGCAGGTGATCCGCCTGATCCCCCGCGCCGATTATGAGGCCGAGGTGCAGGCGGCAACCGGTGGCGGACCGGCCAGCGGCAACGAGCGGGGGTTCTATGCCCAGGAAGGCTCACCCTACGGGATCGAGCTGTTCGAATGGCGCAGCCCGCTAGGCCTGCCCTGCTGGGAGCCGCCCTATGGCACGTTTTCGGCCTATGACCTCAACACCGGCGAGCGGCTTTATGAACGGCCGTTCGGATTGGCGCAGCAATGGGGGTTCTACGGCTTCAGCGCCTGGGGGTCGCCCACGCTTGGCGGTCCGGTCAAGACCTCGGGCGGGGTGGTGATGATCGGCGCGTCGATGGACAACCGGGTCCGCGCGCTTGATGCAGCGACGGGAGAGGAGCTTTGGTCCGATCTTGTCGCCGCCCCGGCGGTGTCGATCCCGGCGGTCTTTACCCATGACGGGATCGACTATGTGGTCTGGGCGGTCGGCGGCAATTCGATCCTGAAGCCGCGCGTCGCCGATCAGATCGTCGCCTACCGGCTGGGCGCGCCATGATCGCCTGGGAGGGGAGCTATTGCGGCCCGGCACCCACCCCGGCCGAGCTTTGGACAAGCTGGAACCTTGACCCCTTTGCGCTGGCGCTGATGGCGGCCCTGGCGCTTTGGGCCGGGCGCAGCCGTCCCGGCGTGGCGGGCATGGTGGTGCTGGCGGTCGTGTTCCTGTCGCCGCTCTGCGCGCTGTCGTCGGCCTTGTTTTCGGCCCGGGTGGTGCATCATGTGCTGCTGGTTGCGGTCGCCGCACCGCTTCTGGCCCTTTCGCGCCCTGCGCGCGGAGCAACGTCGGTGGGCCTGCCGTTTCTGGCCGCCACGGCAGCGCTTTGGCTCTGGCACCTGCCCGCCGCCTATGACGCAGCCCTTGGCCACAAGGCGGTCTACTGGGCGATGCAGGCGAGCCTTCTGGCCAGCGCCTTCGCCTTCTGGCGCGCGGCGTTTTCGCAGCCGCACGGGGCGGGGGCGCTTTGGGTGTTCGGGGCCTATGTCACGATGGGGATGCTCGGCGCGATCCTGACGCTTGCGCCAAAGGCCCTTTACGCCACGCATGCGCTGACCACCGATGTCTGGGGCCTGTCGCCTCTGGCCGACCAGACCCTGGGCGGATTGATCATGTGGATGCCCGCCGGATTGGCCTATGCCGCCTGGGGCGCGATGCTGGCCGGACGCGCCTGGCGCAGCATGAGGCAGGCGGCATGATCTGGCTTGACGGGCTGATCCCGCATGTCAAGGCGCTTCACCTGATCTTCGTGTCGATCTGGATGGCGGGGCTTCTGGCCCTGCCCCGCATGCTGGCCCGGCATGACCGCGCCATCGTGCAGGCCCAATTCGCCGAGATCCGCCGCGCCACGCACTATGGCTATGTCTGGGTGATCACCCCGGCGGCGGTGCTTGCCATCGCTTCCGGCACCGTCCTGATCTTCCTGCGCGATGTCTTCACCGTCTGGATCTTCGGCAAGTTCATCCTGATCGCCGGTCTGGTCGCGCTTCACGCCTGGGTCGGCCATACCATCATCGAGGTCGCCGAAACCAAGGGCGAGCATGAGCCGCCCGAACCGCTGATCCCGACGATCCTGATCGCTTGCCTCTTCATCGGCATCCTGGTCCTCGTCCTCGCCAAACCCGATCTTGCCGACCCCGATTTCATCGACGCGGCGCTGCCGTCCTGGCTCTTGGAGCCGCTCGGGCGTCAGCTGCCTTTCGATATCCCCAATCTGTAGTCGAAAACGAGTTTGCCGCCATGCCAGCCTGTCGCCGTGACCACGATGACCGCAAATCCCGACATGAGGATGCCCCAGGGCAGGACGGCCGCCTGATATCCGGTCATCCGCCAGCCCCAGTTCAGCCCCAGAAGTGCGAGCAGCATCACCGCGATCACGAAATGCGTCCAGGCGGCGGCGCGGATGCGGATGCCGGGCACCAGCAGCAGTTCCGCCGTACCCGACGCCCCGGCCAGAAGTCCGAACAGGAAAGCGGTCCCCGAGGCCCAGAGCCCGGCCCAGGCCCAACGCTCCTCACCCGACCACCAGTAAAGGCCGTCGGCCCCGAAGGCGCAGTAGGTCAGCGCCACGGGGAACGCGACCGACATCGCGTGCAGGGGATGACCCCAGATCGCCATCCGGGTTTCGGTCTGTTCAAAGCCAGGGGCGTTCTGGATCGGGTCCTGAAACTCCGTCTCCTCCCCGGCGCTTTGCGGGATCTTTTGCGGCATCGGCGGCTCCTTCACGGGGTTGCGCTTGGGACAACGCTGAACCTGGCCAGCGGTTGCACGGAACGGCTGTCGATCCTGCATCCTGCCGGTCCGGCAGCCGTGGCCATCGCCGATATCTGGTGGGTCATGCTGATCGGCGCGGCAGCGATCTTTCTTCTGGTCATGGGGCTGGTGCTGGCGGGCCTGGCCAGCCGCGCCGCGCCGTCGGACGAGGGTGAGCGTGGGACACCGGTCTGGATCTGGGGCCTGGGCCTCGCGTTTCCGATGGTCACGCTGGCGGCCCTGACCGGCTATGGCCTCATGATCGGGGAACGGCTCCTGCCCCGCGCCGCCCCCGATCTGGTCACGGTCGAGGCGGAGGCGCGGCAGTGGGCCTGGACCTTTCGCTATGCCGACGACCCCGCACTTCGGACCGAAGACGTGCTGCACATCCCGGCGGGCCGACCGGTGGATGTGCGGATCACCAGCCGTGACGTGGTGCATTCGTTCTGGGTCCCGCAGCTTGCGGGCAAGCTTGATGCGATCCCGGGCCGCGTGAACGTGCTGCGGATCGAGGCGGCCACCCCCGGCACCTATGCCGGCCAAAGTGCCGAGTTCAGCGGCACCGGCTACGCCGGCCATGTCTTTTCCGTCGAGGCGCATGACCCGGCAGCCTGGGCGGCCTTTCTGCAAGGAGGCGCGCCATGACCGCTTCCTCCGAAGCCGCCAACCAAGGCCCCGCCGAACGCACCGCCGAACGCCCCGACCAGCGCCCAGACCAGCGCCCAGACCAGCGCGCAGACCAGACCCCTGCCCAGCGCGCCGCAGCGCTGCGGCTGCACCGCGCGCTCATGCCGATCTGGTCGTCGGACCAGCGCTTTCGGGGCTGGCTGACCACCAGCAACAACAACGACATCGGCACCCTCTTTCTGATCGTCGCCACCAGCTTCTTCCTGATCGGCGGCATCCTTGCGATGCTGATCCGAGCGCAGCTGGCGACCCCGGGGTCGGCCTTCCTGGCACCGGAGGTCTACAACCAGGTCTTCACCATGCATGGCACGGTGATGATGTTCCTGTTCGCCATCCCGTTCTTCGAGGCGATGGCGGTCCTTCTGTTGCCCGGCATGCTCGGCACCCGCGACATGGCGTTTCCCCGGCTCGGGGCCTACGGGCTTTGGGTCTACATGTTCGGCGGCTCGGCGGTGATCATCGCCATGCTGATGGGCCTTGCACCCGATGGCGGCTGGTTCATGTATCCGCCGCTCTCCTCGGCCGCATTCTCGCCGGGGATCGGGCCGGATGTCTGGCTTCTGGGCATCACCTCGATCGAGGTTTCGGCGATCTCGGCGGCGATCGAGGTGATCGTGACCGTCCTGCGCTACCGCGCCGCCGGGATGAGCCTGGCGCGGATGCCGATCTTTGCCTGGTTCATCCTGATCGTGGCGGTGATGATCCTGACGGCGTTCCCGCCGATGATCCTGGGGTCGCTGCTGCTGGAGGTGGAGCGCGCCTTCGACTGGCCGTTCTTCCAGGTTGAAAACGGCGGCGACCCCTTGTTGTGGCAACACCTTTTCTGGCTGTTCGGCCATCCGGAGGTCTATATCATCTTCCTGCCCGCCGCCGGGATGATCGCCACCGTCCTGCCGGTCATGGCGCAGACCAACCTTCTGGGCTACGGCTGGGTCGTGGCGGCGGCGGTGTCGCTGGCGGTCCTGAGCTTCGGGCTTTGGGTCCATCACATGTTCACCACCGGCATCCCGCATATGGGGCTTGCGTTCTTTTCCGCCGCCTCGACGCTGGTGGCGGTGCCTACGGCGGTGATGATCTTTTCCTGGATCGGCACGCTCTGGAAAGGCCAGGTGCGGCTAGAGCTGCCGATGCTTTGGCTTCTGGGGTTCTTTGCCACTTTCGTGATCGGCGGGCTGACCGGGGTGATGCTGGCGGTGGTGCCGTTCAACTGGCAGGTCCACGACACCCATTTCGTCGTGGCGCACCTGCATTACGTCCTGATCGGCGGCTATGTCTTTCCGATGATTGCGGCGGTCTCCCATGGCGATCCGGGTGAATGATTTCATGTGCGGCATGTTCGCCGCCATCAATATCCGCCTGATCGACTTCAAGCTGGAATTCGGCCGCATCTGGGACGGCGACTACAGCCGCGTGATCCTGGCCGACGAGATCAGCCCCGACGGCTGCCGCCTGTGGGACATGGCGACCGGCGAAAAGCTCGACAAGGACCGCTTCCGCCGCGATCTGGGCGGCGAGGAAGAAGCCTATCAGGAAGTGGCCCGCCGCCTCGGCCTGCTGCAGGATGACGGCACGCCCGGCGAAGTGCTGGACCTCTCGGCCCACCGCAAGCTGCGCGGCAGCCGGACGGAAAAGCCGAAGAAGTGAGGGAGTCGCCCCTCCTCTTCAGAGGAGGGGCAGCGAGACTTGCTGAGCCGAAGGCGAAGCTAGTCGCAGCAGGGTGGTGCTGACCACCACCACCCAAACCCCCTCCTCTCAAGAGAAGGGGGTTTTTTGTTTCCGCACCATTTCACCCGCCATTCAGCGATGTGACTTCACATCCGCTGCGCCCCTGCTACGCAGGGCAGGACAAGGCTGCGGCAGGCTTTCCCGTCGCATCGTCCTATAATCTGGGTGAGCCCCGGCCGTGGCGGGGTGACGGGAGTGTGATGCGTTCAGTTCTTTCGGCGTTTGCCGCCTTTTCCCTCGTCCTTTCCGCACCCGCGCTTGCCAACCCGGCCCTTGAGGCCGCGCAGCAGGCAACGCAGCAGGCGGGCGCTTCGGCAGAGGCCGCAAAGCCGCTCTGGGCGTTCG
>NCDS01000054.1 GCA_002280315.1 Rhodobacterales bacterium 32-66-7 | reverse complement strand
TCGCGGTCGAAGAGCTTCAGGGCCTTCCAAGCCGGGACATCGCCACCTTGCGCTTTACCCTCGCCCCCGCGCTGCGGCTGATCCGCTCGCCCTGGCCACTCTATGCGATCTGGGC
The DNA here is from genome assembly GCA_002280315.1 of Rhodobacterales bacterium 32-66-7. Taxonomy (GTDB): domain Bacteria; phylum Pseudomonadota; class Alphaproteobacteria; order Rhodobacterales; family Rhodobacteraceae; genus Tabrizicola. The sequence goes on along the minus strand of NCDS01000054.1, from coordinate 17,764 downwards.
GCCCAATCATACCGCCGGTCCTACCCCGGTTACGGGAGCGCAGGACGTGGTGGTCCTGCGCGCCGAGTTTGATCCCGTCCCGCACCTGTTGCCACCGGGGGGAGGGGCGTTTCTGGCCGGGCTTCTGGAGCGAAAGACTTTGGGCGAAAGCGCAGCGCTTGCGGGAAAAGACTTTGATCTTGCGACAACCCTCGGCGTTCTGATGACCGGCCGGGCGATGACAGGAGTTTTGCAGTGACAAGTTTGATCCGGCTTTACGACGGCTTTGCGGCGGGCGCTGCCCGCCAGGCGGACTGGCTGCTCCCGACGCTTGCCCGCGCGCTGTTTGCGGCGGTGCTGCTCGGCTATTTCTGGTCCTCGGCGATGACCAAGCTGGACGGGCCGTTCACGCCCTCGCTTGGGGCCTATGCGCAGATCTTTCCCAGGGTGTTCGAGGCGGTCGGTTACGACGCAAGCCAGATGGGGCTTTGGCACTGGCTGGTGGTCATTGCCGGCGCCTGGGCCGAGTTTGCGCTGCCGGTCCTGCTCGTGCTTGGCCTTTTTACCCGGCTGGCGGCGCTGGGGATGGTGGGGTTCGTCACGGTGCAAAGCCTGACCGACATCTATGGTCACGCGGCGGCGCCGGGGGCCTGGTTCGACAATGCCCCGGACGGCCTGATCCTGGATCAGCGCGGCTTCTGGATCTTTCTTCTGTTGGTTCTGCTGTGTAAAGGGGCAGGGCCGATTTCGGCTGATCGTTTCCTTTCCACCGCAAATTCGCGCCTTACTGCTTGATTTTCCGCGAATCCTTGGCATCATCCTGACGTGGCTGCCAAAATTCAGCGCGTCGTCGGGACTGACGGCATCGGCGCAGGGTGGCACGACCCGTGGCAATCTCGCCGCGGGGGGTTCGCAGAGGAGAAGCGGCATGCCGACAGGCACCGTGAAATGGTTCAATTCCACCAAAGGCTATGGCTTCATTGCGCCCGATAACGGCGGCAAGGACGTCTTCGTGCACATTTCTGCGGTTGAACGTGCCGGGCTGAAGGGCCTGAACGACAACCAGAAGATCGGGTATGAGTTGCAGTCAGGTCGGGACGGCAAGGAATCCGCGGGCGATCTGCGCCTGTTGTAGGCCTGCGCCAGGACGTGCCGGGGCGGGTCAGGTGGTAAGGGCAGCCTCGGTTGCCGCATCCCAGCCCAGATACCAGCGGTCGCCGTCCTGAATGACCGGTCGTTTCATCACCGCAGGTTGTGCTGCAATCTGCGCTTCGGGTTCCGACGCCCTGAGGAAATCACCGAAGGCGCGGTAGGTGGTGGACTGGGTATTGACCGCCCGTGAGCCGAACTCGCCCACGATTGTCGCAATCTCGGCCTCACCCAGGGGGTTGGCGCGGATGTCGCGAAACGTCACCTCACGCCCGGCATTGGTCAGCGCCTTCAGCGCCTTCTTGCAGGTGTCGCAGGTGGAAATGCCGTAAAGGATCATCGCGATCTCCTGTCCTAGCCGTAGATCATGCGTGTCAGGGTGACCCCGGCCCAGGCGGCAAACGCGGTCAGGACCCCGCCCCAGGTGACATCGGTCGCGACCATCGACCAGTGCCAGTCGCGCATCACGGCATATGAGGTAAACTCATACGTGCCGTAAGCCATCAGCCCGATGATCAGCGCCGGTAGCAGAACCGGCAGGGACGCATCGCGCAGCGCGGGCAGCGCGACAAGGTAGACCAGCCCCGCCACATAGCCAAGGTAGAACAGCAAAGCCGGCGCATAGCGGATCGGTTCGACGAGGAGAGGGCCGATATGGCGGGTGAAGAGCGGTTTCATCACCAGCGTCAGCATGATCGCATCCAGGATCAGGAACACGGCGGCGGTGATGGCGTAAAGCGTGACGGTTGGCATCATGATTGGCATGGCGACCCCTCTTTGCATGTCAGATAGGCCGGGCGGGACGTACTGCCAGCCGGATTCCGACCATCATCCCATGGCCTGCATCAGGACCGGCTCCAACTCGTGCCAACCGTCCCAGACCATCTTGAGGGCGGCGTAAAGGATGACCAGAAGGCCCAGATAGGCGATCCAGCGATACCGGCTCAGGATGCGGGCAATGAAGCTTGCCGCAAGCCCCATCAGCGCGATGGAAAGGACAAGGCCGATGACCATGACCGCCGGATGCTCTCGCGCGATGCCCGCCACGACCAGCACGTTGTCAAGGCTCATCGACACGTCGGCGACCACGATCTGCAGGGCCGCCTGGCCAAAGGTCTTGCGCGGGACACCGGTGGCAACTGCGCCGTCCGCGTTCAGATCGGCATTGGCAAGGGCCTCCACGCCCGCGTCTTCGGCGGTGTGCGGGGTAGAGAGTTCGCGCCACATCTTCCAGCACACCCAAAGCAGAAGGATGCCACCGGCGAACAAAAGCCCGGTGACCGCAAGGAGTTGCGTGGTGACAAGCGCAAAGCCGATCCGCATCACCGTGGCGGCAATGATGCCGAGAAGGATCGCCCTGGCGCGCAGCTCTTTCGGCAGGCCGGCTGCGGCAAGGCCGATCACGATGGCATTGTCCCCGGCAAGCGCAAGGTCGGCGATGATGACCTGGCCAAGGGCTGCCAGAGCCTCGGGTGCGAAAAGTTCCATCAGGTCCTCGGCCAATCGTTCAGGGCCATGTATGCCCCGCGGCGTGGCGGGGCAAGGGCCATGGCTTTTCAGGCGCGGAAAAGCGGGGTAGGGCAGGCGGATGCTGTCCTACCAACATCTTTACCATGCGGGCAATCTGGCGGATGTGCACAAGCATTCGGCCCTCGCCTGGATGCTGGACTACCTGACCCGCAAGGACAAACCGCTTAGCTATATCGAAACCCATGCCGGGCGCGGGGTCTATGACCTCTCCGCGCCCGAAGCGGTCAAGACGGGTGAGGCGGCGGCAGGCATCGCGCTGGCCGAATCCGTCTTTCCGCCGGACCATCCTTACCGCCAGCGCCTGGACGAGGCGCGGGCAGGTTATGGCCCCCAGGCCTATCCCGGCTCGCCCCTGATCGCGGCGCTGGGCCTGCGTGAGGGGGATACCCTCCACCTGGCCGAGTTGCACCGCCAGGAGGTTGCGCATCTGCGCGCGGTGGCCGGGGACTGGGGGGCGCATGTCTACCAGCGCGACGGGTTCGAGCTTGCGTTGGCCCTGACGCCCCCCACCCCCCGGCGCGGGCTGATGCTGATCGACCCGTCCTACGAGGTGAAGGCCGATTACGACGCGATCCCCCGCCACATGGCCGCGATTGCGGCCAAGTGGAACGTCGGCGTGCTGGTCCTGTGGTATCCGATCCTGCAGGGCGGCGCTGAACGTCCGATGGTCGCGGCGCTGCAATCGGCTTTCCCCGACGGCTTGCGGCATGAGGTGCGCTTTCCCCCCGCGCGCGATGGCCACCGGATGGAAGGCTCGGGCCTCTTTGTGTTGAACCCGCCCTTTGGGTTGGCCGAGGAGTTGGCGCTAAGCGGCAACCGGCTTGCAGGCCTTTTCAAGCGCGCCGCAAAGCCCTAGATCAAAGCGATGATCGACATCCTCCGCCGCCTTTTGGCCCCCGCCCCCGAGCCCCTGACCAAACCCGACGCGCGCCTGGCGCTAGCGGCGCTTCTGGTCCGTGTGGCCAAGACCGATGGTCTATACTCCGCCGAAGAGGTGGAGCGGATCGACCGTGTCCTCGCCCACCGCCACCAGGTCGGCCCGTTTGAAGCCGCGAAGCTTCGGACCGAGGCGGAAGAGATCGAGGCCGAGGCCCCGGATACCGTCCGCTTCACCCAGGCGCTGAAAGCCGCGACCGCGCTGGAAGACCGCGCCGAGGTGATGGAGGCTTTGTGGTCCGTCGCCCTGGCCGATGGCCAACGCGACGCGCTGGAAGACCGCCTGATGCGGATGGTCGCCACACTTCTGGGCCTGACCGACGTGGAATCCGCGCAGGCCCGCCAGAAGGCCGTGCGTGAGGATGAGGTGTGATCGCCAGCCTTGGCATGTATGATTTCGGCCCGGCCCAGGCCGCGAATGATCGCTACTGGGCTCTGATCCGCCAGAACCTGTCCGCGCGTGGCATTGCCGCGCCCGAGAGGCTGACCCGGGGCGAAGCGGCCTATTTTCCCGCCTGGACCTCACCCGATCTGGTCCTGTCGCAAACCTGCGGCTACCCGTTCCGCGCGCGTCTTTACGGGCGGGTGGCTTGTGTCGGCACGCCGGACCATGGCGTTGCGGACTGTCCGCCCGGGTATTACTGTTCGGTTTTCGTCGTTCGCGCCGACGATCCGCGCGCCGGCCTCGCCGATTTCGACAACGCCCCCTTCGCCTATAACGAAGGCCTGTCGCAATCGGGCTGGGCCGCGCCGCAGGTGCATGCCCGGCGGCTGGGTCTGCGCTTGCCCCCGAGCCTGCGGACCGGCGGCCATCAGGCCTCTGCCCGCGCCGTGGCCGATGGCAGGGCGGATATCGCAGCGCTTGACGCGGTGACCTGGGCGATGATGCAGGGTGTCGACGCCGTGACCGACCGCCTCCGCGTGATCGCCCGGACCGAGCCGACGCCGGGTCTGCCCTATATCGCCGCTTTGGGCACCGATGCGGCCGTGACCTTCGCCGCCCTTCAGGACGCCATCGCCGCGCTTGGACCAGAAGACCGACAGGCCCTGCACCTGAAAGGCCTCATCCGCATTCCCGAGGCGGCCTATCTGGCCGTGCCAAACCCGCCCGGTGCCGCGCCGGATTGACCCTATGCCCCGACTGCGAACCCTCCGGCTGTCGATTCCTCGTTGCAAAGCGTGGCATTCTTCGCCCTAGATGAAACCGACCCGCCCTTCTGCCCCGAGCGCCAATGCCCCCAGCCCAGCCTGATCCCACGGTTTCCGACGCACCGGTCATCGCCCTCCACAATCTGCACAAATGCTATGGCCAGCTGGAGGTGCTCAAAGGCGTCGATCTTGTTGCCCCGCGCGGGCATGTCGTATCGCTCATCGGCTCTTCCGGGTCGGGCAAGTCGACGCTGCTGCGCTGCTGCAACCTTCTGGAAGACAGCCAGCAGGGCGAGATCCGGTTCGAGGGTGAGGCGGTAAAGTGGCGCGGTCACGGCCTTGGCCGCCACCCCGCCGACCGCGCGCAGGTCACCCGGATCCGCACCAACCTTTCGATGGTGTTCCAGCAGTTCAACCTTTGGGCGCATCTGACCGTCCTGCAGAACGTGATGGAAGCCCCGGTGACGGTGCTGAAACGCGACCGCAAGGAGGTGGAGGAGAAGGCGCGCCATTACCTCGCCAAGGTCGGAATCGCGGAAAAGGCCGATGCCTGGCCCGCCCAGCTTTCCGGCGGTCAGCAGCAGCGCGCCGCGATTGCCCGGGCGCTGTGCATGGAGCCCCGCGCGCTGCTGTTCGACGAGCCGACCTCGGCCCTTGATCCGGAGTTGGAGCAAGAGGTGATCCGCGTCATCCGCGCGCTGGCCGATGAAGGGCGCACGATGATCCTCGTGACCCATGACATGAAGCTGGCGGCGGATTGTTCCGATCACATCATCTTCCTGCATCAGGGCCTTATCGAAGAGGAAGGTCCGCCCGATACCCTGTTCCGCGCCCCGCGCAGTGAACGCCTGCGCGGGTTTCTATCCTCAACGGCGGCGTGATGGGCTGCGCGGGCGCGATTGCCGCCGTGGCCACCGGGCTGACGCTTGCCGCAAGCGAGCCGGTGGTGATCGGCACCGACGCCCCGTTTCCCGCCTATACCCATGTCGACGCGGCGGGGGTGATCACCGGGTTCGAGCGTGACCTGATGGACGAGGTGTGCACCCGCGCCGTCCTCGACTGCCGCTGGACCCTTGCGAATTTCGATCAGCTGATCCCCGGCGTCATGGCGGGTGAGTTCGATATCGTCCTTGGCGGCATGGCCGTCACCGAAGACCGCAGGCGGCTGGTCGATTTCACCCTGACCTACCACCAGACCGACCCAAAGGAATGGTACATCGGCCGCCCCGGCGCGCCCGAACCGGCACAGGCCCTGACCGCTGTCCAGTCGGGCACCGTCCACGAGGCGCATCTCAGCGACCAGGGCTACCGCCACCTAAGCTTTTCCACCGAACCCGAGGTGCTGGAAGCGCTGCGTCTGGGCCGGGTCGACCTTGCGCTGGGCCCGTTCCAGACCCGCAGCGACATCGCCGATTTTGTCCGGGCGCAGGGGCTTGAATTCCTTTACTCTGACTTGCTGCTGGACGACGGTGTCGGTATGGCGGTCTGCAAGGGCAATACCGACCTTCTCACGAAGCTGAACGCAGCACTTGCGGCGATGCTGGCGGACGGCACGATTGCAACCATGGAACGCCGGTGGTTCTGAAGGCATTGGCGAAGAAAAAGACGACCATCCAACCAAAGGGAGACTGAAGGATGAAAAGACTGCTTCTTGCGACCGCGCTGATCGCGGTATCGGGTGCTGCTTTCGCGCAGGACGTGGTGCGGCTTGGTACCGAGGGGGCCTATCCGCCCTTCAACTTCATCAACGATGCCGGTGAAGTCGCGGGTTTTGAGCGTGACGTGGGCGACGAGCTTTGCAAGCGCGCGGAACTGACCTGCGAATGGGTCACCAACGAATGGGACAGCATCATCCCGAACCTCCAGTCCGGCAACTATGACGTGATCATCGCCGGGATGAGCATCACGGACGAGCGTGACGAGGTCATCGATTTCAGCCAGAACTACTTCCCGCCAGCCGCCTCGGCCTTTGTGGCAACGGCGGCTGATGCCGATCTTGGCGGCGTGGTCTCGGCGCAGGTCTCGACGATCCAGGCCGGCTATGTCGCCGAATCCGGCGCAACCCTGCTGGAATTCGCGACCCCGGACGAAACCATCGCTGCTGTCCGCAACGGCGAGGCAGCGGCCGTGTTCGCCGACAAGGATTTCCTGGCACCGATCGTCGCGGAATCGGGCGGTGAGTTGATGTTTGTCGGCGAGGATGTGCAGCTTGGCGGCGGTGTGGGTCTTGGCCTGCGGGAAAGCGATACCGAGCTCAAGGCCAAGTTCGACGCCGCCATCCAGTCGATGAAGGATGACGGCAGCCTGAACGCGCTGATCGAGAAGCACTTCGGCCCCGAAACGGCCAAGTTCTGATCAGGGGCCGGGGCGCAGGGACACCCCCGCGCCCCAACCGTCGATGTTCGCCGCCTGCGCTGATCCCAAGGCCATCGAAGGCCTGACCTGGACGCTGTGCTACCTGACCTCGGGCAAGCACATCGATTTCTATTGGTCCTTCGTCACCGTGCTGACGCTGCTTGCCCTGACCGCACCCCTGGCGCTGGCGATGGGGTTTCTCGGGGCCAGCGCCGCACGGTCGCGGGTGTTTCCGCTGCGCCTGTTGGGAAAATCCTATGCCGCACTGGTCCGGGGCGTGCCGGACATCGTGTTCTTCCTGTTCTTCGTCATCGCGCTGGACCAGGGGATCGAATACCTCAAAAGCCTCGCCGTGTGCGAGGGGGGCGAATGGCCCTGGCAGGGGCTTGAATTCCGCGTCTGCACCGAGGCGAAGGTGCCGCTTGGGGCGGCCTCGGCCGCGTGGCATCAGGCTTACGGCTTCGGGCTTGCGGTCTTCACCTTCGCCTTTGTCTTCGGCGCCTTTGCCGCCAACGTGCTCTTTGGGGCGATGAACGCCGTCCCGAACCCGCAACTCGAAACGGCCGAGGCTTACGGTATGTCGCAGCCGCAGGTCTTTCGCCGCATCCTTGTGCCGCAGATGTGCTGCTGTTCCTGCTGGGGGTGAAGGACATCGTCTATTACGCGCGCGAACTTGGCGGGTCGAAGACCCAGGCCTATGAATACCCGCATCCAGACTGGCGGCTTTGGTATTTCATTGGCCTCCTGGTGTTCTACCTCGTCTTCACCAGCGTGTCAGAGCGGGTCCTCGCGCGGATCACTGCGCGGTTGAGCCGGGGCCAGGCGACAGCGGCCGGCGAAGCGCTGCGAAAGGCCGGGACATGAGCCAAATTTCTTCGAAGAAATTTGCAAAATCCTTCGAAGGATTTTGGTCCTTGCCCCGGTGGCCGGCATGACCTGCTGGGAGACGGTCCAGGCTTACGGGCTCCGGTCGATCGGGTTGGGCGAGAATCTCTTGCCCAGGTCCGACTTCACCCTTTGCCAGCAGGTGACCCTGATCGGCTCGGGGCTGATCTGGAACGTCTATTTCGGGGCTGTCGCCCTGGCCTTCGGCTTTTTCGTGGCGGTGGCCGTGGCGCTGGGCAAAGCCTCGCCCCGCGCGGGCTTGCGGGTTCCCGCCGACTGGTTCGTGTTCATCTTTCGCGGCTCACCCCTCTTCATCCAGTTCTTCCTGGCGTATGAGGCGCTGCAGCTTCTGCCCAAGTCGGGGATCAACCTCTTCGGCCTCACAGTCGAGACTGCCTGGACCACCCGCGCCTGGGCCGGGGCGTTGTTCGTGCTTTTCCTCAACACCACCGCCTATGCGGCCGAGATCTTTCACGGCGCGCTGAAGGCGATCCCGCGGGGCGATCTTGAGGCTGCCGAGGCTTATGGTCTCACCGGCTGGCAGAAGTTTCGCCGCATCCAGTGGCCGACGATGCTGCGCCTGGCCTGGCCCGCCTACACGAATGAGGCGATCTTTCTGTTTCACGCCACGACCCTGGTCTTTGCCAATGCGTTTCCGGCAATCGGGCAGATGGGCGACGCGCTTTATTACGCCAACTATTTCGCCGACAAGACCTTCAACCCCTTCGTGCCCTATCCGATTGTCGCCCTTTATTTCATCGGCCTGACCTTGATCTTGACCGGTCTTTTTGCGGGGGTGAACCGCAGGCTGAACCGGCACCTGCCGTCAAATGCGAAAAGCAGAATCCGCTTGCGTCCGCAGTTGATCCGATAGTAGGCTACTTTTGATCAAATTATTCGGGCACCCGCCCGGTTCCGTGACCTGCCGATTGGCCGTCGCGGGGGAGGCGATCAGGAATGGGAAGGACCAAGGGCATGGTCCGAACCGGCGCTTTCAGACAGCTTTTCGGGGCTCTGGGCGCTGGGGCCGTGCCTTGACCTTGAATTGACATGACGATGAAAGATTATTTGCGCAAGCACCCCGACGTGCGGACCATTCGCGTGGCCGCCGCGGACCTGAACGGACAAGCCCGGGGCAAGCGTGTGCCCGCCCGCTATGCCGACAAGGTGGTCAAGGACGGCACCCGCTTTCCGTTTTCGGTCCTGAACCTCGACATCTGGGGCGAGGATATCGACGACAGCCCGCTGGTGTTCGAACAGGGCGACGCTGACGGCGTGTTGAAACCGACCGAGCGTGGCTTCATGCCGATGCCCTGGCTGGAGGCGCCCACGGCGCTGTTGCCGATCTGGATGTTCCGTGAGAACGGCACTCCATACGAGGGTGACCCGCGCCATTGTCTGCGCGCCGTCGTCGACCGCTACAAGGCGCGCGGCCTGACCCCGGTCTGCGCGATGGAGCTGGAGTTTTTCCTGATCGACGACTCTGGCAAGACCATGCAGGTCCCCGCCTCGCCCCGGTCGGGCAAGCGGCGGAAGGCGGCCGAGACGCTGTCGATCCGCGCGCTCGATGCCTTCGACACCTTCTTCACCGATCTTTACGACGCCTGTGAGGCGATGGATATCCCGGCCGACACCACCACGTCGGAAACCGGGCTTGGCCAGTTCGAGGTCAACCTGATGCATTGCGACGACGCCTTGCGCGCCGCTGACGATGCGTGGCTGTTCAAGATGCTGGTCAAGGGCCTGGCGCGGCGGCACGGCTTTGCCGCCAGCTTCATGGCCAAACCCTATGCCGAATACTCCGGCTCGGGTCTCCACACGCATTTTTCGGTGCTGGACGAAAAGGGCGAGAACATCTTTGACTCCGGCGGCCCCAAGGGCTCGGCCCAGCTGCGCCATGCGGTGGCCGGGTGTCTGGAGGCGATGCATGACTCCACCCTCCTCTTCGCGCCGCATCTGAACAGCTATGACCGCCTCGTGCCCGACAAGCATGCGCCCACGGCGATTTCCTGGGGGTATGAGAACCGCACCTCGGCGATCCGGATTCCGGCTGGCAACCCCTCGGCCCGGCGGATCGAGCATCGCGTCGCGGGGGGCGATGTGAACCCCTATCTGATGCTCGCCGCAATTCTGGGGGCCGCGCTTTCGGGGCTTGAGGACGCGAAAGAGCCGCCGCAGCCGGTGACCGGCAACGCCTATGCGATGGACCTGCCGCAGATCCCCTCCACCTGGGATGCCGCGATCGACGCGTTCGAGGGGTCCGACATCCTGTACCGCTTCCTGCCGAAAGAGCTGATCCACAACCTGGTGCAGACCAAACGCCAGGAACTTCACTATATCAACGAGTTGTCGCCGGAAGAGCGGATCGAGCTTTACCTCGACACGGTCTAAAGCCTTAAGGCCCCCCTTGACCAAAGGGGGGCCAAGCCGCCACCCTGCCAGAAAGCCAACGGAACCGGACCCATGCAGATCGGCATCCTACAGACCGGCGAAGCCCCCGATGCCTTGCGCGACCAGGGGGATTATCCGGATTTCTTTGAAACGCTCCTTGCCGGGCGCGGCCTGACCTTCCGCCGCTGGCCGGTCCTGCGCGGTGCGTTTCCGGCCTCTGTCCAGGACTGCGACGGCTGGTTGATCACCGGCTCCCGCTTTGGCGCCTATGAGGATCACCCCTGGATTCCGCCCCTGGAGGAGTTCATCCGCGCGTCCTATGCGGCCAGGGTGCCGATGGTCGGTGTCTGCTTCGGCCACCAGATCATCGCCCAGGCGATGGGCGGGCGGGTCGAGAAGTTCAAGGGTGGCTGGTCGGTCGGGCCGACCGATTATGACTTCGGCGGTGAGACGCTGACGCTGAACGCCTGGCATCAGGATCAGGTGGTCGAAAAGCCCGCCGCTGCCAAGGTCGTCGCCACGACCGCGTTCTGCGAAAACGCGGCGCTTTTGTACGACGACCGGATGTTCACCGTCCAGCCGCACCCGGAATTCCGGCGTGAGTTCATCGAAGGGCTGATCAAGGTCCGTGGCCCCGGTCTGGTGCCCGACCCGGTCTTGGCGGCCGCTTCAGCCCGCCTTGATACGGTGACCGACAGCCCCTCGATGGGCGACCGGATCGCTGATTTCTTCCTCACTCACCAAGCAAAAACTGGGGCCGAGAAGCTCCGCGCCTGATCGTCAGCCGCGGGGGCCACCCCCCATATTCCCGTGTGACCCATGTCCAAATGGACCGACCACCTGCCCGAGGCAGCAAAGGACTACATCGGCAACCGCAAGGTCGATGAGGTGGAATGCATCATCGGCGATATCGCCGGCGTCGCGCGCGGCAAGGCGATGCCCGCCGCGAAATTCGGCAAGCAGACCAGCTACTTCCTGCCGAATTCGATCTTCCTGCAGACGATCACCGGGGAATGGGCCGACAATCCGTTCGACGCGTTCACCGAACCGGACATGATCCTGGAACCCGACTGGTCGACCGCAACGGCGGCACCCTGGACGGCGGATGTGACGCTGCAGGTGATCCACGACGCGAAGGACCAGGAGGGCAAGCTGGTGCCGTTCTCGCCCCGCAACGTCCTCCGCCGCATCCTTGACCTTTACGCCGCGCAAGGCTGGCGTCCGGTCGTGGCGCCGGAGATGGAGTTCTTCCTGACCGCCCGCAACATCGACCCGAACCAGCCGGTGATCCCGCCGATGGGCCGCTCCGGGCGGCGGGCGGCGGGCAAGCAGGCCTATTCCATGTCGGCCATCGATGAATACGGCAAGGTGATCGACGACATCTACGACTATGCCGAGGCGCAGGGGCTGGAGATTGACGGCATCCTGCAGGAAGGCGGCGCAGGCCAGATCGAGCTCAACCTCGCCCACGGCGACCCGGTCCGGCTGGCCGATGAGGTGTTCTTCTTCAAGCGCCTGATCCGCGAGGCGGCCCTCCGTCATGACTGCTTTGCCACCTTCATGGCCAAACCGATCGCGGGAGAGCCGGGCTCGGCGATGCATATCCACACCTCGGTCGTGGACATGAAGACCGGGAAGAACATCTTCTCCGGTCCGAAGGGGGTGGAGACGGCGGCGTTCCTGAACTTCATCGGCGGGCTGCAGAAACACCTTGGCGCGGCGGTGGCCCTGTTCGCGCCTTACGTGAACAGCTATCGCCGCTACGTCCCGGACTTCGCCGCCCCGATCAACCTGGAATGGGGCCGCGACAACCGCACCACCGGCCTGCGCATCCCGATCTCCTCCCACGCGGCGCGGCGGGTGGAAAACCGGCTGCCGGGGATGGATTGCAACCCCTATCTCGGCATCGCCTCCACCCTCGCCTGCGGCTATCTTGGCCTGATGAACCAGACCGAAGCGCGGCCGGAATTCAGCGGCTCGGCCTATATCGACAGCGAGGATATCCCGGTCAACCTGGGCGACGCGCTGGATCTTCTGGATGAGGATCAGGCGCTGAAAGAGGTGATGGGGGTCGAATTCGTCAAGGTCTACGACAGCGTGAAGCGCAACGAATACAAGGAGTTCCTGCAGGTCATCAGCCCTTGGGAGCGCGAACACCTCTTGTTGAACGTCTGATGCTGAACCTGCTTTACGCGAACGACCGGGTGGGGGAATACCCGCCCAGCTACTACGCCGCGACGCGCACCAAGCTTGACCCGTTCCCGCCGCTGGCAGGCGAGGTGCAGGCCGATGTGGCCATCGTCGGGGCGGGCTACATGGGCCTGTCGGCGGCGCTGCATCTGGCCGAAAAGGGCGTGAAGGTCGTGGTGCTGGAGGCGCATCGCGTCGGTTTCGGTGCCAGCGGGCGGAACGGTGGGCAGGTCGGCTCGGGCCAGCGGCAGGATCAGGACTGGATCGAACGCGCCGTGGGGCACCAGCACGCCCGCAGGCTGTGGGACATGGCCGAAGACGCGAAGGCCCTGATCCGCGACCTGATCACCCGGCACCAGATGCCGGTCACCTTCCGCTCCGGTGTGGCCCATGCCTGTTATACCAGGGCCGAGGTCCGCCACGCTCACGCCTATGCCGAAAAACTCGCCCGAGACTACGGCTATGCGCAGACCGAGGTGCTCGACCGCCCCGCCATCCGCCGCCTCATCGGATCGGACCGCTTTGCCGGCGGCGCGGTGGACTGGGGCGCAGGGCATATCCACCCACTCAACTTTGCCATCGGCCTCGCCCGCGCCGCCGCTGCCGCCGGGGCGCAGATCTTCGAGGGGAGCGAGGTGCTGCAACTGACGCCCGGCACCAGGGTGACCCTGAAAACCGCAGCAGGGCAGGTGACCGCCGACCACGTCATCCTTGCCGGGAACGGCTATCTTGCCGGGCTGGAGCCGGCCTATGCCGCGCGGGTGATGCCGATCAACAACTTCCTGATCGCGACCGAACCCCTTGGTGACCGCGCGGCCGGGGTCCTGGCCGAGCCGATTGCCGTGGCCGACAGCACCTTTGTCGTCAACTACTGGCGGCTTTCCGACGATAACCGACTGATCTTTGGCGGCGGCGAAAGCTATGGCTACCGGTTTCCGGATATCCTGAAGACCGTGCGAAAGCCGATGCTGAAGATCTACCCAGAGCTTGCCGACGTGAAGATCTCCCACGCCTGGGGCGGCACCCTTGCCATCACGATGAACCGGATGCCCGCCCTTTTGCGCCCGCAGCCCAATGTTCTGGCGGCCTCCGCCTGCTCCGGCCATGGGGTGGCGCTGTCCACCCTGACGGGCAAGCTGCTGGCCGAAACCGTGGCGGGCGATGCTGCGGGCTTCGATCTTCTCGCCGCGATCCCGCAATCCCGGTTTCCCGGCGGCGCAACCTTGCGCTGGCCGCTACTGGTGCTGGCGATGACCTGGTACGGGATGCGCGACCGGCTGGGGGTCTGATCCGAGGCAGCGGGGGCCAGCCCCCGCACCCCCGGAGTATTTGTCAAAGAGCAAGCGCATTTGCTCTTTAAGAAATACTCCACGGGGGTCCGGGGGTGTGAAACCCCCGGGGGTCTCCACAGGGCGCGGGTTCTGGTATATTGGGGCTCATGTCCCTGCCGAACGGATTCCTTGACGACCTGCGCACCCGGGTGACCCTGTCCCAGATCGTGGGCAAGTCGGTCACCTGGGACATGCGGAAATCGAACCTGGCCAAGGGCGACTTCTGGGCCCCCTGTCCGTTTCACCAGGAAAAATCCGCAAGCTTTCACGTCGATGACCACAAGGGGTTCTACTATTGCTTCGGCTGCCACGCCAAAGGCGATGCCATCGGCTTCGTGAAGGAGACGCAGAACCTGTCCTTCATGGAAGCGGTTGAGGTTCTGGCGCGCGAGGCGGGGATGACGGTTCCGGCGCGCGATCCGCAGGCGGCGGCACAAGCCGACCGGCGCAGTCAGCTAGTGCAGGTCATGGAGGAGGTGGTGCGCTTCTACCGCCTGCAACTCAAGACCGCAGCCGGGGCCGAGGCGCGGCGCTATCTGGCCGACAAGCGCCGCCTCTCCGACGACGCGCTGGAGCGGTGGGAGATCGGCTGGGCCCCGGACAGCTTCAGCGCGCTCCGTGACATGCTTGCGGGCAAGGGGGTGACGCCGGAGTTGATGGTTGCGACCGGGATGGTTGCGCGGTCCGACAAGGACCAGCTTTACGACCGCTTCCGCGCCCGCATCATCTTTCCGATCCGCGACGGGCGGGGGCGGGCGATCAGCCTTGGGGGCCGCAGCCTCGACCCCAACGCGCAGGCGAAATACCTGAACGGTCCCGAGACCGAGCTGTTCGACAAAGGCCGCAGCCTCTTCAACCAGTCCCGCGCGCGCGAAGCGGCAGGGAAGGGCAAGCCCCTGATCGTCGCCGAAGGCTACATGGACGTGATCGCCCTGTCCGAGGCTGGCTTTACCGCCGCCGTGGCCCCGCTTGGCACTGCCGTGACCGAAGACCAGTTGCGCCTGATCTGGCGCATTGCCGAAGAGCCGATCGTGGCCCTTGATGGCGACAAGGCCGGTCTCAAGGCAGCCGAGCGGGTCGTCGACCTGGCGCTCCCCCTGATCGAGGCGGGCAAGGGTTTGCGCTTTGCCGTATTGCCGCCGGGGCTTGACCCCGACGATCTGATCCGCGCCGAAGGGCCGGGGGCGATGCAGGCGGTGCTCGACGCGGCGCGCCCGATGGTGCAGCTTTTGTGGGCGCGGGAAACCGAGGGGCGGAGTTTTGACAGCCCCGAACGCCGCGCCGCCCTCGACAAGCGGCTCCGGGCGGAACTGGCGCGGATCGCCGACCCCTCGCTTCGGTCGCATTACACCGATGAATTCAAACGCCTGCGCGAAGGGTTGTTCGGCCTCCACCGCCCGTTCCAGCCCTATACCCGGGGCCGTCGTTTCGCCCCGCCCGGTGGGGCGCTGGCGACCACGCGGTCTTCGCTTCTGGCGCAAGCCGCCGGTCCGGTGGCCGAAACTCTGCGCGAAGCGGTGATCCTGGCCACGGTGATCCTGCAACCCGGGCTGATCCACCGCTTCGAAAGCGCTCTCGAACGGCTGGAGCTGACCGGCGATGATCATGAGACCCTGCGCCGCCTGATCCTGACCCATGCCGATGCGCCCGATCTGGCCGACGCAATCCGGCAATCTGCGCCCGCCGCCCTTGATGCCTTGATGGCGCGCCCCCATGTCGCTTTGGCCGCACCGACCCGGCACGTGCAGGACCCCGAACTGGCCACCCTCTTCCTCGCCGAGGAGCTGGCAAAGCTTGAGGCCTGGCGTGGCGCGCGGCGCGAGATTGCCGATGCGGTCGAAGACATGGGAGGACTGCCCGACGAAGGCCTGACCTGGCGGCTGACCAAGGCCGCCGAAGCCCGCCACCGGTCCGACAAGAGCGGACCAAACGACAGTGCGGACCTGGGCGAGGACCGCGCCGCCCTGTCAAGACATCTGCAATCGCTTCTCGATAGCGAGGTCTGGGTCAAGAAAAACCGCTGATTCGGCCTTTTACTCGGCTTGATTCGCGCTATTGAGTCGTGACGCCTCGCCCCGATTCGCGCCTGCGATCTGCCAAAGGAGCATCCATGGCCCTCAAAGACACTGACGACGCCAAGCCCGACGCCGAAGAGGCGGATGTCTCCCTCGACATGAGCCAGGCCGCCGTCAAGAAGATGATCGCCGACGCGAAAGAGCGTGGCTACATCACCTATGACCAGTTGAACAACGTGCTGCCGCCGGAACAGGTGTCGTCCGAGCAGATCGAGGATGTGATGTCGATGCTGTCCGAAATGGGCATCAACATCATCGAAAACGACGAGATCGAGGAAGGCGAGGCCCCATTGGGCGAGTTGGTCGAAGTCTCGTCCAGCCGCGAAGTGGCGATTGCCGGGACGACGAGCGAAACGCTGGACCGGACCGATGACCCGGTGCGGATGTACCTGCGCGAGATGGGCTCGGTCGAGCTTCTCAGCCGCGAGGGCGAGATTGCGATTGCCAAGCGGATCGAGGCGGGTCGCAACACGATGATCTCGGGCCTGTGTGAAAGCCCGCTGACGTTTCAGGCGATCATCATCTGGCGTGAGGAGCTGCTGAACGAAGACATCCTGCTGCGCGACGTGATCGACCTTGAGGCCACCTTTGGCCGTAGCCTGGATGGCGAGGAAGACCTGGAAGGTCCGCCGATCGATGACGTGGACGTCGAAGGCGCCCCGCGCCCGGCAGGGGCCGCCGAGCCGGAGCTGGACGCCGACGGCAACCCGATCATCCGCGAAGTCGACGAGGATGAGGATGACGAAGCCTCCAACATGTCGCTGGCCGCGATGGAAGCCGCGCTGAAGCCGCGTGTGTTGGAAACGCTCGACCTGATCGCGCGCGATTACGCCACGCTGGCCGACATGCAGGACCTGCGGATGAACGCGGCCCTGTCGAAGGCGCAGCAATTCTCCACCGCGGAAGAGGCGGCCTATCAGAAGCTGCGGTCGGAAATCGTGACCTTCGTCAACGAGCTCCATCTCAACAACAGCCGGATCGAAGCGCTGATCGACCAGCTTTACGGCATCAACCGCAAGATCATGGCGATCAACTCCGGCTTGGTGAAGCTGGCGGATGCGGCGCGGATCAACCGGCGCGAATTCATCGACGAATACCAGGGCTATGAGCTGGACCCGACCTGGCTGGACCGGATGGCCGGCAAGGCCGGGCGCGGCTGGCAGGCGCTTTTGGACAAGTCGCGCGACGCGATTGAGGATTTGCGCGCCGAAATGGCCACGGTAGGCCAGTATATCGGCGTCGACATCAGCGAATTCCGCCGGATCGTGAACCAGGTTCAGAAGGGCGAGAAGGAGGCGCGGCAGGCCAAGAAGGAAATGGTCGAGGCGAACCTGCGTCTGGTGATCTCGATCGCCAAGAAGTACACCAACCGCGGGTTGCAATTCCTTGATCTCATTCAGGAAGGCAACATCGGGTTGATGAAGGCGGTCGACAAGTTCGAATACCGCCGCGGCTACAAGTTCAGCACCTATGCGACATGGTGGATCCGGCAGGCGATCACCCGTTCGATCGCCGATCAGGCGCGCACCATCCGCATTCCGGTGCACATGATCGAGACGATCAACAAGCTGGTGCGCACGAGCCGTCAGTTCCTGCACGAGGAAGGCCGCGAGCCGACCCCGGAGGAAATGGCGCAGCGCCTCTCCATGCCTTTGGAGAAGGTGCGCAAGGTGATGAAGATCGCCAAGGAGCCGATCAGCCTCGAAACGCCGATCGGCGACGAGGAAGATTCGCACCTCGGCGATTTCATCGAGGACAAGAACGCGATCATCCCGGTGGATGCCGCGATCCAGT
>NCDS01000053.1 GCA_002280315.1 Rhodobacterales bacterium 32-66-7 | reverse complement strand
CGATTTCGAGATCCGCTCCTTGGCCGGTGAGGATGTGCCCGCCCTGATCACCCGGCTGGAGGCGGAGGCCGAGGCGATCGTGGCCCCCCTCCGCGCCGAGTTTCCGGAGGCGGCGATCAAGGTGGAGCGGCTTTGGGACTACCCCGGCCTTGGCACCCCGTCGGATGCCGAGGTGGTGCGCTTCGTGAAGGGCCTGACCGGCGCCAACGGCACGATCAAGGTCGCCTTCGGCACGGAAGGCGGGCTCTTTGACCAACGGCTCGGCGTGCCCACGGTGATCTGCGGCCCGGGGTCGATGGCCCAAGGCCACAAGCCGAATGAATATGTGAGCGTGGAGCAGTTGGAGCGGTGTCAGGCAATGCTGGCGGCGCTGGTGGGGTGGCTGGAGGTGGGGTCGCGCGACGTAGGATAGCGCGTGGGCAGATTGCCCACCCTACCGCGTCAGCGCTTCCAGACGGTCCACCGCGTCGATCGACAGGCGGTAGTGGCCGGTCATCTCATAGGCAAACAGGATGTCCTCCTCCGCCGCCCCCGCGCCGATGTTGTGGAGGATGAGGGGGGTTCCAGCCTCGGTCAAACGGTCGGAGACGATGCCGATGTGGGACAGGTTTCCGGGCAGGGTCCAGGTCACGATGTCGCCGGGCAGGTAGGGAGTGGGGGTGTCGGTCAGGGGCAGGTCGGCGCCAAGGCGGGTCAAGAGGGTGGCAAGGTTCGCCACCCGGCGGTGGTCGATGTTGCGGTCGGGCGCGGTAAGGCCCCAGAGCGTCGGGTAGGCGGCGAAATCGGCTGTCATGTCGCGGTTGACCGCCAGTTGCAGGTCGATCCCCCAGCCATCCCGCAGGGCGCGGATCACCACATCGGTGCAGGCCCCCCGGTCGCGCGGCAGGTCACCGCCCGGAAACTCAAGCGCCACATAGCCGGGGTCGTAGGCCACCGTGACGCCGATCTGGTCGCGCGCCGCCTCGGCCAGGCGTGAGGGCACGGGGCTGGCAAAGGCCGATCCAGCCAGCATCGGGCCGGCAAGGAACGCGAGGAGAAGGGCAATGCTGCGCATGCATATATCATGCGCGCGGTTTCGTGATCTGGCTAGAGGGTAATTCCCGACCCCGGGCCGGGGCTGGCACCTTTTCGCCGGGGTTGGTAAGGGACGGGGATGGCAATCACCCTTACCTCACTGGCGGACCTTGCGGCGCAGGGCTTTGATGACATCATCGACGTCCGCTCGCCTGCCGAATACGCCGAGGATCATCTGCCTGGCGCGATCTCTCTTCCCGTGCTTGATGACCGGGAGCGGGCCGAAGTCGGGACGATCTACAAGCAGGTCTCGCCCTTTACCGCCCGCAAGCTGGGGGCGGCGCTGGTGGCGAAGAACGCGGCGCTGCATCTGCAAGGCCCGCTGGCCGACCGTGAGGGGGGCTGGCGGCCACTGGTCTATTGCTGGCGCGGCGGGCAACGGTCGGGGTCGTTCGCGACGATCCTGAGCCAGATCGGCTGGCGGGTGGAGACTCTTTCCGGCGGCTACAAGGCCTGGCGGGCGCTGGTGGTAAGGGCGGTCTATGATACGCCGGTCGCCTCGCCCGTGGTGGTGCTCGATGGCAATACCGGTTCGGGAAAGACCGAGGTCCTGAACCTTCTGCCGGGCTTCGGTCTGCAGGTGATCGATCTGGAAGGGCTGGCCGGGCATCGCGGGTCGCTGTTCGGCAACATCGGGCCGCAACCGTCGCAAAAGGCGTTCGAAGGCGCGCTGGCGCAGGCCCTGGCCGCGCTTGACCCCGCCCGGCCGGTGGTGGTGGAGGCGGAAAGCTCCAGGATCGGGGAATGCCGTCTGCCGCCGGAAATCTGGAAGGCGATGGTCGCGGCACCTAGGGTGACGATCGCCGCGCCGCGTGGGGTGCGGGCGGCGTATCTTGCCCGGGCCTATGCGGACCTTTCGGCGGATGCCGGGCGGCTGGGGACGACGGTCGATCTTCTGCGCCGGATGCAGCCCGCCGAGGTCATTGCCGAGTGGCAGGCGCTGGCGGCGGCGGGCGACTTCGTGGCGCTGGCCGACGGGTTGATGGCGCGGCATTACGACCCGCGTTACAGCAAGCACCGGGCGCGGATGGACGGGGCTGGGGTCGAGGTTGCGGTAGAGGATCTGTCGCCCGGTGCCCTGCCGGATGTCGCCGCGCGGGTTGCGGAAGCGGTGCGGAGGCTTGCCCCAGATTAAGCGGTAATCGTCAGATGCGGTGCGCCCTCGGTCACGCTGCCGATGAGTGCCGCGTCATGGCCTGCCGCTTTCAGCTGGGCAACAAGCCCTGCCGCAAGCTCTGCCGGGACCGCCGCCAGCAACCCTCCGCAGGTTTGCGGATCGGTCAGAAGCGCCACCCTGGGGTCATCCGGCGCGGTCATCCGCCAGCTGACCGCCGCCTGGTTTGCCGGCTGCAAGGATGACGCTTGTCCCATCTCTGCCAACTCCGCCGCGCCCGGCATCAGCGGGATTGCCGGAAGCTGAAGCGTCGCGGCGGTCGTCAGCAGCTCCAACAGATGCCCGGCAAGGCCGAAGCCGGTGACATCGGTCATCGCCCGCGCATGGGGCACCAGGATCGCAGCGGCACTGCCTTGCGGGCGCGACATCTGGGCGATGCAGGCGGCCCAGACCTCGCCCAGCATCAGGGGCTCGGACTGCGCCATCGCCATCTCCGCCGCAAGGATGATCCCGGAGCCGAGGGGTTTGGTCAGGATCAGCGCATCGCCCGGGCGCGCGCCGGTCTTGGTCACCGGGGTTTCGGCGGTCCCGGTCACGGTGAACCCGATCGTCAGCTCCGCCCCCTCGCTGGAGTGGCCGCCGACCACATCCGCCCCGGCGGCGCGGAAGGTGGCGGCGGCCTCCGCCATGATCTCGGCCAGCATCCGTGTTTGCAGATCGGGGCCCAGCCGGGGCAGCGTCACCTGCGCCAAAGCCACCTGCGGCACGGCCCCCATCGCCCAGATATCGCCCAGCGCATGGAGGGCTGCAAGCCGGGCCATCAGGCGCGGGTCATGGCTGAAGGCGCGAAGGTGGTCGGTCGTGAGCACCTGCACCCCCTTCGGCAAGCGCAGGATCGCCGCATCGTCGCGGGGGCCGGACAGCACCTCGGCCCGCATCGGTGGCGGCAAGGGGTCAAGGGCTGCCGACAGAACGCCCGGCCCAAGCTTGGCCCCGCAACCGCCGCAAAGCGGGCGTTGGTCAAGGAAAGCGGCAAGGCCCTTGGTCGCCGGGGTTGGAGCCTTGACCTCGGCCATCGCTGGGTAAGGGCCGAATTTCTGCATGAAAGCGCGGTCGATCCGGTCCTTCATCTGCCAGAAACGCGGGCCGTGCAGCGTGATCCCCCATTTCGACGCCACGGCCGATTGCGCCCCAAGCGAGACGAGCTTCAGGTAATCCGACTGCGGCTTGAACCGGCGCAGCGGCCCGCCGGACAGGCTGGCGCGCAGATTGTGCAAGAGGATTGGTGCTGCGCGGACGGCGAACACCCCGGCCTTCGGGCGCGAAGCAGTGGCCCGAAGTTGCAGGGTGACGCGCGAGGCCTGCAATGCGGCAAGGACAGTGCGGCGGGCGCTGGCGGCAAGGTCGGGCATCGGGCTGTCGCCCCGGTCCAGAAGGGTCACCTCGCCCCGCACGCCCGCAGCCTTCAGCCGGTGCGCGGTGGCAAGGGCAAGCTCCACCCCGCCCAGACCCGCACCCAGGATGACCACGCGCGGATAGGCCAGGCGGCGGGCCAGGAACCCCTCCCACCGGGCGGCATAGGCGCCCAGGGGCTTGGCCGCCACGGCATGGTCCGCCGCGCCGGGCAGGTCCGGCAGGTCCGAGGTGATGCCGATATCAACCGCAGCAAGGTCATAGGCCAGCGGCGGGCGGTCGGCGAGGTGGATGAGCCGCGCCTTGGGGTCGATGCCGGTGGCGCGGTCGAGGATCAGCCGCGCGCCGCTGAACCGGGCAAGCCGCACAAGGTCGATCATCAACTCCTCGCGCCGGTAATGCCCGGCAACAAGGCCGGGGAGCATCCCGGTATAGGGGGCGACCGGATCGGGGTTGATCAGCGTCAGCCGCGTTCCCGGCAAAGGGTCCATCCCCCAGCCCCGCGCCACCAGCGCATGCGCATGCCCGCCGCCGATCAGCACAAGGTCGCGGATCTGGGGATGCGGGGTCATGGGCGGCTCCGTCGCGGGATGATGGCCGTGGTTTAGCCGAGAGCGTCTGGAATGGCGAGGCTGGGTCGCCCATGCCAGGATCGCGGCAAGCAGGGGCCGGTCGGGGTATTGCTCGACCGGAATACTCCTCGCGGGATGCGGACGGGTGGAAACGGGCGGCGAATGAAAGTGCCAAGGGACCCAGCGCGGCCCCTCGCTCTCCCGGTCCGTCACTGCACCTGTGCGACGGCCACAACCTGATCGACGAAACCGAAGCATTCCCCCGCGCTGCGTTTGCAAAACCTGGGGTGGTTGACCTAGGTTGAGGGCATGTTGCTCCTCGGTCCCATCCTCCCGCTTGCCCAGAGTATCGTAAGGGCTCCAGCGGCGTCGAAGCCGGGCCCTGACTGGGCGGACGACCCGGCGCTGTTTGTCGGGCTTGTCGGCTTTCTTCTTGTTGCGGTGCTTGTCCTTCTGCTGGCCCGCCGCCGCAATGTCGTTCCT
Source organism: Rhodobacterales bacterium 32-66-7 (assembly GCA_002280315.1). Classification (GTDB taxonomy): domain Bacteria; phylum Pseudomonadota; class Alphaproteobacteria; order Rhodobacterales; family Rhodobacteraceae; genus Tabrizicola. The sequence continues at coordinate 10,396 of NCDS01000053.1, read as the reverse complement.
GACTTTGTCGGGCAGGCGGTCCTGATCGACGGGTCGAACGTCATGCATTGGGAAGACAACACGCCTCGACTGGGCCCGTTGCAGCAGGTGGTACAAAACCTGTCGGTTCTCGGTTTGAAACCGGGTGTCGTGTTTGATGCCAACGCGGGCTACAAACTTCAGGGCCGCTATCTTGACGAGCAGGAACTGGCGGGGTTGCTGGGCCTGCCGAAAGATCAGATCTTCGTGGTTCCATCGGGCAGCCAGGCCGACCCCTATCTATTGGAGGGGTGCGCGACGGCCAGATCTGGCTGGACGGGCTTGCCACTGACCAGGCCGAAAAGTGACCAGTGTCACTGCCTTGATCCTGCGGTGGGCCACCCATCAATCACCGCCACCGCCTCTTCTGCCGTTTCCACCATCGCGAACAGGGCCAGATCTTCGGGTGCGATGACGCCGGCTTCGGCAAGGTGGGTCCAGTTCACCACCTTCTCCCACCAGTCGCGGCCGAACAGAAGGAACGGGATCGGCTTCATCCGTCCAGTCTGGATCAGGGTGAGGCTTTCGAACAACTCGTCCAGCGTGCCGAAGCCGCCGGGGAACACGACAATCGCCTTGGCGCGCATCAGGAAATGCATCTTGCGGATCGCAAAGTAATGGAAGTTGAACGACAGGTCCGGGGTCACATAGGCGTTCGGCACCTGTTCATGCGGCAACACGATGTTGAGGCCGATGGACTGACCCCCAGCCTCATCCGCGCCGCGGTTGCCCGCCTCCATCACGCCGGGGCCGCCACCGGTGCAGATGACATTCTCGCGGCCATAGGTTTCAAGTGAACGTTCGGTCATGATCCGGGCGAAGCGGCGCGCCTCGTCATAGAAATGCGACAGATCGGCGAGGGTCTTCGTCCGTGCGTGCTGGCGGTTTTCCGGGGCGGGAATGCGGGCCCCGCCGAAAAGGACGATGGTCGAGGAGATGCCACGCTCATCCATGATCAGCTGGGGTTTCAGAAGCTCCAGCTGCAGGCGCACCGGGCGCAGCTCTTCCCGCGTCAGGAACTCCCGGTCGGCGAAGGCAAGCCGGTAGGCCGGCGCGCGGGTCTGCGGCGTGTCGGGAATGCGCTTGGCGGCGGCGATATCCTCGACACTGTCGCGGAACGGATGGCTGCGGGGTTCGTCTTTCATGGCGGTCCTCGGTCGGTTCGGGCAACCCTAGCGACAGGCTTGCCGAAGGTCACGGAAAGAAACTCTTGCGAGGGGGCTGCAGGTATGTGTATATGCACGTATGGACCTGAAGCACCCGGAAGCCTGCCTGACCCACGGCCTGATGCGCGCCGCACGGACCCTTGCCCGCGGGTTTGAAGCTGAGGCCGCGTCGCTGGGCGTCAGCGCGCCGCAGTTTCCTGTCCTTGCCCGGCTGTCGGGGATGGGCGCGATGAGCGTGGGGCAGATCGCGGTCGCGGTGGATGCCGACCGCACGACGATCAGCCGCAATCTGGCGGTCATGGCGCAAAAGGGCTGGATCGCGGAAGTCGCGACCGAAGACCGGCGTGAGCGGGTCTGGGACCTGACCGACGCCGGTCGCGAAACCCTGGCGCTGGCGATGCCGATCTGGCAGGCCTGGCAGTCGCGGCTGGTCGACCGGATCGGCGCGGATGCGGCGGTGGACCTGAGCAAGACCCTTCGAACCCTCGCCCCGACGTAAGGTGCGGACCCCTTTCCCGACACCTGAACCCCAAATACGTGTAGATACATCAAAAGGAGATCACCATGCACGACACAGCCCTTGCCGGTTCCCTTCGCCCCAACCCATGGCCCTGGATGCTCCTTGGCGGCGTGGTCTTCGCCTGGGGCGCGGGTGTCCTTGCGCTGGCCACAGCGGGCGGATTTCAACAAGACCCCGGTCAACTTCCTTTGCGGCTGATGGCGGGACTGGCCGTCCCGGTGCTGGTCGGAGTGCTCCTCTGGCGGCTGGTCCCGGCGATCCGCGCCTGGACGGAAAGCTGGGACCTTGCCGTGATCGTCGGCCTTCAGACCTTCCGCGTGCTTGGCATCCTGTTCCTGTTCTTCTGGTGGGTCGGCACGTTGCCGGGCCTCTTTGCCTGGGTCGGCGCGCTGGGGGATATCGCGGTCGGCATCCTTGCGATCCCGACCATGCTCGCCGTCGCGCGGCGCAACGCGGGGTGGCAGGGCAGGGTGCGCTGGCTGACGGTGGCCGGGCTCGCTGACTTTGCTGCGGTCCTGGGCGTCGGCATTCTGTCGCAGGCGGGTGGGCTCTTGCATGTGCCCGGAGGGGCGGACACTGCGGTCGTGCAGACCATGCCCCTGATCATGATCCCGGCGTTTCTGGTGCCGATGTTCATCCTTATGCTCCTCCTCCAGTGGCAGCGGGTCCGGGGCTGACAGGGGCTGATCCATTGCGCACGGCGGGCCTATCGGCTAAGGCCCGTCGTGCCAAGAAACCCCGGAGCCGACCATGTCACACGCCGCCCTTGAAGCTGCCATCGACACCGCCTGGGAGGCCCGCGATACGATCACCCCCGCCACCAAAGGCGAAGCGCGGGATGCCATCGAGGCAACCTTGACCGCGCTCGACTCCGGGTCGCTGCGGGTGGCCGAAAAGCGGGGCCAAGACTGGCAGGTGAACCAGTGGGCGAAGAAGGCGGTCCTTTTGTCGTTCCGGCTGACGGACATGTACGAGATTGCGGGCTCGAACGGCGGGTCGAGCTGGTGGGACAAGGTGCCATCGAAATGGCAGGGCTGGAGCGCCGAGGATTGGCGCGCGGCAGGCTTCCGCGCCGTCCCCGGCAGCATCGTCCGCCGCTCGGCCTATATCGCGAAGAACGTCGTCCTGATGCCGTCCTTCGTGAACGTGGGCGCCTATGTCGGCGAAGGGTCGATGGTCGATGGCTGGGCCACGGTCGGGTCCTGCGCGCAGATCGGCCGGAACGTGCATCTGTCAGGCGGTGTCGGCATCGGCGGCGTGCTGGAGCCGATGCAGGCCGGCCCGACGATCATCGAGGATGACTGCTTCATCGGCGCACGGAGCGAGGTGGTGGAGGGCTGCATCATCCGCGAAGGCTCCGTCCTGGGGATGGGCGTGTTCATCGGCAAGTCCACCAGGATCGTGGACCGTGAGACGGGCGCGGTCATGTATGGCGAGGTGCCGGCGGGGTCGGTCGTCGTCGCGGGCTCGATGCCGTCGAAAGGCGGGATCAACCTTTACTGCGCGGTGATCGTGAAGAAGGTGGATGCGCAGACCCGGTCGAAGACCAGCATCAACGAGCTGTTGCGTGACTGACGTGGAGCCGCCACCCGAGAAACCGACCGAGAAACCGAAGCGCCCGCAGCAGGTGTTCACGCTGGTGGTGGAGGTTGGCCGCAAGACCGGCGACGGTTTGCCGGACAAGGCGACCGGGGCGGGGCTGGTCGTCTATGCCTCGGGCGTGGATGAGGCGGAAGCGGTGCGTGAGACGGTGGCGATCCTGAAGGAAGCCGACCTCGCGCCGCTGGAGGTGACCGGCCACGGCACGCTGGACGAGCGGCTGGCGGCGGGTGACGAGATCGACGCCGAAGAGCAGGCGCTGATGGCGCGGGCGCTGGCGGAAAATGCGGTGATCGTCGCCGAGATGACGCCGTTTTTCGACTGAGGGCGGGGACGCTCCTCGATGGTCTGCGACCACTCGTCGCTTGCTGCGGCGCTGGCACCAAGGGAAACGCGGATCCTGGGCGAGAGGACGCTCATCCATGGTCTGCGACCTCCGGCGACGAGGAGGCGAAGCCGAACGAGGAGCGGTCGCTGGACGCTCTGCCTTGAGGTCGCGGGCGCGAGCGGGTACTGAGGGCTGCCCAAGCCCCCGTCTGTCCGATGAACCGAGAGCGCATGACCCGTCCCGTTGACCCTGTCGATCTGACCGCCCGGCTGATCCGCTGTCCTTCGGTCACGCCCGAGGATGGGGGGGCGATGGCGCTGTTGGCCGAGGTTCTGAGCGCGGCGGGCTTTGCCTGCAGCCGGGTGGATCGGGGCGGCATCGCCAATCTTTACGCCCGCTGGGGGCAGCGCGGGGCGAACCGGTCTTTCGGGTTCAACGGCCATACCGATGTGGTGCCCGTGGGCGATGCGGCAGCCTGGACGCATGACCCCTTTGGTGCGGTGGTCAAGGACGGGCTGATGTATGGCCGCGGCGCCTGCGACATGAAATCCGGCGTTGCGGCCTTTGTCGCGGCGGCGGTGGATTTCGTGCTGGAAACGCCTCCCGACGGGGCGGTGATCCTGGCGATCACCGGCGACGAAGAGGGCGAGGGAAAGGATGGCACGATGGCAATCCTTGACTGGATGGCCTTCAACGGCGAACGGATGAGCCATTGTCTGGTGGGCGAGCCGACCTGTCCGACCGAGATGGGCGAAATGATGAAGATCGGTCGGCGCGGGTCGATGACTGCGCAGATCACGGTGACGGGGGTGCAGGGGCATTCGGCCTATCCGCACCGCGCGAAGAACCCGCTGTCGGCGCTGGTCAAGCTGCTGGCGCGGCTCGATGCCGAGGCGCTGGACCGGGGGACGCAGCATTTCGACCCCTCGACCCTTGCGATCACCACGATCGACTGCGGCAATCCGGCCAACAATATCATTCCGGCGCGGGCGACGGCGACCGTCAATATCCGCTTCAACGACACGCATTCGGGTGACACGCTGTCGGCCTGGCTGCGGCAGGAAGCCGAAACGGTGGCCGAGGCTGCGGGGGTCAAGATCGGTCTGCGCATTTCCGTCTCGGGTGAGGCGTTCCTGACCCCGCCGGGTGAGTTGTCGGCGCTGGTGGCGCGGGCGGTGCAGGCCGAGACCGGGCGGAAACCCGTCGCCTCCACCTCGGGTGGGACATCGGATGCGCGGTTCGTCAAGGATCACTGCCCGGTGGTGGAGTTTGGCCTTGTGGGCCGGACGATGCATCAGGTGGACGAGCGGGTCGAGGTCGCGCATATCCACACGCTGAAGGCGATCTATGGCCGCATCCTGCAGGACTATTTCGCGTGACCCTGTCGGTTCGGATCGAGGTCAGCCGCGACATCGCCGCCTGCCAGGCCCTGCGCCGCAGGGTGTTCATCGAAGAGCAGGGTGTAAGTGTCGCGGACGAGGTGGATGGTCTGGATGGTCAGGCGATCCACCTTCTGGCCTTGCAGGGCGGGGTCCCGGTCGGCACCGCGCGGTTGCTGGTCAAGGGCGACACCGGCAAGATCGGCCGCGTCTGCGTGATTCCTCTGGCGCGCGGAACCGGCCTTGGCGCGGCGCTGATCGAGGCGGCGCTGACGGAGTTGCGCCGCCAGCCGGGGGTGACCACCGCCACCCTTGGATCGCAATCCCACGCGACCGGGTTTTATGAAAAGCTGGGCTTCGCGGTGGAAGGCGAGGAGTTTCTGGACGCTGGCATCCCGCACCGCCACATGCGCCGCGCCCTGTAAGTCCTGCCGGCAGCGGGGGCTTCGCGCCCCCGGACCCCCGCGGGATATTTGGACAGAAAGGAAAGGGCTGTCGGGTGGTCTTGGCCCGCCTGCCGTGCTAGGTCATGAGCGATGAAAACCCTGCCCTCCAAGGATCAGATCCGCCAGTGGATCAGCGAAAACCCCGGCCTATCGGCCAAGCGCGACATTGCCAAGGCCTTCGGGATCAAGGGCGATGGCCGGATCGAGCTGAAGCGGCTTCTGCGCGAGCTTGAGGGGGAAGGTGTGGTCGAAAAGACCATGCGTCGGTTCCATGACAAGGGCGCGCTGCCGCCGGTTGCGGTGTTGCAGGTGCTGCCGCCGGATGCAGCGGGCGACCTTTATGCGCGGCCGCTGGAGGAGGGGGTGGCGGACAGCCCCCGCATCCTGATCATCCCGAAGTCCGGTGACCCGGCATTGGGTGGCGGCGACCGGATCCTGGCGCGGTTGGCAGAGGTCGATCTGGAGGATTACGCCTATGAGGCGCGGCTGATCCGCAAGCTGGGCTCGAACCCCGCGAAGGTGTTGGGGGTCTTCCGGGCGGGTGCCGAGGGCGGCCGCATCCAGCCGATCGAGAAGGGCTCGGACAAGGAATGGCGCGTGTCCTCCGACCTGACCATGGGCGCGAAGGATGGCGAGCTGGTGGAGGCCGAGGCCGTCGGTGCCCGCCGTCTGGGCCTGCCCGCCGCCCGGGTGGTGGCGCGGCTTGGTGATCCGTCCGGTCCCCGCGCGGCGAGCCTGATCGCCATCCATCAGCACGGCATCCCGGACCAGTTTCCCGATGCGGTGATCCTTGAGGCGGACCGGGCCGAACCGGTCGGGCTGAAAGGACGCGAGGATCTGCGCGGCCTGTCGCTTCTGACCATCGACCCCGCCGATGCCCGCGACCGCGACGATGCCGTGCTGGCCGAGGCGGACCCTGATCCCGGCAATCCCGGCGGCTTCATCCTGTGGGTCGCGATTGCCGATGTGGCGCATTACGTGACGCCGGGAAGCGCGCTTGACCGCGAGGCGCGGAAACGAGGCAACTCCACCTACTTCCCCGACCGGGTGGTGCCGATGCTGCCCGATATCCTGTCGGGTGACCTTTGTTCCCTCCATGAAGGCGTGGATCGCGCCTGTCTGGCCGTTCGCATGGTGATAGATGCGGATGGCACCAAACGCAGCCATCGCTTTGCCCGGGGGCTGATGCGGTCGGTCGCGTCGCTGAGCTATGAGCGGGTGCAGGCGGCGATGGATGGTGTGCCGGACGCGGTGACGGGGCCGCTCGTGGAGCCAGTCCTGCAGCCCTTGTATGCCGCCTATGCTGCGCTGGTCCGCGCGCGGGCGGTGCGGCAGCCGTTGGAGCTTGACCTGCCGGAGCGGAAGATCGTGCTGGGCGATGACGGTAAGGTCGTCTCGGTCGCGTTCAAGGAGCGGCTGGATGCGCATCGGCTGATCGAGGAGTTCATGGTGCTGGCGAATGTCGCCGCCGCCGAGGAATTGATCCGGCTGAAGCGTCCCCTGTTGTTTCGGGTGCATGAGGAGCCGTCGCCGTTGAAGCTGGACGCGCTGCGCGAGGTGGCGGAGGGCGCGGGGATGACGCTTGCCAAGGGGCAGGTCTTGCAGACCCGGCACCTGAACCGGCTTTTGAGCCAGGCGCAGGGGACGGAGTTTGACGAGTTGATCAACCTCTCCACCCTGCGGTCGATGACGCAGGCCTATTACCATCCGGAGAATTTCGGTCACTTCGGTCTGGCGCTGAAGAACTACGCGCATTTCACCTCGCCCATCCGGCGGTATTCCGACCTGATCGTTCACCGTGCGCTGATCGCCGGGCATGGCTGGGGTGCGGATGGGTTGAGCCGGTGGGATGTGGAGAACCTGGAGGAAACCGGCAAGCTGATCTCGGACGCGGAACGGCGCAGCATGGCGGCGGAGCGGGATACCAACGATCGCTATCTCGCCGCCTATCTTGCCGAGCGGGTCGGAGCGGAGTTCGCCGGGCGCATCTCGGGCGTGCAGCGCTTCGGGCTGTTTGTGCGGCTGGACGAGACGGGGGCTGATGGGCTGATCCCGATCCGTGCCGTCGGGCGGGAGTTCTTCCATTACGACGAGGCGAGCCAGACCCTGACCGGATCCGAGACGGGGGTGACGCTGGGGATCGGGCAGAAAGTCCTGGTGCGGCTCGCTGAAGCGATTCCGGTTACGGGCGGGTTGATCCTGGACCTTCTGTCGGTTGAAGGGGCCACGCTGCGAGTGCCGGGTCGCAAGCCCGGCGGCTATCAGCCGAGGAGGCCGGCGCAGGCGGCGGCGAAACGACGGGTGGTGCGCCGGCGGAAATGACGGCAGCGGGGGTTTCACACCCCCGCACCCCCGTGGAGTATTTCCGAATGAGCAAGCGAAAGTTTTAGTCAAATTGTCTGGGGTTTGGTGCGGGCGGGCGGCAGGATGATGCGGGTGATTGGTTGGATACTGCTTGCGATTTTGCTGCAGGGGCCGTGCGTTGCCGAGGTGATCCCGCCCGATGCCGCTGCGGTGGAGGGAGAGGTGAAGATGGGCACGCAAGCGGGTCTTGCGGCCTGGGTGACGGCGTTCCGCCCCCGGGCTTTGGCAGCGGGGGTTCCGGCGGCGACCTTCGACGCGGCGCTGCGCGGGGTGGAATTCAACCCCAAGGTCGTGGAGCGCGACCGCAACCAGAATGAATTCAGCAAGACGGTGTGGGATTATCTGGATACTGCGGTATCGGAAGACCGGGTCCGGCTGGGGGTCGCGGCCCTGGCCCGGCATGCGGAGCTGTTCGACCGGATCGCTGCCGAGTACGGGGTCGAGAAGGAGATCCTTGCCGCCGTCTGGGGCCTTGAAAGCGCCTATGGCACCTACCCTGGCGATCTGCCGGTGCTGGGGTCGCTGGCGACGCTGGCCTATGACGGGCGGCGTGGGGCGTTCTTCGAGGCCGAGTTGATCGCTGCCCTGAAGATCATCGCGGGCGGGCATGTCGACCGCTTCACCGGCTCCTGGGCGGGGGCGTCGGGGCATACGCAATTCATGCCCTCAAGCTGGGAGAGGTTTGCCGTCGACTTCGACGGCGACGGCAAGCGCAACCTCTGGGGTGAGGATCCGGGCGATGCGCTGGCCTCGACCGCCAACTACCTCGCGCAGTCGGGCTGGACCACGGGCCAACCCTGGGGGCTGGAGGTCACGCTGCCCGAAGGTTTCGACTACGACCAGACGACAGAGCGGGTGGTGAAGCCGGTGCCCGACTGGCAGGCGCTGGGCGTGCGCACCGCGACGGGCGCGGACCTGCCGGACCATGGCCCCGGGTCGATCCTGCTGCCCGGTGGGCATCGGGGCGCGGCCTTCCTGATCTTTCCGAACTTCCAGGTGATCGAGAAATACAACACCGCCGATGCCTATATCATCGGCATCGGCCAGCTTGCCGACCGCCTGAAGGGTGGCCCGCCGATCGCCGCCGCCTGGCCGCGCGATCTGCGGGCGTTGACCTTGGACGAGCGTAAGGAACTGCAGGAGCGCCTCGGTCAGGCAGGCTTCGATCCCGGTGGCGTCGATGGCCGGATGGGCCCAAAGACCATCGCCGCGGTGAAAGCTTTCCAGAAGGCACAGGGGCTTATCCCCGATGGCTATCCCAGCCTCGAAATTCTCACGTCCCTGCGCTAACCCTTTTCCTTTCTGCTTAAATATCCTCAGGGGTATGCCATTGGTTTCGCCATTGGTTCGAGAGACCAATGGCATGGGGGGCAGAATGCCCCCATCGACCGAGCCGGTTGCGCGCTTGCGCGCAGAGGCGAGACCAAAGGCGCGCGCGCCAGCGCTCCATTTGTAAACCGCCGGGGCTGGGGCAAACGGCTGGCTTGACGGAAGGCGTCGTGGCAGGGTGTTCTTTCTTTGTTCACCCCGAGTCGTTCTTGACCCATGCCCTTCGTCGAACTCTCTGCGCTGACGAACTTCACCTTCCTCACCGGGGCCTCCCACCCCGAGGAGTATATCGTCCGTGCGACAGAGCTCGACATGCCCGCCCTTGCCGTGGCCGATGTGAACTCCGTCGCCGGGATTGTCCGGGCACATACCCGCGCGCGGGAACTTGGCCGCGATGCGGATAACGGCGGGGGGCCGCGCATCCGGCTGATCCCCGCCGCGCGTGTCGTGCTGGCGGATGGGTTCCAGCTGACCTGCCTGCCGCGCGACCGGGCGGCCTGGGGGCGGCTGTGCCGGATGCTCAGCCAAGGCCAGCTTCGCGCGCCGAAGGGGGAGTGTCATCTCCACCTTTCCGATCTTCTGACCTGGGGCGAGGGGATGGAGCTGCTGGTCCTCCCCAGGCATCAGCGCCTGACCCTGGCCGAGGCCGGGCCTGCGCCGATGGGTGATGCGGCGCGGTGGCGCGGGCATGTGCGCAGCCTTGCCGACCGCTTTCCGGGGCAGGTCAGCCTCTGCCTTGCGCCCTGCTATGATGGTCAGGATCACGCCCGGTTTCGCAGGCTTGCCACATTGGCCGAGCGCATCGGCATCCCCACCGTCGCCAGCGGCTTGCCCTTTCTGCACCACGGCGCGCGCCGCCGCCTTGCCGACACCCTGACCGCGATCCGTCTTGGGGTGCCGGTCGACCGCCTTGGCCGCCGGGCACTGCCGAACAACGAAGGCCGCTTGCGGTCGGAGGCCGAGATGCTGCGCATCTTCCGGGGCCATGAGGCGGCGGTGCACCGGGCCGGTGAGGTGGCGACCCGCGCCGCCTTTTCGCTGGATGAGCTTCGCTATGACTACCCGTCCGAGAATGCGCCGGGTGAGACGGCAAGCCAGCGTCTGGCCCGGCTGGCCGAGGCGGGCCTTGGCTGGCGCTATCCCGAAGGTGCGCCTGAAAAGGCCCGCGCCCAGATGGCCCACGAACTCGCCCTGATCGGCAAGCTGCGCTACGAGCCGTATTTCCTGACCGTCCACGATATCGTCGC
>NCDS01000052.1 GCA_002280315.1 Rhodobacterales bacterium 32-66-7 | reverse complement strand
GGCATGGTAAGGCCGGGATACAAACAGACCGAGGTGGGGGTGATCCCGGATGATTGGGATGCCGTTCCAATCGGAGAAATGTTCACATTCAAGAACGGGCTGAACAAAGCGAAGGGTTTTTTTGGCTACGGAACACCGATCGTCAATTATATGGACGTTTTCGGTCGTCCAAGCCTTCAAATTGCAGACGTTGCTGGCCGCGTTGATGTCAATTCGCGCGAACTGGCTTCGTATGAAGTCCGGAAGGGCGATGTGTTTTTCACCCGCACCTCGGAGACTGTTGAAGAGATAGGGGTCGCATCGGTAATGCTCGATGAGCCTCATAAGACCGTTTTTAGCGGCTTCGTTCTGCGGGCTCGACCAAGCGGTGAAAGCTTGGACGACGGGTTCAAAGCCTATTGCTTCGCTCCCCGCTACTTTCGTCAGCAGGTTACCTCAAATGCAAGCTACACGACTCGTGCGCTGACCAATGGCCGATCATTGTCGGCAGCTTTGTTGGCACGTCCCCCCCTCCCTGAACAGCGCGCGATTGCTGCGGCGCTTTCGAATGTGGATGCGGCGTTGGCGGAGGTATTGCGGCTGATCGCCAAGAAGAAAGACCTAAAGCAGGCCGCAATGCAAACCCTGCTCACCGGCCAAACACGCCTGCCAGGCTTCTCGGGCGACTGGGAGGTGAAGCGGTTGGGGGACGTTGGTGAGGCTTTAATTGGGCTAACCTATAGTCCAAGCAATGTTCGAGAAAGTGGCATCCTTGTTCTTCGCTCTTCGAATATTCAGGGCGGTGCGTTGAACTTTGACGACAAAGTTTTCGTTGATTGCCATGTTCCAGCGCAAATAATGGTTCAATCGGGTGACGTACTGATCTGTGCGCGAAATGGCAGTCGTGACCTGATTGGGAAAAGTGCGTTACTCGACGAACGGACAACAGGAATGACGTTCGGCGCATTCATGGCGGTTTTCCGCAGCCCTATCGGCAAATTAGTCAACTATCTCTTTCAGTCTGAAGTCCTGAAGCGGCAAATTCATGCGCACCTTGGTGCAACTATTAACCAGATCACGAACAAGAGCCTGAATTCTTTTGAGATTCCACTTGCGCCGACTTTTGCCGAACAAACTGCCATCGCCGCCGTTCTTTCCGACATGGATGCCGAAATCGTGGCCGTTACCGCGCAGGCCGACAAGATCCGACTGCTCAAGCAGGCGATGATGCAGGATTTGCTCACTGGCCGCGTGCGGCTGCCTTTGTCAGAGGTGACAGATGCCTGAGGCTCCCCGTTCCGAACGCGCCACGCAAAACCGCCTTGCCGCCTTTCTGACCCGCGACCCGGCCGCGGGCGGCCTTGGGTTCCGCCACATTGGCGACTGGTCGAAACGGGATGGCAACCGCGGGATCGAGCCAGACCTGTTGCGCGCCAATCTGTCGGGCCGGGGCTATTCTCCCGCCCAGATCAGCGCTGCGTTGCTCCGCCTGCAAACAGCCGCCGATGTCACCGCCACTACGCTGTATCAGGCGGGTCTGAAATCCTATCAACTGATCCGCTACGGCGTTTCGGTGCAAACCACCGTGGGCCAGCCGCATAGCACCGTGCATCTGGTCGATTGGGCCAACCCCGCTGCCAATGACTTTGCGCTAGCCGAAGAGGTAACGCTGAAGGGTGGGCACGAACGGCGGCCCGATCTGGTGCTCTATCTGAACGGCATCGCCATCGCAGTGATCGAATTGAAGCGATCCTCGGTCGAGGTGGGCGACGGCATCCGCCAGTTGATCACCAATCAGGAAGAGATTTTCAACGCAGGGTTCTTTCCTACGGTACAGCTGCTGCTGGCGGGCAGTGATGCGCAGGCCCTGCGCTATGGCACCGTTGGCACGCCCGAAAAGTTCTTTGTCGAATGGAAAGACGAAGCGCCACCCGCCGACCCCCAAGCGGGTGACCTTCTGGACCGACCCGTTGCGCAGATGCTGGACAAGACGCGCCTTCTGGACCTGATCCGAAACTTTGTGATCTTTGACGGCGGGCAAAAGAAGGTGCCACGCCAGCACCAGTTCGCCGGCGTCAAGGCTGCGCAGGACCGGATTACGCGGCGCGAAGGCGGGGTGATCTGGCACACCCAAGGCTCGGGCAAGAGCATCCTGATGGTGCTGATCGCCAAATGGCTGATGGAGCACGACCCCGAGGCGCGGGTGCTGATCATCACCGACAGGGACGAGTTGGACAAGCAGATCACCGGCGTGATGCGCAATGCAGGCGTGATCGCCGCCGATGCGCCATCGCCCCGCATCACCAGCCGCGCGGATTTTGTCGAGAAGCTGGGGGCACCTTCGCCTCGCCTGCTTTGTGCCTTGATCCACAAATTCGATGCGTCCGATCTGAAGGGGCCGCCGCCCAAGGTGATGGGGCGGTTCTATGTCTTTGTCGATGAATGCCACCGCACCCAAGGCGGCGACATGAACACCCAGATGAAGCGCTGGCTGGAAGGCGCGATATTCATCGGGTTCACCGGCACGCCGCTGCTGCGCCGTGACCGCCAGATGACGCGCGACGTGTTCGGCACATACATCCACACTTACAAGTTCCACGAAGCCGTGGCCGACAAGGTGGTGCTGGACCTGAAATACGAGGCCCGCGACGTCCCGCAGCGGCTGACAAATCAAAACACAATTGATGCCTGGTTCGAACAGAAGACGAAGGGTCTGAATAATTTCCAGAAGGCGGTACTGCGCAAGCGGTGGGCGACGATGGAAGACCTGATGAGCGCGGAAGAGCGCAAGGCGCGCATCATTGCCGAAATCATCCAGGATTTCAGCCTGAAGCCGCGCCTGAATGATGATCGGGGCACGGCTATACTGGTGGCTGCGTCGATCTACGATGCTTGCCACTACTTCCGCCTGTTCCGAAACAAGAACTTTGGCGACCACGTCGGGATCATCACATCCTACGAGCCCAACCACAACGCCATCTCACGCGAACCGGCAAACAGCGACGAGCGTTTCAAGTTCGACACCTACACCAAGCATGTCCTGAAGGCCGGGCAGACGACGAAGCAATACGAGGACGAGACCAAACGCCGGTTCATCGAGGAGCCGGCCAACATGAAGCTGCTGATCGTCGTCAGCAAGTTGCTGACCGGCTTTGACGCGCCCAGTTGCTCCTTCATCTATCTCGACAACGAATTGTACGACCACAACCTGTTCCAGGCGATCTGCCGCACCAACCGACTTGACGGGGAGGATAAGGACTACGGCTACATCGTCGATTTCAAGAAATTGTACGATGACGTCGAGAAAGCCATCGCGGTCTACAGCTCAGACGAGCTGGATATCGACGAAGGCGGTGGTGGCGAGAACAACGTTTCGATCAAGAACTGGCTGGAAGAGGGCAAGAAGCACCTCGACGAGACCCGCGAGGCACTCCGGTATCTGTGCGAGCCAATCGTTGCGCCGCGCGAGATCGAGCAGTTCCTGCGATACTTCTGCGGCAATGCCGCGGACGCGAATGCCCTGAACGATACCGAGGCGCTGCGAGTGGCCTTCTACAAGGCGGTAGCAACCTTTGTCAGGGCGTTCGCTGCTGTCGCCCAGCACCTTGACGAAGCTGGATATTCTGATGCCGAAGCCAATGCGATCCGGGGGGAAGTGGAATTCTATAGCGATGTTCGCGGGGCGATAAAGAAACACTCGGGCGAAGAGCTGGACATCAAGCCCTACGAGGCCGACATGCGCCACCTCTTGAACACATACGTCCAAGCCGACCCCGCCTCGACCCTTGGCAATCTCGCCAACCTGTCGTTGACTCAGCTGATCATCGAAACCGGCATTCACGACGCAATCGCCAAGAAGCTGAACGAAAAGGGAAAGCTCTCGAAGAACGCGATATCTGAAGGGATTATCAACAATATCCGTAAGACGATCATTCGAGACCAGCTAACCGACCCAAGGTTCTATGACCAGATGTCCAAGCTGCTCGAGGATTTGATCAAGCAGAGCCGTGATGACGCTGCTGCCTATGAAGAGTTCCTGCGCCGTGCGGAAGACCTGGTGCGGCAACTCGCACAGAAGGGCCCAGACGCAGGGGTTCCGGCTGCCTTGCACGGAAATCGTGAGGCGGCTGTGGTCTACAACAACTTGCCAACTCTCCCGCAGACCACCTTTGTGTGCCCAGTCGACGATGAACTTAAGGCGGCGCTCGCACTTCAGATCGACCATGCAATCAGGCTACAGGCACCGGCAGGATGGAAGGGCGACGATACTCGGGAACGGCAAGTCAAAAGCGCGCTGTTCCCGCTTTTGAGCCGGGATCGAGATGCGACGCTTGCCCTGTTCGAAATCATCAAGAGTCAGCCGGGGTATTGATGGCTGAGACCATTGAAATCGGCGGGTTGTTAATCGAAGTGACAAGAAAGGGCGTCAAAAACGTCCATCTCTCGGTTCACCCACCAGACGGCAGGGTCACGCTTGTTGCGCCTTCAGCAACCCGCCTGGACGTAGCGCGAGCTTATGCGATTACAAAGTTGGGGTGGATCCGCGATCAACAAGAGAAGTTGCGGGGCCAAGCTCGTGAGTCACCGCGCCAGTTCGTTGGGCGAGAGAGCCACTTCCTTTGGGGTCGCCGCCACCTGATGACCGTGGTTGAGAAGGATGTAAAGCCGTTCGTCAAAGTCGATCACCGCACGATCCACCTGACGGTTCGGCCAGGGAGCACAACTGAAAAGAGGGCCGAAATCATCCATGACTGGCATAAATCACTTCTGCATGGGCTTGTCCCTGCAATGATCCAGACATGGGAGGCGAAGCTTGGTGTCAAAGCCTCGCGATATTTCCTTCAGAGGATGAAGACCAAATGGGGCGGCTGCACACCCAGCACGGGAACGATCCGGTTGAACACCGAACTCGTCAAGAAGCCAAAGGACCTACTGGAGTATGTCATTGTCCACGAACTGATGCACCTTCTCGAGCCTCGCCACAGCGAGCGGTTCTTCGAGCTCATGAGCCACCATTATCCTGGCTGGCCAGAAGCCCGAAGGGAGTTGAACGAGCTTCCACTAGGCGCCGAAAGCTGGGCAGACGGATAGACTGCAGACTGTGTAAGCCCTGACCGCTGTGACCTTAGGCAAGCTCGAGACGGGCAAACTTTCGACTGCGGTCCTCTCCGCAAAGCGAGTGGATTTTCCAACCACTGGAACCGGACGAGGATATTTATCATTCAATTTCAATGTTTTATGCTACTTCACTAAACAAGCGAAGGCAACAGGTCTGGAGAATATCGGCCCGGAGAGAACGCTTTCCGGCCTTATGGGGACTGTGCCGGTTAACAGCTCCACCCGCATAACCCCCGAAAACAACGAAAAAATCCGGCCTCAGCCGGATCAGGAGAACGCTTTCGCAAGGGCAAGTGGCGGAGAGACAGGGATTCGAACCCTGGGTCGGCGCAAACCGACAACGGTTTTCGAGACCGCCGCATTCGACCACTCTGCCACCTCTCCGCGCTTCAGGGGTCGTCTGCGGGGCATCTAGCCGTGCTGGCCGGAATGCGCAAGGGACAATGCGTCCGGGCCGTTGCACGGGCACCCTGACCCTCGCAGCCGGACCTGCAAACCGGTCCCGATCACGCCGACTTGCAGGCCCGGCCATGGTGCGGTGCTTGGCAAGGTCAGGCGAAGCGGCTAGCCTGCGGGGTAATCGTCTTGTCCAGAGCGCGCAGGTTTTTCCATGGCCCTTACCCGCCTTCAGCTTCTTGCCGCAGTTCTGGTCGCGTGCCTTGCGGGGCTGTCCGACGCGCCGGCGCGGGCCGAAACGGACGCCTCAGGTGCCGGGCCGTCCGAGGCCGTCTTGCTGACCGACCTTTCCGCAGCGCTGCAACTTGATCAGCTTTTCGTCGTCCTCCGCGACGAGGGGCTGGCCTATGGTGCGGGGCTGGAAGCGGACATGTTTCCCGGTGCCGGGGGCCAGTTCTGGACCGAGGCCGTCTCATCCATCTACGACACCGACAGCATGCGGGCGCGGTTCGATGCGGCCTTGATCCAAGAGCTTGGCCGCGACAGCACCGCCCTGGCCGAGGCGCTGGCTTTCCTTGGCTCCGACCTTGGTCAGCAAGTCGTCGGGCTTGAGATCGAGGCCCGCCGCGCCTTTCTTGACACCGCAACCGAAGAGGCGGCGCGGGTTGCCGCCGATGACCGGGCCGCCGCGCGCGATCCGCTGGTCCGGCAGTTGCGCCGCTTCATCACGGCGGGCGATCTTCTGGAAATGAACGTCGCCGCCGCCCTTTCGGCCAACCTTGCCTTCATGACCGGTCTTTCCGACAGCGGCGTCTATGGCGAGGGGCTGCCGCAGGACCAGCTTCTCTCGGATGTCTGGGCCGAGGAAGAGACGGTCCGTTCCTCAAGCACCTTGTGGTTGAACGCCTTTCTGGGGCTGGCCTATTCGCCTCTCCCCGAGGCGGATGTCGACGCCTATATCGCCTTTCTGGAAAGCCCGGCCGGTCAACGGCTGAACGCGGCGCTTTTTGTCGCATACGGGGCGGTCTACCGGCAGGTGAGCTATGACCTTGGCCGGGCCATGGGCGTCGCGCTGCAGTCGCGCCGGATCTGACCAAAGAGTTTCATCGCCACGCGCGTCAGCCGCCGCGATCTGCTTGACAGGCCGACCGGCACGCCGCATAAGCGCGCATCTCGGCGAGGGGCGACTCTCGCCGGGTCTTATTTCAATGTCGCCCCGACAGGGGGCGCGCTGTCCGAGGCAGAGGCAACTCTCCCGAACGCCCAAGGGTCTGCGAAGACCGGCGGGGGCCAAAGGATGCGGAGCAAAAGAAGGAACGGCCCATGTTTGCGGTCCTCAAGACCGGTGGCAAGCAATACAAGGTGCAGGCGGGTGACGTGCTGCGCGTGGAAAAGCTTGACGCTGTCGCTGGTGAAAAGATCCAGTTCAACGACATCCTGATGGTCGGCACGACGATCGGCGCGCCGATGGTGGCGGGTGCCGCCGTCCAGGCCGAGGTCATCGACCAGATCAAGGGCGAAAAGACCATCCACTATGTCAAGCGCCGCCGGAAGCATTCCTCGCAGCGCACCAAGGGCCACCGCCAGCACCTGACGCTGGTCCGGGTGACCGATGTGCTGGACGCTGGTGCTGACGCATCGGGCGTGAAGGCTGCCGTCGGCACCGCCGCTGCCCGTGTCGTCGCCCATGAAGCGCCGGGCACCGTCAAGGTTGCCGCCCCGGTCGCCGCCCCGGCGAAAGCCGAAAAGGCCCCGAAGGCCCCGAAGGCAGACGCTGCCGAGAAACCGAAGCGCGCCGCCAAGGCCGCGGAAGCGAAGGAGTAATCCCAGATGGCACACAAGAAAGCAGGCGGCTCCTCCCGCAACGGTCGCGACAGCGCCGGTCGTCGTCTTGGCGTCAAGCTTTTCGGCGGCCAGGCGGCCATTCCCGGCAATATCATCTGCCGCCAGCGCGGGACCAAGTGGTTCCCGGGTGAGGGCGTCGGCATGGGCACCGATCACACGATCTTCGCCAAGGTCGAGGGTCGCGTGACCTTCAAGAAGGGTTTGAAGGGTCGCACCTTCATCTCCGTCCTCCCCGCCCAGGAGGCAGCTGAATAAGCCGAACCTTTACAATTCGCTTGTAGATGGGGGATCGGCTGAAGGGCCGGTCCCCTTTCCATTTTCGGGCCGGTCTTCAAGGTTCGGGGCAACCCGGACGCCACAGTCAGACGGGTTTGGAAAAGGAAATGACTGTCACCGGCAAGGATCTGATCGACCTCGGTTTCCCGCAAGGTGCGGCGCTTGGCGCGGCACTGGAGCATGCGCGCGCGCAGGGGTTGGAGGGTGAGGCCCTTCGCGCCTTCGTCGCCGCGAACCAGCCCGCGCCGCACATGCCGCTGCAGGCCGCCCCCACCTATGCGCTGAACCTTGAGGCCGAGGATGAAGCCGAGGTCGACAACGTCGCGAAGGTGACCGAGACGATGGATGCCCTGATGCGCACCCCCACGGTCCGCGCCGGTGCCGTCATGCCCGATGCCTGCCCGGCAGGGCCGACGGGCACCATCCCGGTCGGCGGCGTGGTGGTGACCGAAGGGGCGATCCATCCCGGCATGCATTCGGCCGACATCTGCTGCTCGGTCATGTTCACCGATTTTGGCGATGCCGACCCGAAGGGCGTCCTCGACGCGGTGCACGGAGTCACGCATTTTGGCCCCGGCGGGCGGGCGAACGGGCGGCGCTTTACCGTCTCGCTGGATCTTCTGGATGCGTTCCGGGCGAACAGTTTTCTGAACGACGACAAGATCCTGCGCGCCGCGATGGAGCATATGGGGACCCAAGGCGACGGCAACCATTTTGCCTTCGTCGGCCGCTCTTCCGCGACCGGGAACACCTGTCTGGTCACGCACCACGGCTCACGCGGGCCGGGGGCGGGGCTTTATACGCTGGGGATGCGGGTGGCGGAACGGTTCCGCAAGCGCCTCTCGCCTGCGACGGCGAAGGACAACGCCTGGATTCCCGCCGACAGCGCTGAGGGCCTCGCGTATTGGGAGGCGTTGCAGCTGATCCGGCGCTGGACCAAGGCCAACCACAACGCCATCCATCAGGCGGCAACCGTGGCCATGGGCGCCAAGGCGAGGGAGCGGTTCTGGAACGAGCACAACTTCGTCTTCCGGCGGGGTGATCTTTTCTACCATGCCAAGGGGGCCACTCCGGTGGCGGGTGATTTCCTGCCCGACACGTCGGGGGTGCAGATCGTGCCCCTGAACATGGCGGAACCGGTGCTTCTGATCCGGGGCACCACGACCGACCGCAACCTTGGCTTCGCGCCGCACGGGGCAGGGCGGAACCTGTCGCGCACGGCGCACAAGCGCGGTCTTGGCACCTATTCCGAGGCTGAGGTCTTTGCCCGGGAAACCGCTGGCCTCGACGCGCGGTTCTGGTCGGGCAACATCGACGTCTCGGAACTGCCGTCGGCCTACAAGCCGGCGGCGACGGTCCGGGGCCAGATGGCGCGCTTTGGCCTGGCTGAGGTGGTGGACGAAATCCACCCCTACGGCTCGATCATGGCCGGGGATTGGGAGCGTGACGCCCCCTGGCGCAACAAGGCGCGGGGCACCCACCGCGACGTGCAGGACCGCCCGGCCTGATCCGCCGCACATGAGACTGCCTTTCGCGGGCCCCCTCGCGAAAGGCTTGCAAACAAACCGGCCCCCGGTGGCCGAGCCCGTCCAGACCGCGCCTTGAAGGAGAAAGCCGTGATCCTTGAGAAAATCGCCGCCCCGGCCGACATCCGCACCGAACGCTTCACCCTGCGGCCGGTGCGGGCCAGTGACGCCGGCCTCTTCGCGCTTTACGCGGGGGACAGGCGCGTGGCCGAGGCGACGCAAGGCATTCCCCATCCGCTGCCGCCCGGCGCTGCCGAGGCGTTCTGTGCCCGCGCGATGTCGCGCACGGCCGAGGAGGATACCTGGGTGATGGACGGCACCCGCGCCGGTCTGCCCGAAGTTCTGGGCGTGATCAGTCTGAAGAAGATCGACCGCGCCCAGTCGGAAGTGGCGTTCTGGGTGGCGCCGGCGTTCTGGAACCACGGCATCGCCTCCGAGGCGGTGGTGGCGCTGGTCGCGGCCAACCCGCAGGACTGCACCACGCTCTTTGCCGAGGCGTTTCAGGACAACCCCGGCTCGGCGCGGGTGTTGAGCAATGCGGGGTTTCAGTACCTTGGCGATGCCGAAAGCTATTCGGTGGCGCGCAAGGCCCGGGTGCCGACCTGGACCTATCTGCGCAGACCGGGCTGAGGGCTCCTCCTCGTTCGACTTCGTCTCCTCGTCGTGGAAAGGCAGATCAGCGAGGAGTGACGACGTCATCGACGAGCGGCGGGTTTTCGCCACCGTCGTTGCCCTGATCACCCCAAAGGGGCGAGCAGCGCCTTCAGCGCGGCGAGGGGGTCGTCGCTGCCCCAGATCTCCTCGCCCACGGCAAAGAAATCGGTGACCGGGCCAAGGCGTGCGACAAGCTCGGCCGTCAGTGCGCCTTCGGCGATGACCGGGACCTCGATCACTTCGGACCACCATTGAAACAGCGTGTCCGGCGCGCGGCTGCCGTCGCCAAGCTGCGTTTCCCCCACCGGGCCGAAGGCGATGTAATCTGCCCCCGCCTCGCCCGCGGTCATGCCGTCGTGCTGGCTGACGCCGCAGAACGCGCCGATGATGGCGTCGGCCCCAAGGTCCTTGCGCGCCTTCCTGACCGACCGCGCGCCGTCGGTCAGATGGACGCCGTCGAGACCCAGACGCTCGGCCAGGATCAGGTGGTTGTCGATCACCACCGCCACGTCGCGGGCATGGGCCACCTCACGCGCGGCATCGGCGGCGCGCATCAGGATGTCTTCGTCGCGCGTGCCAGGGGACAGCCGCAGGCAGGCGATCCCGACCCCGTCCATCACCCGCGCGATCCGGTCGGAGAAGGTGTCGGGATCATGGTCGGCGGGTGAGATCAGGGTGATCTGCGGGCGGTCGTCCTTGGCCATCGGGGCGTCCTGACTTTGGTCGGGAATAGGTCTGGCGGTGGCCTTAGCAGCCTTTCGCGCGCTTGGCTACCGGCTGGCCGAAGGCTTTGGCTTGCCGCGAGAGGCAGGCTGCCGTATCTGCCGATCTGGTCTTTTCCCGCTGACAGGTGCCTGCCATGATCCCGCCGGTGTTCATTCTGGTGCGCCCGCAGATGGGCGAGAATATCGGCGCTGCGGCGCGCGCGATGCTGAACTTCGGGCTGGAGCGGATGCGGGTCACCGGGCCGCGCGACGGCTGGCCGAACCCGAAGGCAGTCGCGATGGCCTCGGGCGCGGGGCGGGTTCTCGACCATGCCGGGCTTTTTCCCGATGTCGCGGCGGCGATTGCCGATTGCGATGTCGTCTTTGCCACCACCGCCCGGGGGCGCGAATTGGTGAAGGAAGTGGTGACGCCCGAACATGCGATGACCATGGCAAGGACCTTGGGCGCGGCGGGCAAGCGGGTGGGCGTCCTCTTCGGGCCCGAACGGGCGGGGTTGGAGAATGACGACATCATCCTGGCCAATGCCATCGTGACCGTGCCGGTGAACCCGGAGTTTCCCTCGCTCAACCTCGCGCAATGCGTGCT
This sequence comes from Rhodobacterales bacterium 32-66-7, assembly GCA_002280315.1. Classification (GTDB taxonomy): domain Bacteria; phylum Pseudomonadota; class Alphaproteobacteria; order Rhodobacterales; family Rhodobacteraceae; genus Tabrizicola. Next base: position 5,480 of record NCDS01000052.1, on the reverse strand, counting down.
TTTGTTGGGCTACGAATGGCAGCGGCAGGGGACGGAGGTGCCGCCCTCGATGATGGAACTGGCCCGGACCGAGTTTGCCAGCCGCGAGGATGTGGGCCGCCTTGCCGACCATTTCGAAGAGCGGCTGGACGCGGCCGGGTTTTTCTTTCCTGCGACGAAAGCCAGCGGGATGAAAGCCAACCTGCGCAACATGTGGGGGCGGCTGGGGCTGACCCGGGCCGAGGTGCAGACCTTCCACGGCATGCTGCGTCAGATCGCCTTTGCATTGAAGCACAAGGGCGAGTGAGCGCCTTGCGCTGCGGACGGAACCGGGGGTTTTCCACCCCCGGACCCCCGGAGGATATTTTCCAAACGAGTGAATGGGGGTAGGCGGAGGGATGCCTGAGTGACCGCAAGTCCTTGGCCGGGGGGTCCCGGGGGCTTGGCGCGGGGGGGGAGACCGGGCTATCATCGGCGCAAAACAACCGGCGGGGCGGGCAGATGGAAAGTGTGATGTGGACACGGCGGGGGGTTGCCCTTGCCGGTGTGGCGGCGCTGGTCGGGGCGTGTGTCCCCTCGGGTGGCGGTGCGCCAACCGGCGGGTACCGGGCGGCGGACCCGGCCCCACGTCCGGTGCCGAATGCGGGGTGGGATGCCTGGGTGCAGGGCTTCAAGGGCCGTGCTGCGGGGCGCGGGGTGTCGCAGGCCACCGTGGATGCGGCGTTCCGGGGGGCGGGGTTCCTGCCCGAGGTGATCGAGAAGGATCGCAACCAGACCGAGTTCAAACGCTCGCTGGAGGATTACCTCAACATCGCCGCTTCGGAGGAGCGGGTCAGTCTGGGACGCCAGAAGTTCACCCAGTATCGCAGCACGCTTGCCGCGATCGAGGCTCGCTACGGCGTGGAGGCCCATGTCGTCGCGGCGGTCTGGGGGTTGGAGAGCTTTTTCGGCACCAGGCGCGGCAACGTGCCGGTGATCAGCGCGCTCTCGACCCTTGCCTATGAGGGGCGGCGCGGGGCGTTCTTCGAGGATCAGCTGGTCGCGGCCTTGAAGATCCTGCAGGCGGGGGACATCGGCCCTGCCGGGATGGTCGGCAGTTGGGCGGGGGCGATGGGGCATACCCAGTTCATCCCGACCTCTTACCTTGCCTTTGCGGTCGATTTCACCGGCGACGGGCGCCGCGACATCTGGAGCGAGGATCCGACGGACGCGCTCGCCTCGACTGCGGCCTATCTGCAGCGGTCGGGCTGGTCGACGGGTCTGCCCTGGGGGATGGAGGTGACCTTGCCGTCGGGCTTCAACCCGGCGCTGCTGGGGCGCGGCAACGGGAAGTCGGCATCGGAATGGCAGGGGCTGGGCGTGCGGGCGGCAAGTGGCGGGGCGCTGGCGGCGGGGTCGATCATCGCGGGGGGTGGCCCGTATTTCCTGCTGACGCAGAACTTTGCCACGATCCTGCGCTACAACAACGCGCAGAACTATGCGATTGGCGTGGGGCATCTTTCGGACCGCATCCTGGGGCGCGGGCCGGTCGAGGCGGCCTTTGGCCCCGATGCGGCGGGCATGACCCAAGCCGACCGGCAAGAGTTGCAGCGTCGCCTGACCGCGCGGGGGTTCGATACCGAGGGCAGCGACGGGGTGATCGGGGCCAGGACCCGCGCGGCGATCAGCGCTTATGAGGCGAGCCTTGGCCTGCCCGTCACCGGCGAGCCGAGCCTGGATCTGCTGCGGCGGCTGCGCTGAGCCGATACGCTTCATGACAGCCGAATTCATCTGACAGCGCAGCGGGGTGGCAGGGATCGTGGCTTTCCAAGGCGCCTTCGGCACCGGGGATTACCGCAGGCCTTGCCGGCGCGGCTTGAGTTTGCCGTCCCTTGACCCTAGAGGTTAGGAAAATGACGAAGGACCGCGCCCCATGCGTATTCACAGCGATCTGGCAGACACGATCGGCAACACGCCGCTTCTGAAGCTGCACAAGGCGTCGGAAATCACCGGCTGCACCATCCTTGGCAAGGCAGAGTTCATGAACCCCGGCCAGTCGGTCAAGGACCGGGCGGCGCTTTACATCATCCGGGATGCGGTGGCCAAGGGGCTGTTGCAGCCCGGCGGCACCATTGTCGAGGGGACGGCGGGCAATACCGGGATCGGGCTGGCGCTGGTCGGGGCCTCGATGGGCTTTCGCACGGTGATCGTGATCCCGGAAACCCAAAGCCAGGAAAAGAAGGACATGCTGCGGCTTGCGGGGGCAGAGCTTGTGCAGGTCCCGGCGGCGCCCTACCGCAATCCAAACAACTACGTCCGCTACTCCGGTCGCCTCGCCGAAGCGCTGGCCAAGACCGAACTGAACGGCGCGATCTGGGCCAACCAGTTCGACAACGTGGCCAACCGTCAGGCGCATGTCGAAATGACCGGGCCGGAGATCTGGGACCAGACCGGTGGCCGCGTCGACGGCTTCATCTGCGCCGTGGGCTCTGGCGGCACCATCGCGGGCGTGGCCGAGGCGTTGCAGCCGAAAGGTGTCAAGATCGGACTTGCCGACCCGGAGGGGGCGGCCCTTCATGCCTTCTACACCACCGGCAAGCTGGAAAGCCCCGGCTCGTCGATCACCGAAGGGATCGGCCAGGGCCGGATCACCGCGAACCTGGAAGGCTTCACCCCCGATTTCAGCTACCGTATCCCGGACGCCGAGGCTTTGCCGATCGTCTTCGACCTTTTGCAGGACGAAGGGCTTTGCATGGGCGGCTCTACCGGCATCAACATCGCCGGGGCGATCCGGATGGCACGCGACATGGGGCCGGGCAAGACCATCGTCACGATCCTGTGCGATTACGGCAGCCGCTATCAGTCCAAGGTCTACAACCCCACCTTCCTGCGCGAAAAGGGCCTGCCAGTGCCCGACTGGCTTGACCGCGCCGCCCGCCAGATCCCGGCGGTGTTCGAAGACGCATGAGACTGACGCGACACCGGACCGGTCCCTGGCCGTTTTACCGGGCCGGGCTGTGGCTGGTTCTGGCGCTGATGCTGGTCACCCTGCCTGCCACGGCGCAGGTAACCTCCGGAGGCGTCGAGGTTGATGGTACCACCGTCAGCTATGCCGACTGGGACCGCATGGCTGCACGGGCCGAGGCCGAGATTGCCGACCGCGTGACCGCGAATGACCGGCTTGAGGCGATCCGCCAGCAACTCGCCCAGTGGCGCGCCGCCTTTCTGACCGCGCAGACCGCGAATTCGGCCCGGATCGGTACGGTAAGGGACCAGATCGAGGCGCTGGGGCCACCCCCCGCCGAAGGCGAGACCGAGGCCGCAGACATCTCGCAGCGGCGGGCCGAGCTGGCGGCGGTTCTGGTGGACCTGCAGGCCCCCGGCATCGCCGCCGAGGAAGCCTACCGCCGCGCCGACGGGCTGATCCGCGAGATCGACCGCACCTTGCGCGAACGCGACGCGGATGAGCTTTTGCAGCTTTGGCCGTCGCCCTTGAACCCCGCGAACTGGCCCGAGGCCGCCATCGGGCTTTCCGACACGCTGATGCGGCTTGGCGATGAAGTCGCCAGCGCCTGGAGCGACCGTCGCAGCCGGGCAAAGCTCTTTGACAACCTGCCGCTGATTGCCATCCTTCTGGTCGTGGCGCTGGGCCTTCTGGGCTACATGCGCCGCTGGGTCGAACACTTCGCCGAGCGGCTGCTGCAAGGCGCGTCGCAGCGCGGGCGGCGGGTCTGGTCGCTTCTGGCCTCGACCGGCGGGGTGATCCTGCCGACCTTGGGGATGCTCGCACTGGCTGCAGCGCTTGAGGCCAGCGTGATGTTGGGCGACATCGGCAGCCGGATTGCCGAGGCGCTGCCCGGTGCCGGCTTTGTCGTCTTCGTTGCAGCCTGGCTAGGCGCGCGCGGCTTTCCCAAGACGCAAGGCGAGGATGCAGTCCTTCCCCTTACGGCCGAGCGGCGGGCCGAGGGGCGGGTGCTTGCCGTCGCGATGGGTCTGGTCCTTGCGTTGCAAAGCCTGCAGATTGCGGTGCTGGACCCGCTGGCCTATTCGGATGCGACGTCTGCGGTCATGGCGTTTCCGCTGCTGCTGGCGGGTGGGCTGGTGCTTCTGCGCGTGGGCCGGGTGCTGCGCAAGGCGGTGGAGCTTGCCGATCGCAGTTACACCCTGCGCCTGCTTCTCGTGCTTGCGCGCGGGCTTGCCGTCATCGGCATAGCGGCCCCCTGCCTTGCGGCGCTGGGCTATGTGAAGGCCGCCACGGCCCTGATCTATCCGTCGATCCTGTCGGTCGGCCTCATCACCTTTCTTTTCGTGCTGCAGCGCCTGATCGGCGACATCTGGGCGATCGTGACCAAGGATGACGAAAAGGGCCGCGATGCCTTGGTGCCGGTGCTGGCAGGGTTTGCGATGACGCTCGCCTCGCTGCCGCTCTTCGCTTTGATCTGGGGGGCCCGCGCGTCGGACATCACCGAGCTTTGGGCGCGGTTCAGCGAGGGGTTCCAGTTCGGTGCCACCCGCATCTCACCAACCAATTTCATGGTCTTCGCGCTGGTATTCGTCGCGGGCTACATGGCGACCCGTCTGTTCCAGGGCGCTTTGCGGAGCACGATCCTGCCCAAGACCCGGATGGACCAGGGCGGACAGAACGCGCTGGTGGCCGGGGTCGGCTATGTCGGCGTGTTCCTTGCCGCCTTGGTCGCGGTCAACGCGGCGGGGCTTGATCTTTCCGGTCTTGCCATCGTCGCCGGTGCCCTGTCGGTCGGCATCGGTTTCGGTCTGCAGAACATCGTGTCGAACTTCATCTCGGGCATCATCCTTCTGATCGAACGCCCGGTCAGCGAGGGTGACTGGATCGAGGTTGGCGGCGCGCAGGGCAGGGTGCGCGCGATCTCGGTCCGCTCCACCCGGATCGAGACCCTCGACCGCACCGATGTGATCGTGCCGAACGCCGATCTGATCACCGGACAGGTCACGAACTGGACCCGGTTCAACCTCTCCGGCCGGTTGATCGTGCCGGTGGCGGTGGCCATGGGCTCGGACACCCGCAAGGTCGAGGCGATCCTGCGCGAATTGACCGAGGCGCAGCCCCTTGCCATCCTGAACCCGCCGCCCTTGATCCTGTTCATGGGCTATACCGCGACCCAGCTCACCTTTGAAATCCGGGTCATCCTGCGCGACGTGAACTTCAGCCTCAGCGTCCGGAGCGATCTTTATCACAAGATCCTGGAACGGCTCGCGGCCGAGGGTATCGCCATCATGCCGCCGCCGTTGCCGCCCATGCTGCCCGATCCGGTGCATACCGCAGAAACCATGCTGGCCTTGACCGACCTTGTCGCGGACCGCGCGCCCGCGCCGTCAGGGCCCGGGCCAGCGGAGCGAGGGCGCAAGGGAAAGGACCTGACCGGATGACCGACCTTCTCTTTCGCGACGACGCCTATCTTGCCGCGGCCGATTGCCGGATCACCGGCCACACCCCCGAAGGCGGGCTGATCCTCGACCGCTCGATCTTCTATCCGACCGGGGGT
>NCDS01000051.1 GCA_002280315.1 Rhodobacterales bacterium 32-66-7 | reverse complement strand
CCCCAGGCGGCGAGAGGATGGCGTTGTCGCCGGCACCCGGTCTGGGGGGCGGGAGGTGGACCCATACGTCCCTCGGCGGCAGACAAGCCTGATTGATCAAAGGGTTGGTGGCGGAGGGAACGCGACTGCGGTCGAACCGTCTCGAGGGTTCGAATCCCTCACTGTCCGCCACCAACCCTTTGATCAATCAGGCTTGTCTGCCGTCGAGGGACGTATGGCTCCACCTCCCGCCCCCCCGAACTGGAGCCGACAACAACGCCATCCTCTCGCCGCCAGGGGCGAAGGATGGCGGGCGGGATTGCCGGTCAGTACTTGCCGATGATGTTGATGAACACGCCTTCCCGCGTGGTCTCCAGGCTGCGGAGGTCATCCGAGACACCGCCCCAGGAATAGCCGCCGCCGACGCGGAACGTATCGCCGACCTCGCGGTAAAGGCCGATCAGCGCGCCGAAGTCGGTCGCATTGGTCGTGGGGAAGGCCATTGCGCGCGTCTCGGCCAGGATGTCCCAGTTGTGCACGACGTGGTAATCCAGCCGCAGCACAGCCAGATGCGCCACCGACGAGGTGAAGTCGTCCGAGCCGCGCGGAGCCTCTTCCCGGAAGCGGAAGCCGTATTTCGCCCCCAGCGTGAATTGCTGGTTCAGGTCGTAGCTGACGGCGAGGTTCAGGATGTGGCTGCGCTGGCGCGGACCGTTCGCATCGCCATCGACGTTGACCTGATCGGCCCCCGGCAGGTCGTAAAGGTAGGTGTAGCTGAACAGGGCGTTCAGCCGGTCGTTCTTGACCGGACGGTAGGCATAGCCCAGCCGCGCCTCGACATAGCGGCCGTCGCGCAGGTTGTCGGTGTCGGCCTCGGACAGGACGGCGTCGAAGTTGCCGATCAGGCGCCAGTCATCGCTCGTCTTCCGTTCGAAGTAGCCCGAGAACAGCAAGGTCTCACGGTCCTGCGCGCGAGCGGGGTTGTTGCTGTCTTCGGTCAGGAATTCGGCGCGGACCCCGGCACGGTAGTCATCGCCGCCGGAATACTTCACCCCGAACGACAGACCGCGCCGGTCGACGGTGGTGCCGTCGCTTTCGGTCGTCTCGCCGGTCACAAGACCCAGCGCATAGGTCCAGCTGTCCGAGGGCGTGTAGTCGACGCCGTAGGCCCTTGTCAGCGCCGGTTCGCTGCCGAAGGCGCTGTAGCTTTGCTCGGTCGTGTAGCTCCAGCGGTCATTGATCCGGGACTGCGCGCCCAGAAGGATCGTGCCGCGGTCCTTGCCGGTGACGGTGGTGCTGTCGTCGAAGCGCAAGGGATCAAGCCTGTAGCCCAGCGTATAGGTCGACCGCGCGTTCGGCTGCCAGGCAAGCTCGGCCTTGCCAGCCGCACCGAGTGATCCGGCCGACGCCTCGCCGGTGAAGGTCAAGGCCTCGCCCAGACGGGCCGAGACCCCGGCGCCAAGGCGGTCGTTCTGGCCAAGGCCGCCCGCGCGGTCAAGCGTCGCCTGCCCGAAGACCCAAAGCGACAGATCCGCGTCCCGGGTCCAGGTCAGTCTGGCCCCAAGGTCGGTGCGGGTGCCGTTATCCTCGGCCTCGGCGCTGCCCGGGATGGTGCGGTCGGTGTGGGCAAGCTCCACCTCGACGGCCCAAGTGTCAGAGATGTCGTAGACCGCGCCGATCCGGCCATCGGTGCGGGTCTTGTCCAGCGCATCCTCGAAACTGTCGGTGCCGAAGGTCAGGGCCAGCCGGTCGGTCACCCCGACCTCGCCGTCGAGGCCCCAGGCGGTCTGCGCGACGGTCACGTCGAGATCGGGCGAGGTGAAGCCAGCCTCATGATCCTCGAAATAGCCGCTGACAAAACCGGTGCCGCCGAATTCGGCCAGGTCGACGCGCCCCTCAAGGCGGTAGCCAAGCGCCGGGTTGCCGATGGTCCCCGCGCTGGGCGAGGCAGGGTCGATCTCAAGCCCGCCGTTAAGGGACAGGGTCGTGCCGAAGCCCGGCCCTTCGCTTTCGGCCACGTCAAGGCGAAGCCAGGTCTCGTCGCTGCGCTGCCAAAGGAGATCGGCCCCGGCAAGCGTGCTGTCGGCGATCCCGCTGCCTTCCCGCGCGATGGAAAGGCCCAGGCGGAGCGTGTCGGACACCCAGACCTCACCACGCCCACCGGCCGAGATGCCGCCCACGTCGCCGGTCGTCGGCACGTATTCGTATTGCGCGACCAGGTTGACATCGTAATCGCCAAGCGGACGGTCGGTGACGAGGCCATCACCGCTGCCCGAGGGCGACAGCGGCGCGGTCAGGATCACGACGCCTTGCACGTGATCGATCCGGTAGTCGCGGCCCTGAACCAGCCGTTGCGAGCTGACCAGCCGGCCCGAGACCGGATCGCGGGTCTCGACAATCAGCGTCTCGCTGTCCTCTTCGATGTCGCGGCGCGACAGGAAATAGGTGCTGCCGCCGGTGCCGCGAAACACGTCGCGCTGCAAAAGCGTGTCGGGCTGGGCGGCATAGGCCGAAAAGCGCAGCTTCGCCTCGCCGTTCGGCATGGTCTGGGGCGAGACCCAGGTGCCCTCAACCCCGTACAGCGTGCGGTCAGAGCGGACGAGATTATCCAGATCCTCGCTCGGCCGGAAATCGCCCCAGAGGAGGTGGCTGCCGTCACGCTCCAGCCGCAGGAAGACTTTGCCCGAGGTCGGCGCAAGCTCTTCGGCTTGGGAATCGTCGCCGGTGGTCACCCAGACATCCTCATCCTCGATCCCGTCCAGCACGCGGTCGGGGTTCTTGCGGCCGAAGTTGCGGAAGAGATCCTCAAGTTCCTCCTCGTCCGTGTCGACCGAGGCGGTGAAGCGCGTGCCATAGGCAAGGACCCCTTGGGCGAACCCGGCGATGCGGCCGCGACGCCAGCTCTCATCCGCCACGAAATCGCGGCCAAGCGTCAGGTCGACAAGGCCGGTGGCAAAGACTTCGCGCCGGGGGATGGTCACGTCGCGGGTCTGCGACTGGCCATCGACGCCGATCACCACGCCATGGTCGCCGGGGGGCAGGATGCGCTGGACAATGAAGCCGCGCCGCACGTCGAGGATCACCGGCTCGCCCATCACGGTGATGACGGTGCCTGCGGGCACGTCAAGGCCGGTCACGGTGACCGCGCCGCCCCGCACCGGGATGGTGCGACGGGCGGTGCGATCCTCGGCCTCGCCCGCGGCGACGATCGGGCCGTCCAGGTCGGGGTCGGCGAACCGGCTGGCCGAGCGGGTCAGGGGCAGGGGCGTCGTCTCGTCGTAGCGGCCAGTGGCATCGTAGACCCGCAGGGTATAGTCCATCTCGGCGGGGCCAGCGGCGGGCATCGCCCAATCGGCGCTGCCGTTCGCGGTGATCGGAACCGTCGTTACCCGGCCGTCGGCATCGCGGATCCGCACCTCGGCCCGGTCGATCCAGGCGGGGTAGTTCGTGTAGGCGCGGAAGGTGACGACATCGCCCGCAACGTAGCTTCGGCGCAGGTCGGTGGTGCTGACGTTCAACTGCGGCCGCGCGCCCAGCCCGTCGAAGCCAAGCTGGATGCCAAGGTCCTGAAACACCCGGTCCACGTCGCGGGTCGGGCCTTGGGCAATCGCCTCGCCCGCGATGGTCCGGGGCGGGGTGCCGGGGTCGACCGCATCGATCGAGATCGAAAAGCCCAGGTCGCCCAGGGGCGCGGCGGCGTCGACCTCGGTGTTGGCACCCACCTCGCGCCGGACGACCTGGCCTTCGTTGGCCTGGACGCACCCGGCGGGAAGGACGCCGCCGACGAGGGCGCAGCCCTGCTGTTCGGCGCTGGCGGCGGCGGCCAGCAGCACCATCGTCGGCACAGTTGCCAGAAGGCCAAGACGGCGTGCCCTGCGCATCAATTCATTCCCGCCCTTCATGACGCCCCTCACTCCCCGGTACCGGGGGCCGTCACGCGACGGATCACCGTTTCGACATTCAACTGATACCGGCCATTGGCGGGCCAGAGGTCGCGCAGCTTGCGTTCGACGACCCGCAGGCGTTGCCGGGCCAGCCCCTCATCCTCAGCCGCGCCCAACTGATAGCTGAGCCGCAGCGTCGCGGGCGTGTCGGCGATCTGGGCCACCATCGCCTCCAGCCCCTGGACCAGTTCCGGCCTTGCGCCAAGCCCGTCGTCGCCACCAAAGGCCTGCGCCGAAAGATCAACCCGCACCACGCGCGAGATCGACGCGCCAAAGTTCATCTTGGTCAGCATGCCTTGCGTCAGCCGCACCACCCGGGGGTTTTCGGTCGTCAGCCGGTAGCCTGTCGGCAGGGTGCGGGTGTCAAGCTTCAGCATGAAGTTCGACCCGATGTCGCTGGGCAGCGCCGCGCAGGGGATGCTGAAGCGGCCAAACTCGTCGGTCCGGACCGAATAGCCGTCCGGCGCGATGAGGCGGACACCGGGCAGACCCTTTTCACCGACCGCATCTTCCTCGGGCGCAAGGTCGTACTTGCCACCGTCATAGGCCTGGTCGGTGATGGCGGTGCGATCCTCGGGCGGTTCGTCGTTGAAATAGCCATCCTGGTTCGGATCATCGAAGACCCGGCCGATGACGGTCGAACAGGCAAAGACCGGCTCCACCCCGACGCGGACGGTGGCGACGGCATCCGGCGTGACCGCCCTGCCGGTAAGCGGGCTAACCGCCCGGGCGCGGTTGTCATGGGTGCCGGGCCGGACGCTGCCACCGACGCGCACGGCAAGCGTCACCTCGGCACTCGCACCCGGGGCAAGGACCACGCCTTCCCAGGTCTGGCGGCGGCCGGACACGACGGGTTCGGTCGCGACGCCGTTCAAGGTGCCGCTGCCAGCCTGGTAGACGAAGCCTGCGGGCAAGAGATCCTCGATATCGGTCGTGGTGGTCAGGGTGGTCGACTCGTTGGTGACCCGGATCGTGTAGGTCACGATGTCGCCTATCAGAACCTCGGACCGGTCGGCGGTCTTGGTGATCGAAAGCCCGCCAAGCAGGAACACCGGTGAGGCGACCGCATCATCGTCGCTGACCACCACCCCTGTCGGCGAACTGCCGGTGGCGGTGCCGGACAGGGTCACCGTTCCGGCCGCCGCATCCTCGGCCGTGATCACATAGGTGTTGCCGGTGCAGACCAGGGTCTGCGTCTCGCCGATGGCAAGGCTGATCGGCTGGCAGACCAGGTTCAGCGGCAGGCTGAGCGAGGCCGGGTCGATGGTGACGCCGGTCAAGGGCACCCGGCCCGTGTTCGTCACCGTGAAGGTGTAGACGATCACATCGCCCGCATCGATGATGCCGTTGCCGTTGGTGTCCCGGATGTCGCCGATCCGGATGTCGAGCTCGATCTCCGGCTCGCCGATCAGGACGACCGTGGGGTCGTTGGCCGGATCATCGTCGGTGCCGCCGGTGCCATCGGGGGTCTCGATCGCCTCGGGGTCGGTGATCGCGCTGCCGTCGGGGTTGGTTCCGGTGTCCGACGTGTCGGTGACGGTGATCTGATCGCCCTGCCCATCCAGGATCGGGTCGCCGGTGGAGGTGACGGCATCGCCCTGGGCTTCGGCGGTGTTCTCAAGATAGGTCCGCGTCACGTCGGCATCGGTGATGGTATAGCTTGCGGTGAAGGTGGAGCTGTCGGTTTCCCCCACATCAAGCGTGGTCGGCCCACCGCTGACCGCGACGATGGCGTCGGCCACGATCACCCCGTCAAGGCGGACGTTGCCGGTGTTCGTCACGTCGAAGGCGTAGGTCAGGATATCGCCCGCGTCGAGAAAGCCGTTCACGTTCGTGTCCGTGGTGCCCGCCAGCCGCTTGATCAGGCTGATCCCGGCTTCGGGGTTGATCAGCGCAACGGTCGGGTCGTTGGTCGGGTCGGTATCGGTGCCGCCGGTGCCGTCCGACGTTTCGGTCGTGGCCGGGGTGGCCACGGTGGTGCCGTCCGGGTTCGTCCCGGTGTCGGACACGTCCGACACGGTCACCGGATCGCCGGCGCGGTCAAGGACCGGGGAGCCGCTTGCGGTGATCGCAGACGCCGTGACGGTCGCGGTGTTCTCGACAAAGCCGCGATCCACGTCGGCTTGCGTCAGGATATAGCTTGCGGTGAAGGCGGTCGCGTTCGATGCACCGATCCCAAGCGTGATCGGGTCACCGGTGACGCTGACGAGGAGGTCACTGACCGTCACGCTTCCCAGCCGCAGGATGCCGGTGTTGGTCACGGTAAAGGCATAGTTCGCCGTGTCCCCAGCCCCGATGACACCGTTGCCGGTCGTATCGGTGACGGAAACCAGCGACTTCAAGAGCACGATGCCTGCCACCGGGTCGATCTGCACCACCGTGGGGTCGTTCGCGGGGTCGCCGTCGGTCGCGTCTGAACCGTCCGGCGTCTCGGTCGTTTCGGGGTCGGTGACGGTGCTGCCGTCCGGCGCGGTGCCGCTGTCTGACGTATCGCTTGCCGTGACCGGGTCGCCGCCCGCGTCAAGGATCGGGGTGCCCGTCTCGGTCACGGCAGCGCCGGTCGCGGTTGCGGTGTTGTCGACATAGGTCCGGTCGACATCGGCCTGGGTCAGCACATAGCTGCCGGTGAACGAGCCCGCGTCGCCCCCCCCCGGCGCAAGGTCGATGGGCCCGCCCAGAACCGTCAGCAGGGGGTCGGTGACCAGGATGCCTTGCAGCGCCAGGTTCCCGGTGTTGGTCACGGTGAAGACATAGCTCACCGTATCGCCCGCGTTCCGCACGCCGTCGCCGTTGGTGTCGGCAATGCTTGCCACCGACTTCAGAAGGCTGATCCGCGCGTCGGCCCCAAGCAGAAGCGCCGTCGGGTCGTTCGTCGGGTCGCTGTCGGTCTGGCCGCCGCCCGAGGGCGTTTCATCTGTGGCGGGGGACGCCACGATCGTGCCGTCAGGCGCGGTGCCGGTGTCCGACACATCGCTTGCAAGGATCGGCTGGCCCGCGCTGTCCAGGATCGGGGTGCCGATGGTCGTCGCTGCCTGGCCTTCAACCGTCGCGGAATTGTCGACGAAGCCGCGATCCACATCGGCCTGCGTGACAAGGTAGGTCGCGGTAAAGGTCGTGCTGTCGCTACCCCCGACCGCGAGGAGCGCAATCGGCCCGCCAACGACCGCCACCAGCGGATCGTCAAGCGTGACATCGGCCAGCGCCACGTTGCCGGTGTTCGTCACCGTGAAGGCATAGCTGGCGATATCGCCCGCGTTGCGCAGACCGTCGCTGTTGGTGTCGGCAAGACCGGTCAGCCGCTTCAGAAGCTCAACCCGCGGGGTGGGGGCGATGGGGGTGACCGTCGGGTCGTTGCCGGGATCGGCATCGGTATCACCCTCACCATCCGGAGTTTCCGTTCCACCGGGGTCAGCGACCGTTGAGCCGTCAGCGTCAGGATTGGTTCCGGTGTCCGAGATGTCGGTGGCCGTCAGTTGCGCCCCGCCCGACCCGAGGATCGGGTTGCCCTGGGCATTGACCGCCCCGCCGGTCGCGCTCGCGCTGTTTTCGACATAGCCACGGTCGACGTCGGCCTGCGTCAGCACGTAAGTGCCTCTGAAGTAGGTCGAATTCGTCTCGCCGATGGCAAGGGAAAGGGGCATCTGCCCGCCCGTCTCGACGATCTGGGGGTCGGTCAGGGTCACGTTGGCAAGGGCCACGTTCCCGGTGTTGGTCACGGCGAAGCTGTACGAGATCGTGTCGCCCGCCCCGATGATCCCGTCGCCGGTCGTATCGGTGACGGTGTCGCGCGACTTTACCAGCCGGATTTCCGGCTCGATGGCAAGCGGGACCACGGTATCGGCATCCTCATCCACCGTCGCACCGGATTCGTCGCTGACCCGCACCGGGGTCGTGCCGTCGGTCCCGTAGACGCCCGAGGCGGTGGCGCGGTTCACAACCTCGCCCGCGTCGATATCGTCCTGGGTCAGCGCATAGGTGCCTATGAACGTGTCGACATCCGTCGCCCCGATCCCAAGGCTTGCAATCGGGCCGCCGTTGACGACGATCCCCGGCAGCACGTCGGTCAGGGTGACATTGGTCAGCACCACGCCACCCCGGTTGGTGATGGCGAATCTGTAGGTGATAAGGTCGCCGGGCACCGGCGGGGTGGAAATGGCCGAGCCGTCGGCCGTCTTGACCAGGGCAATGTCGGCGAAAGCCGTGGTCAGCGTGTCGGCGTCCGATACGGTGACCGGGTTGCCGCTGCCATCCGTCGTCCAGACGCCCGTCGCGGTTGCGGTGTTGGTCACCTCATTCGCCAGGACATCCGCCGCGGTCAGCGGATAGGTCGCGGTGAAGGCAATCGTGTTCGTCTCGCCGATCGCAAGCGAGATCGGGCCGCCCGTCACCAGCGCACCCGGCAGCGCCTCGGCCAGGGTGACGTTGGTCAGGGGCACGTTCCCGGTGTTGGTGACCGAGAAGGTAAAGCGCACCAGCTCTCCCGGCGAAACCGGAGAGGGCAGGGCCGCAAGGTCGAAGGCCTTTTCCAGGTCGATCCCCGGAACATAAGCCGGGGCGACCGGGGTCGGGTCGTTCTCGCCCGCCTCATTGCCCTGGCCGTTGTTGTTCGCGTCGGCGTTCGCGCCGTTGTCGGACAGGTCGGTCAGCTGCGGATTGGTGGCCGAGGTCTGGCCCGAAAGCGCCCCCACGGCGGTGACGCCCGCCTGGTTGCGATAGCGACCGCCACCCGCCAGCGTCGGTGGCAAGGGGCTGGTCGGCTGGACCCGAACCCGGATGTCGATGGTGCAGCTTGCCCCGGCGGCAAGGCCAAAGCCGGTTGCGACGGTCGTGGCGGCGCTACCCTCATACCCGGACTGGAGCCCGGCGCAGCTGCCGCTTGGCCCGGCAAGCAGGGTATAGGTGCCGGGCGTCATCGCGTCGGTCGCAGGCGTGCCAAGGGTCACATGGGTGCCAAAGGCCGGGGCGGCACCGGCCAGGCTGTCGGTCACCGCGATGGTCGTCAGTGCCTCAAGGCTCAGGTTGCGGACGAGGAGCCGGAAGGTCGTGTTGAACGAGCCGTCGGCGTTGATCGTCGGCCCCGCGAAGACCCGCTTGGCCAATGCCACCCGCGCCTGCGGGATTTTCGGGAACAGGTAATCGGTCGCATCCTCGTTCGCACCAAGCGTCACATCGGTGATCGACGTGGCCGAGGCGACGATGCCGCCGGTGCTGCCCGCAGCGGTATCGCCATCCGTCAGGTAGGTTTCGCTGATCGTGCCCTGGGCAATCGAATAGGTCCCTGCGGGCAGGAACTGGAACGTGTAGTTGCCGTTTGCGTCGGTCACGGCAGTCACGGAAACGGGCGTGCCGTCAAAGGCGGTGCCGGTCAGGGTCATGGTGATGTTGGCAATGCCGGTATCGGTCCCGCTGGTAAAGGTGCCGTCATCGGCAAAGTCGCGGAAGACCCGGCCTGACACGGTGGACCCGTTCACCGCCACCGAGCCGGAGTTCTGGTTGTTCAGCGGGACGACATCAAGCGACGATGTCCGCACGCTGGCCGTGTTGTTGAAGTTCTGCGGCCGGGTGGTGATCTCGGTCACGATGACCGGCACCGTGATCTCGACCACGCCGCCGCTTGAAAAGGTGCCAAGGCTGCATTCGAACGACCCCTCACCAGCAGCGCCCGAGCAGGTGGCAAGCGTGGTGCTGCCGTTGGTCACGGCAAGGCTGGGCGTCCCGTTCAAAACCATCCCCGACGGCAACGTGTCCGACACGAACACCTCATCCGCCTCGGCCAGTGAGTTGCCGTTCACCACGCCGGTATTGTTGCGCACGACGATGACGTAATCGATCGCCTCGCGCAGGTTCACCGTGGCGGGGGTGGCGGTCTTGCTGACCACCTCGACATCGGCACGGGTGCGGACCGTCGTATCCTCGGTCACGGCGTTGTTGTTGATGTTGGTCTCGAACGCGCGCAGCGCGAGCGGCACGCTGACGCTGGCGCTGTTTATGCCGACGCCCTTGGTCGTGCCCCGCGCCGTCACCGTGATGATCCGCGACTGGCCAGAGGGGATGACGGGATAGGTACATTCAAGCGTGCCACCGAAGGAGCCGACCGCAGGCACCGTGCCGCAGCTGGCACCGGGTGCGCTGTGCGACTGGTAGCTCAGCTCGCTCAACGCAAGGCCCGGCATCACGTCGGTCATGGTCACGGTCTCGGCCGCCGAGGGGCCAAGGTTGGTGACGGTGATGGTGTAGACCGTATCGTCACCGATGGCGAGCGGGTCGACGGAATCGTCCTTGTTGATCAGAAGGTC
>NCDS01000050.1 GCA_002280315.1 Rhodobacterales bacterium 32-66-7 | reverse complement strand
GTCGGTGTTCACTCCGGTGCCCTGGCCCGAGACGAAGCCGGGCGACTGGATCAGGGAGCGGCTGGCGGCGGGGCGGGTGGGGTTTGACCCCTGGCTGCACACCGCCGAGGAGATCGAGCGGCTGGAGGCGGCGCTGGAGGGATCGGGGGTCGTGCTGGTCGCGGTGCCGCAGAACCCGGTGGACGGGATCTGGACCGACCAGCCGCTGCCACCGGTCGGGCGCGCGTTCCCCCAGCCCGAGGCGCTGGCGGGCGAGGGAAGTGCGGTGAAGCGGCAGCGGTTGGCCGAGGGGTTGCAGGCCGCCGGGCAAGCGGCGGCGGTGCTGACCCTGCCCGATTCGATCTGCTGGCTGCTGAACTTTCGCGGGGCGGATGTGCCGCGCAATCCGGTGCTGCAGGGCTTTGCCGTGCTGCATGCCGATGCGCGGGTCGATCTTTTTGCCGATCCGGCCAAGGTTGATGCTGCGGTTCTGTCAGGACTGGGGGACGGGGTGACCCTGCGCCCGGCCGGGGATTTCGCAGCCTCCCTGGGTCAGCTTCGCGGGCCGGTGCGGGTGGATCAGGGCTCTGCCCCGCTGGCGGTGTCGATCCTGTTGCGAGAGGCGGGGGTGGCGTTGGTCTGGGGGGAGGATCCCTGCCGTCTGCCCAAAGCGCGGAAGACCCCGGCCGAGATTGCCGCGACGCGTGCGGCGCATCTGCGCGACGGGGCGGCGATGGTGGAGTTTCTGTGCTGGCTGGACGGGGCCGCCCCGGGTGGGACGCTGACCGAGATCGATGTGGTGACCGCGCTGGAGGGATATCGCCGGGCGACCGGGGTGCTCCACGACCTCAGCTTCGATACGATCTGCGGGGCGGGTCCGAACGGGGCGATCATCCATTACCGGGTCACGCGGGCAACGAACCGTCCGGTCCGCGCGGGCGAGCTTTTGCTGGTCGATTCGGGTGGGCAGTACCAGGACGGGACCACTGACGTGACCCGAACGATTGCCATCGGGACGCCGGAGCCCGAGGCGCAGGCCGCCTATACTCGC
This sequence comes from Rhodobacterales bacterium 32-66-7, assembly GCA_002280315.1. GTDB lineage: Bacteria > Pseudomonadota > Alphaproteobacteria > Rhodobacterales > Rhodobacteraceae > Tabrizicola. The sequence continues at coordinate 10,148 of NCDS01000050.1, read as the reverse complement.
GTGTTGCAGGGCCTGATCGCGATCAGCCGGGTGCGGTTCCCAAAAGGTCTTGCCGGGCGCGACCTTGATGCCTTGGCGCGCTATCCCCTTTGGCTCGAAGGGCAGGATTATGACCATGGCACCGGTCATGGCGTCGGCGTGTTCCTGTCGGTCCACGAAGGGCCGCAGCGGTTGTCGCGCCTGTCCGAGGTGCCGCTGGACCCCGGGATGATCCTGTCCAATGAGCCGGGCTACTACCGGGAAGGCGCGTTCGGCATCCGGCTGGAAAACCTGATCGTGGTCGAACCGGCCCCGCCCCTGGGCGACAACCGGGTGCAGCTGTCGTTCGAGACGCTGACCCTTGTCCCCTTCGACCGCCGCCTGATCCTGACCGACGCGCTTTCCCCCGGGGAGTTGGCGTGGCTGGACGCCTACCATGCCGAGGTCATGGCAAAGCTTGCGCCGCGCGTCACGGGTGCTACGCTTGACTGGTTGCAGCAGGCCTGCGCCCCGACCCGGAGGACATGATGAGCGACCATATCAGGATCAGCCCCGCAGCCGCGACCGTCACCGTGACGGCAGGCGGGGAAAAGCTGGGCCAAAGCGCCAATGCGCTTGAACTGCGCGAAGGCGGTGCCGTGCCGGTGCTTTATGTCCCCCGCGCCGATATCGACATGTCGCGGCTGGAGAAGACCACGCGCAGCAGCCGCTGCCCCTGGAAGGGCGAGGCGAGCTATTATTCGATCCGCACCCTCTCGGGCGTGCTGGAAAACGCGGTCTGGTCGTATGAGACGCCGATCAACGGGGTCGATGCCATCGCCGGCCACCTTGCGTTCTATCCCGACAAGGTCACGGTGACGAAAGGCTAGCCGTCTGGCGGATCCGCTCCACCATCGCGCGGAGGCCGTTCGAGCGTTGCGCGCTGAGGTGGTCGTTCAGGCCAAGGCGGCCAAGCTCGGCCGGGGCGTCGATCCTTGCGACCTCGGCCACCGGGACGCCTGCGTAAAGCGCGTGGAGGACTGCGATCAGCCCGCGCACGATCATCGCGTCGCTGTCCCCTTCGAAGTCGAACACCCCGTTCGCAGGTTGTGGCCGGAGCCAGACCTGGCTCGCACACCCTTCGACCTTCAGCGCCGGGACCTTGAAGCTGTCGTCGAGGGGCGGCATCGCGCGGCCAAGCTCGATCAGGTGGCGGTAGCGATCCTCCCAATCGTCCAGAAAGCCGAAGGTCTCGGCAAGGTCTTCGAATGCGGCGGTGGCCATGGCGGTTCTCCTTGAGGGGGGAAGTATGGCGGACCGGTCGCCACGTCCAGTCCCCTGCCCCGCTTTGCGAGGCGCGCCGAAGGGAAGCGCTTTTCAAACGCCGCCCCATCGGCTACCCAAGGGGCAGTCTTGCAGGAAAGCCGCCATGTCTGTTGCCCGCGCCGTTCTGACCGTCACGCTGTGCCTGGCCCTTGTGGGCTGCGGGGCGGTGCGGGAAAGCCGTCTGAACCCGTTCAACTGGTTCAAGCGGTCCGAAGCCCGCGACCTCGTGCTGACCGAAGCGCCCGGCGATCCCCGGCCTTTGGTCGCCGAGGTCCTGACCATGGTGGTGGAGCCGATTCCGGGTGGGGCCATCGTCCGCGCCACCGGGCTGCCGCCGACGCAAGGCTGGTGGCAGGCCGAGCTGATCGCGCTGCCGGTGACCGAAAGCGGCACGCTCGTCTATGAATTCCGGCTGTTTCCGCCGCCCGACCAGACCCCCTCTGGCACCCCCCGGACGCGGGAGGTGGAGGTTGCGATCTACATCTCGGACACCAGACTGGCCCAGATCGGCGAGATTGTCGTGCAAGGGGCGACCAACGCCCGGTCGGCCCGCCGGTAAGCCCTTAAAGCTGCACCACCCGCACTTCGTTGCCCTTGGCCGAAAGCGCGATCTCGCCCTTGCAAAGCCGCAGCGCATCGTCGCCAAACGCCTCGCGCCGCCAACCGGTTAGGGCGGGTCCGTCCCGTTCGCCCGCGGCAATCGCATCCAGATCGGCGCTGGAGGCGATAAGGCGGGGGGCCACCCCCAGCGCCTCGGACTTGGCTTTCAAAAGGACGCGGAGGAGGTCGGCCAGCGCCGGGTTGACCTGCAACTGGTCGCGGGGCGTGTCGACCTTGGGCATATCCTCTGCCCGCATCTCAAGCCCCGCCTTCACCGCCGCAAGGATGCCATCGGCAATCTCGGGCTTCCGGCCTTCGCGCATCAGAAGACGCGAGCGGCCCAACTCCTCCACCGTGGTCGGACGGGTCGAGGCAAGTTCCAATAGCGCGTCGTCCTTCATTACACGGGCACGCGGCACGTTCTGGCCCTGGGCATAGGCCTCACGGAACCGGGCGAGCGCCTTGACCACCGCCAGAAACCGGCCCGATGTGGTGCGGGTCTTGATCCGCGTCCAGGCCTCATCCGGGTGGACAGTATAGGTCGCGGGGTCGGTCAGGATCGCCAGTTCCTCGGCCACCCAGTCGGCGCGGCCGTTCTTGGCCAGTTGGGCGGCCAGAAATTCGTAGATCACCCGCAGATGCGTGACATCGGCCAGCGCGTAGTCCTTTTGTGCATCCGACAGCGGGCGGCGGGACCAGTCGGTGAAGCGGCTGGTCTTGTCAAGATCGGCGCGGGCGATCTTCTTGACCAGCGTCTCATAGCCCACCTGTTCGCCAAAGCCGCAGACCATGGCGGCGATCTGGGTATCGAACAGGGGCTTCGGGAACACCCCGCCTTCGACAAAGAAGATCTCGAGATCCTGGCGCGCGGCATGGAAGACCTTGACCGTCGCCTCATGCCGGAAGAGGTCGTAAAGCGGTTCCAGCGACATGGCATGGCCGTCGATCGGGTCGATCAGCACCGCCTCACCCGCGCCGGGGATCGCCATCTGGATCAGGCAAAGCTTGGACCAATAGGTCCGCTCGCGCAGGAATTCGGTGTCGATGGTGACGTAGGGCTGGCCTTTGGCAACCTCGCAAAAGGCGGCGAGGTCTGCGGTGGTGGTGATCGTGCGCATGGCCGTCCTTCCGTCGCGGGGTCATCCCGCCGGGGTTCGTCCGGTTATAGGCGCGGGCTTTGGCAAAAGGAAGTCCCGTGCTAGCCGGTGCGAAGGCGGCTCCGGTCCCCGGCGGCAAAACGGCGAAGGACGGCGGGGTAAAGCTGATGTTCGGCGGCCAGAACGCGGGCGGCAAGGCTGGCCTCATCGTCGCCTTCCAGGACAGGCACCCGCGCCTGACCAAGGATCGGGCCTGCATCCAGATCGGCGGTCACCGCATGGACGGTGCACCCCGCCTCGGTGTCGCCCGCTTGCAGGGCGCGGGCGTGGGTGTGAAGGCCGGGGTATTTCGGCAGAAGCGAGGGGTGGATGTTCAGCATCCGTCCCTCGAACACCCGGACAAAGCCGGGGGTCAGGATGCGCATGAAACCGGCAAGGCAGAGGATATCGGGCTGAACCGCCTCGATCTGATGCCGGAGTGCCGCCTCGAACGCCGGGCGGTCGGGAAAGCCGCGATGATCGACCGCTGCGACCGGCAGGCCAAGGTCGGCGGCCTTGACCAGACCCAAGGCGCGGGGATCGTTCGAGGCCACCAGCACCGGCCGCGCGGGGTGATCGCCGACCATGTCACGGACGAGGGCGAGCATGTTCGACCCACCACCGGAGATCAGGATGGCGACGCGCTTCACAACAGGCGGCCGGTGTAGTGGACCCCCTGCCCTTCGACGATCCGCCCGAGCCGAACGACACTTTCCCCTTCGGCAGCCAGAAGCTCGGTCAGCGCCCCCGCGCGGTCTTCAGCCACGACAAGGATCATGCCGATGCCGCAGTTGAAGGTCTTCAGAAGCTCTGCCTCGGCCATGTTGGCGGTGGCGGCGAGCCAGCGAAACACCGGCGGCAGGGACCAGGCACCAAGGTCGATCTCGCAGGCGAGCCCCTCGGGCAGGACGCGCGGCGGGTTCTCGGTCAGCCCACCTCCGGTGATATGCGCCAGCCCATGCACCCCACCCGCGCGGATCGCGGCGAGGGCCTGTTTCACATAAAGCCGGGTCGGCATGAGGAGAGCGTGCCCCAGGGTTCCGTCGCCAAAGGGCGCGGGCGCATCCCAGCCCAGACCCGACAGCCCGACCACCTTCCGCACAAAGCTGTAGCCGTTGGAATGCACCCCGCTGGAGGCAAGACCCAGGATCACATCGCCCGCCTGCACATCGCGCGGCAGGTCCTGGCCCCGCTCCATCGCGCCGACGGCGAAACCTGCAAGGTCAAAGTCGCCGTGCTGATACATCCCCGGCATCTCTGCCGTCTCGCCGCCGATCAAGGCACACCCAGCATCGGCGCAGCCTTGGGCGATGCCGGTGATGATGCGGGTGGCCTGATCCAGCTCCAGCTTGCCGGTGGCGAAATAATCCAGGAAGAACAAGGGCTCCGCGCCCTGGCAGACGAGGTCGTTGACGCACATCGCCACCAGGTCGATACCGATCGTGTCGACGATCCCGGTGTCGATCGCGATGCGGAGCTTGGTGCCGACCCCGTCGGTCGCGGCCACCAGCACCGGGTCCTGATAGCCCGCCGCCCTCAGGTCGAACAGCGCACCAAAGCCGCCAAGCCCGCCCATCACCCCGGGCCGCGCGGTGGCCTTGGCCGCAGGCTTGATCCGGTCGACAAGAGCGTTCCCGGCGTCGATATCGACGCCTGCATCCGCATAGGTCAGCCCGTTGCCCTTGCCCATAAGCCACCCCTTGCACCCGTCGTTTCCCGGCCCGCATAGACCATCACGGCCAGGACTTCAACGCAGCCGCAGCGCGACGAGCAGGCCCGCCGCATCCCGCTTGCCGCCAAAGGCGCCACCGTCGGTGGTGACGTAAAGCGTGCCTGTGTCGGTGGCCCCGGTGCCGAAAGCCGCGTCACTGGCCCCCGAAATGCCCTGCTCGCCGGTTGCGACAAGGGTTTCCGTACCGTCCGAGGCGATCCGGACCACGCTGTCGTAAGGATGGGTCGTCACATGAAGCGTGCCCGCCGCATCGATGGCAAGACCGTCGCCGGGGATGCCGGTGGCAAGCACCACGGGCAAAGCAAAGCTGCCGTCACCCGCAATCCGAAAGCCAAGGACCATGGCGCGGTCCGAGACGGTGACGATCATCTCATCGCCCCGAAACCCTACCCCGTTGGCTCCGGGGGCCAGCGCGACAAAGGGGCGGGGGCGCAGAAGGTCATCTTCCACCGCAATGCTGACGGCGCCGGAGGTGGGATCAACCCGCCAGATCCGGCCAAGCCTGCTGTCGGCCACGTAAAGCTGCCCGTCCGGCCCGATGGAAAGCCCATTCGGCCAGGCATCGGGCGGCAGATCGGCAAGCCGCGCGGCCTGCCCGTCGGCAATGCGCCAGACGCCCGGCACATCGCCCAGGCTGGTGAGATAAAGCGCGCCCGCCTGATCCAGCGCCAAGGCTCCGGCCACCGATCGCTCTGGAAGGGCGAGGACGGTGGTCAAGCTGCCATCGGGGGCCCGGCGCACCACCTTGCCCATGGCGTTTGCGCGGTCGCCCGTCATCAGGTCCAAGCCCTGGTTCGCGGTCAGAAAGATGGCCCCATCCGGCGCGACGACCAGGCTTTCAAGCCAGACACCAGGTGGGAAGGCGGTCAGAACCTTGAACTCCGGGGCGGCAGCAAGCGGCAAGGACTTTGCCACTGGCAAAGCCATGATCCGCAAGCCAAGGGGTTGCAATCCGGCCACGCCCAGCGCGGCGAGCAGAAGCGTCGCCGGAACGGGCCAGCCCCCTTGCCGACCGCGCAAAAGATGGATGCCGACCGCCCCGGTGGAGATCAGTGCCACCAGCGCCGCGGCCGGGAACGCAAGGATCGGCTGCACCACCGAGATCAGGAGCGCCGCCCCAAGAACTGTTTCCACCGCGCCGAGCGCCAGCCGCAGCCAGGCGGGGAGACGCAGGCGGACAAAGGCCGCGCGCAGCCTCGGGTGGCCGATCAGCTTGCCAAGGCCAAGGGTCAGGACCGCACACCCCAGTGCAGCCTGCAGGACCAACGCAATCGGATTCATTTTCCATAGCCTCCTATCTTTTCCAGTAGGAAACTACCGATATCAATCCGGGAGTCAAGCCTCGGGTCGGGCGTCGTCCAGGTTGTCGGCGACGCGGTCCAGAAGGCTCAGAAGCTGCGCCTCGTCCTTTTCGGACAGGCCCTGAAACATGCGGCCGACCACCGCATCGCCCGCAGCCGAGAAACCCGGCGAGGCGCAGATCAACTTCGCCGCCTGTCCCAGCCGGATCCTCCGACGGCGCGCGTCGCCCGGATCGACGCTGCGCTCGACGAACCCTGCCCGCACCATGCCGTCGAGGATATTGGTCAGCGTGGGCGAGGTCATCGCCAGCTGATCCTGCAACCGGCGGTGATCCTGGTCGTCCTCGTGCAGCAGAAGCTGGATCACGTCGAATTGCGCGGCGGAAAGGCCGAACGGGCGGATCGCCTCGTCCACCGCGCGGCGCATCGCAAGATAGGCGCGCTTCAGGCGCAGGGTCGGATGGGCCATCGGATGTGCCTCGCGTCTTTGACCCGTCCCATCATGGGCGGGCGACTTCATGGAATAAAGCCCCTGCCGCTTGGCGCAAGGCCGCGTTCACCCGGCGAGACGCTCGGGGCCTGATCGCTTGCAAGGCAGGGCTGCCGTTCCATACCAAAGCCCGGCCCGCGGCAACTGCGGTCTTGACCGCGCTTCGCCTGCATAGTCTTTTATGCGGGGCGCAGGGGCAGGAGCGTGACAGAGACACTCATCGAGCTTTACGGGACCTTTTTCCGCCCGTTCCTGGTCATCGCCCCGCCTTATCTGCTGGTGGGCGTGGTGGTCGGCGGGCTCGTCTTCCGGGCGCGGCGGGTTGGGGGCAGTTTCTGGCGCGGGCTGGTGCCGGGGCAGGTCTCTCTGCACGTCACCTCCAGCCTGAGCGGGAAGCTCGACCAGCCCCTGATGACCCAAGGGATGTGGCCGGTGTTGTGGGACCCGGTCCGGCGCGCGTTTTGGCGCACGGGTTAAGACGGCGGGATCGGGGGGCATCTTGCAGGACATCGTCGCCGACCTTTACACCACGTTCTTCGGGCCGTTCATCGTCCTTGCCCCGCCGTATCTGATCCTGGCCGCTGCGGTCGCCTGGCTCGTCTACCGCTTGAGGCGGATCGGCGGCGGGTTCTGGCGCTGGCTGGTGCCGAAAGACATGTATCTGCATCCGTCGCACCTGATCGACCTGCAGCTTTTCATCATCGCACGCTGCCTGTCGGGTATTGGGGTTGTCGGGGCGGTCACGGTGACGACGCTGGTGGCGGCCCTCGTGGCGGAGCTTCTGCCGGGGTCGCTTCTGGCTGCAGACACGCTTGGGCCGGTGCTGCTGGCCATCGTCCTTTGGGTGCCAAGCGATTTCACCATCTACCTGATGCACCGGTTCTTTCACCGCTCGTCGGTGATCTGGCCGCTGCACGCGGTCCACCACAGCGCCGAGGTGCTGACCCCCCTGACCACCTACCGCCAGCATCCCGCCGGGCTACTGCTGTCGACCTTCTGCCAATCGGTGGTGATCGGCGCGGTGCAGGGGCTGTTGCTTGGCACGCTTGGCCCGGACACGCCCGTGGCCGAGATTGCCGGTCTCAACGCCTGTATCGTCGTGGCCAACCTGGCGCTCTCTGCGCTGCATCATTCGCATGTCTGGCTCAGCTACGGGCCGGTGCTGGAGCATGTGTTCATCTCGCCCGCGCAGCATCAGATCCACCACAGCACCAACCCGGCCCATTTCGACCGCAACTTCGGCAATTTCCTGGCGGTCTGGGACTGGATGTTCGGCACGCTTTACGTGATCCGCGGTCCGGAGGAGATCACCTTCGGCCTCACGGGAGAGATGGAAAAGCCGCTGATGACCCAGCGGCTGTCCGATGTGCTGTGGTACCCGGTGCGGCGGATGCTGATGCGGTCGGGCTAGCGGGGCTATTCGGCGTCCGCGTCGGTGTCGGTCGTGTGGGCCTTCGGCTTTGCCGTCAGGGCCGACACAAGGATCGCCCCAAGCACCACCACCAGAATGACCGCCGCCGCTGCCCGGGTCGCTGTCCGGCTCGACCGAGCCATGGGATTGCGCGAAAGACGCTGTCGCAAGGATCGTCGCGGCAAGGCTGGTCAAGGCCGAGATGCTTGCAAGTTTCCTGCTGTCATATTCCCGAATTCTATTCTGATGGATGCCCGCAATGCCTAGCAAATGCAGGCGATCGGGCAAGAAAAACTTCGGGTCTTCGGGAATAATCCTGCCGGTCCGGCAGTGACCGGGATGGCGGTTGCTACCCCCGGGTCCGTCGTGGCGACAGTGCCGCAGGTTATTCGTCTTCCTTCGTCTCGGTCGTGTCGACCTTCGGCTTGCCGATCACGTTGGCGGCAATGACCACCGCCGCGACAACCATGAACAGCACAAGCCCGTTGTTGCCGCCGCTTTCCGGCTCGACCCCCTGCACCCCGGCAAAGGCCGCAGTCGCAAGGACCTGCGGCGAAACAGCAAGGCACGCCATCAGTCTCATCATCTTCGTCATGTGGGTCTTGTCCCTTCCGCCAGGTTTCAAAGATTCGCATTTGATACTTACCCTGCCCCCGGTTCCGGTCAAGCCGGTTCGCTGTGGCTTTGGCTTGACCTGCCCGCGCGGTCTGCTAGGCAAAAGCGGTGCTGCGGGCCTGTAGCTCAATTGGTCAGAGCAGGGCGCTCATAACGCCTTGGTTGGGGGTTCAAGTCCCTCCGGGCCTACCAGCGTGTCCCTGCCCGAACCCGCGTTCGGGGTTGGATGGCCAACCGCCCGAAAGCCTGCAACAGAAGCCCGGCGGGCTCTGCCACCGCTTTTGGCTTGAAACGGGGTGGGGGCTGTGCCTCCCTCCTTCAGGCGAACAAAAGCGGGATGGGCGGATGCGGGTCGGCAAGGTTTCCTACTGGTACGATGACATCGGCCTGCCCTACCGCCGCGCGCCCCTGTCGGGCGATGTGACGGCGGATGTGGCGATCATCGGGGCGGGGTATTCGGGGCTATGGGCGGCCTATTACCTGAAACAGGCTGATCCGAGCCTTGATGTTCTGGTGATCGAAAAGGACTTTGCGGGGTTCGGCGCCTCGGGGCGCAACGGCGGCTGGTTGACCGGCGGCTTTGCCTGGAACCACCGGCGGTATCTGGAGACCTCCTCCGACATGACGAGGGCGCGGTGTCCGCCAATCAGCGCGCCGCCCTGGCCGAACTGGTCCGACGCTTCGCGACCGAACAGGCCGAGGTCATCCGTGTCGCGGGGGTTGAGGGGATCGACGCCGACATCCACCCCACGGATGAGCTGATGGTGGCCACCCGACCCGCCCAGATGCACCGGCTGAGGGCCGAGGTCGCGCATCGCCGCCATTGGGGCGAGGGCGACCGTGTCCATGCAATCGACGCCCTGGACCTTTCGGCCCGCATCCGCATTCCAGGCGCGCTGGGGGCGATGGTGGTGACCGATGTCGCCCGCATCCAGCCGGCCAAGCTGGTGCGGGGCCTTGCGGCAGCGGTCGAACGGCTGGGGGTGCGGCTGGTCGAGGGCACCACCGTCACCGCCTATGAACAGGGCGTCGTCACCACCGATCGGGGCCAGGTCCGCGCCCCGGTGATCCTGCGCTGCACCGAGGGGTTTACCGCCCGGCTGCCGGGGCTGCGGCGCGACTGGCTGCCGTTGAACTCGGCCCAGATCGTGACCGAGCCGCTGCCCGCCGAGGCGTGGGAGAAGATCGGCTGGCAGGGCCATGAAATCCTTGGCGATTTCGCCAACGCCTATTGCTACTGCCAGCGCACCCGGGACGGGCGGATTGCGGTGGGCGGACGGGGGGTGCCGTACCGCTATGGCTCCAACCTTGACAGCAATGGCGCGCCGGATGGGGAGACGATCCGGCGGCTGACGACGATCCTGCACCGGCATTTCCCCGCCGCTGCCACGGCGCGCATCGACCATGCCTGGTGCGGTGCCCTTGGCGTGCCGCGCGACTGGTGCGCGACGGTGGGCTTTGACCGGGACAGCGGGCTTGGCTGGGCGGGCGGTTATGTCGGAGTAGGAGTGTCCACCTCCAACCTCGCCGGGCGGACGCTGGCCGATCTCGTCCTTCGCCGCGAGACCGAGCTTGCCCG
>NCDS01000049.1 GCA_002280315.1 Rhodobacterales bacterium 32-66-7 | reverse complement strand
GAAGTGGTCGTCAAGGATGAGGCGGTGCATTCCGGCGCGAAACCGATGCTCGTCTATACCGAGACGAAGAAGAAAGAGCCGGTGAAGGCGTAAACCCGCCTGCAACCACCGCTCATCAAGCCCTTATGGGCATTCTTCGCTTGGCGCCGGTCCGGGACCGCCGTCCGCGCCATCTGACCCCTCGAGGCGCTGGACCTTGGCCAAGCTTTCGGACATACCCTTGCCAGGATCAGCCGGAGGCCGCCCATGTACTTCCTGAAACGCATGTTGACCTGGTGGAACAGCCAGACGCTGGGCACGCAGATCCTGACTGCGCGGCGGGGTGTGAAGGTCGGGCAGGATTCCAGCGGCAACATCTTCTACCAGACCCGCGACGGCCTGCGGCGCTGGGTGATCTTCAATGGCGAGATGGAGGCGTCCCGCGTGTCGCCCGACTGGCATGGCTGGCTGCACCACACTTGGGACAACCCGCCGACCGAATCCCCCCTTCGCCACAAGGTCTGGGAAAAGCCGCATCAGGAAAACCTGACCGGCACCGACGCGGCCTATGCCCCGCCCGGCTCCATCCGGCGGGTGGAGCCTGCGGCGCGGCGCGATTATGACGCATGGCAGCCCGACTGATGGCCGAGGAACGCGCAGAGATCTTTGCCGGGGCGGCGGTTCTGGCCGTGGCAATCGGCTTTACCGTCTATGCCGCGCAGGGGGCCGGGCTTCTGGCTGATGCCTCGGCGAGCTACCCGCTGACCGCAAGCTTCCGCTCGATCGAGGGGGTCAGCGTCGGCACCGATGTGCGGCTGGCCGGGGTCAAGGTCGGCACGGTGACCGACCTCGAGCTGAACCCCGCGACCTTCTTTGCCGATGCGACGGTTTCGGTCCGCAGCGACGTGCTGTTGCCGGTGGATTCCACGATCCTCGTCTCCTCCGAAGGGCTGCTTGGCGGCACGTTTGTCGAGCTTCTGCCGGGTGGCGCGCTGGAGAACCTCGAACCCGGAGCCGAGATCGAGGATACCCAAGGCGCGGTCAGCCTGATCTCGCTGCTCTTGAAATTCGTCGGGGGCGACGGCGCCTCCGGGGACGTGCAGCCGTGAGGCTTGGTCGTTGTGTCTTGCTCTGGCTTCTCATGACCGCCCCCGCCATCGCGCAGGACCAGGCCGAGGCGGCGGGCGGCAGCCTGCGGTTTCTCGACAAGCTGACCAGCGAGACGGGCGATGTCACGCTGGAACGCGGCCAGGTGGCAGAATTCGGGCGGCTGATCGTTCAGTTGGACAGTTGCCGCTACCCGGTCGACAACCCCGCCGCCGATGCAACCGCGCATCTGACGATTCTGGACGGGACCACGGACACCCCGCTCTTCAAGGGCTGGATGCTTGCCTCTAGCCCGGCTTTGTCGGCGCTGGACCATCCGCGCTATGATGTCTGGGTCTTGTCCTGCATCCTGCCCGAATCCGCCACCGATCCGGCCACCGATCCGGCCACCGATCCGGCCACCGATCCGGCCGTGGCGGAATAACCCTCCGGCCAGAAGCTGGCCGGTTGGACCAGCGCCTGCGCGAGATGCGCGCGATACTGGGCGCGCGAAACCTCGATCCCGCCAAGGCTGGCCAGATGCGGGGTCAGGAACTGCGTGTCGAACAGCGTGAAGCCCCCCGCCCGCAACCGGTGCACCGCATAAGCCAGCGCGATCTTCGAGGCATCGGTTTGCTTCGAGAACATGCTTTCGCCAAAGAACGCCCCGCCCAGCACAACACCATAGACCCCGCCGACGAGATCCGCGCCGTTCCGAACCTCGAAGCTGTGGGCATGGCCAAGACGGTGGAGCGTCACATATTGCGCCTGGATGCGGTGGCTGATCCAGGTCTCGGGCCGGTCGGCACAAGCCGCAACCACCGCTTCAAAGGCAGTATCGACGGTGACCTGCAGATCGGCCTTGCGCAGCCGCTTGGCCAGAGAGCGTGAGGTGACGAACCCGTCCAGCGGCAGGATGCCCCGGCGCTGCGGGTGGACCCAGTGGATATCGGGGTCGTCGCGGCCATCGGCCATCGGGAAGACGCCCATGGCGGCCAAAATCCTTCGAAGGATTTTGCAAATTTCTTCGAAGAAATTTGCCGTTCCCGCACCAACGGCTCAGCCAAACTGGGCGGCGAGCCACTTTTCCAGCCAGTGGATCGTATAGTCGCCGTTCTGAATGTCAGGCTCGGCCAGCAACATGTCGAACAGCGGGATGGAGCTGTCGATGCCGTCGATGATCAACTCCCCCAGCGCGCGCTTCAGCCGGGCGAGCGCTTCGGGCCGGTCGCGGCCATGCACGATCAGCTTGCCGATCAGGCTGTCGTAATAGGGCGGGATCGAATAGCCGCCGTAAAGGGCTGAATCCATCCGCACGCCAAGGCCGCCCGGCGCGTGAAAGGTGCGCACCTTGCCGGGGCAGGGGGCGAAGTTCGGCAGTTTCTCGGCGTTGATCCGGACCTCGATCGCGTGGCCGTTGATCTCAAGCTCATCTTGCGTGAACGACATCCCCATGCCCGCCGCCACGCGGATCTGCTCGCGCACGAGGTCGACGCCGAAGATGTATTCGGTGACCGGGTGTTCTACCTGCAGGCGGGTGTTCATCTCGATGAAGTAGAACTTGCCGTCTTCGTACAGGAACTCGACCGTGCCCGCGCCGATGTAGTTGATCTTGGCGACTGCATTGGCGCAGATGGCACCAATCTCGGCCCGCATCTTCGGCGTGATGGCTGGCCCCGGAGCCTCTTCGAACACCTTCTGGTGGCGGCGCTGCAGGGAACAGTCACGCTCGCCCAGATGGACCGCGTTGCCCTTGCCGTCGCCGAACACCTGAATCTCGATATGACGCGGTTTCTGCAGGTATTTCTCGATATAGACTTCGTCGTTGCCGAAGGCGTTCTTCGCTTCCGACCGGGCGGTGCGGAACGCCATTTCCAGCTCGGAGGCATCCTTTGCCACCTTCATGCCGCGCCCGCCGCCGCCTGCGGTGGCCTTGATGATCACCGGAAAGCCGATGCTTTCAGCCGCCTTCCTCGCCACATCGAAATCGCCGACCCCGCCTTCCGACCCCGGAACAACCGGAATCCCCAGCGCCTTGGCCGTGTCCTTGGCGGTGATCTTGTCGCCCATGAGACGGATATGTTCCGCCGAGGGGCCGATGAAGGTGATCCCGTGATCCTCCAGCGCCTGCGCGAAGCTCGCGTTTTCGGACAGAAAGCCGTAGCCCGGATGCACCGCCTGCGCGCCGGTAATCTCGCAGGCGGAGATGATGGCGGCCTTGTTGAGGTAGCTTTCCGACGACGGCGCCGGGCCGATGCAGATCGATTCGTCGGCCATCCGGACATGCATCGCATCGGTATCGGCGGTGGAGTGCACCGCGACCGACTTGATCCCCATCTCGCGGCAGGCACGGACCACACGGATCGCAATCTCGCCCCGGTTGGCGATCAGGATTTTCTCGAACATGCGGCTTACTCGATGATCATCAGGGGCGCGCCGTATTCGACGGCGGAGCCATCCTCGACCAGGATGCGTTTCACCACCCCGGATTTCGGGGCGGGGATCTGGTTCATCGTCTTCATCGCCTCGATGATGAGGACGGTCTTGCCCGCCTCGACCGTGGCACCGATGGTCACGAAAGCCGCAGCGCCGGGTTCGGGCGACAGGTAAACCGTCCCTACCATGGGCGAGGTCACGGCACCCGGATGCTGGGCGGGGTCTTCCGGCTGGGCTGCTTGGGCTGGGGCCGCGACAGCCGGGGCATGGTGCATGACCGGGGCAGCCGGGGCCGCCGCCACCGTCACCACCTGCGCCTGCTTGACCACCCGCACATCAAGGCTGTCATCGGCGCCATATTCCCGCTTTACCGACAGTTCGGTCAGGTCGTTCTTGTTCAGAAGCTCGGCAAGGGCCGCGATGAAGGCCACATCGGAGTCGATCGTCTCTTTGCTCATGCCGTCCTCTGTTTCTGATCGGGGCGGTATCCGGCCCATGACGCCAGGACAGGTGCCCCGGCGCTTACGCTGCCCGGGCTTATACGCGAGGGGGGGCGGGCTGAAAAGCCGCGAAAGTGCCAAAGGATTGAGCATCCGGTCCAGCCGGGCAAACCACCTGTCCGGGAAACCAAGGAGCACCAAACTTTACCGTTTGATAAAAAATGGGACCTGTGCCAGCTTTCAGGGCAGGAAATGGAAAAGGACATCGGTCCGATGACGAACAGCCCGCTGACGCCCGGCATCGCCCCGGCGCGCCTGCCAGCCGCCACCTATGCCGCGAATTTTGCCGACCATACCCCGCCCCTTGACCGGCATGAGGCGCGGGTGGCGGCGGATCGGTGCTACTTCTGCCATGACGCGCCCTGCATCACCGCCTGTCCGACCGCGATCGACATCCCCCTCTTCATCCGCCAGATCGCCACCGGCACGCCCGAAGCGGCGGCGACGACGATCTGGAGCCAGAACATCCTTGGCGGCATGTGCGCCCGGGTCTGCCCGACCGAAACCTTGTGCGAAGCGGCCTGCGTGCGCGAGGCGGCTGAGGGCAAACCGGTCGAGATCGGCCTCCTCCAGCGCCATGCGACCGATGTGGCGATGGCCAGGGGCCTCCACCCGTTCACCCGCGCCGCGCCCACGGGCAAGCGCGTGGCGGTGGTCGGCGCGGGGCCCGCCGGTCTGGCTTGCGCGCACCGTCTGGCGCTCTACGGGCATGACGTGGTGGTGCTGGAGCGGCGACCAAAGGCCGGGGGCCTGAACGAATACGGCATCGCGAGTTACAAGACGACCGGCGGCTTCGCCCAGGCCGAGGTGGAGTGGCTCCTCCAGATCGGCGGGATCGAGATCAGATGCGGGGTAGAGCTTGGCCGCGACGTGACACTGGACCAGTTGCGGAGCGATTACGCAGCGGTGTTTCTTGGCATCGGGCTTGCCGGGGTCAACGCCCTCCGCGCGGCGGGGGAAGACCTTCCGGGCGTGCGCGACGCGGTCGATTTCATCGCCGAACTCCGCCAGATCCCGGACCTTGCGACGCTGCCCGTGGGGCGCGACGTGGTGGTGATCGGCGGGGGCATGACGGCGGTGGATGCGGCGGTGCAGTCAAAGCTCCTTGGGGCCGAGAACGTGACCATCGTCTACCGGCGCGGGCCGGAGCGGATGTCGGCCTCGCGCTACGAGCAGGACCACGCCGTGCAGGCCGGTGTGCGCATCATCCACAACGCGGCCCCCCTGCGCGTCCTCGGCGAAGGCCGGGTTTCGGCGGTGGAGTTTGGCTATACCAGCGACGGGCCAGCGGGGATGACCCTGCTGCCCGAGACCTTCACCCTCAAGGCCGATCAGGTGTTCAAGGCCATCGGCCAGACCCTGACCTACGCGCCCGAGGCGGCGATGGTTCAGTCGGGCAAGCTGGTCGGCCCGATGCGGAACGTCTGGGTCGGCGGTGACTGCGCGGCGGGGGGTGAGGATCTGACCGTGACCGCCGTCGCCGAAGGCCGCGACGCCGCCGAGGCGATCCACGTTGCGCTGACGGCGGGATGAGCGTGCATTTTCCTTGCCATACCCGCCGTGCCGCGCCACTAGACGGGCGGGCAAGGGCGGATCATGGGCAGCTGGACCGAGACTTTCATCGCCTTCGTCGAGCGGAACCAGGAGTGGTTGCCGCTGATGATGGTCCTGTTCGCCGCGGCCGAGACGACGGCGTTCCTGTCGCTGCTGGTCCCCTCCACCCCCGTTCTGATGGCCGTGGGCGCGCTTGCGGCAACCGGTGCGGTGTCGTTCTGGCCGCTCTGGATTGGCGCGAGTATCGGCGCGTTGATCGGCTCGACCTTCAGCTACTGGCTGGGGCGCAGGTATGGCAGCGCGGTCCTTGCGATGCGACCGATGCGCGACCATCCGGAACTGGTCACCAAGGCGCAGGTCGCCTTTGCGAAATACGGCCCGGCGACGATCCTCGTCGGCCATTTCACCACCGTCCTGCGCCCGATCGTGTTCCTTCTGGCCGGGATGAGCGGGATGCGCCTGGGGCGGTTCCTGTTGTGGAACACGCTGGGCTCCGTAACCTGGGCCTATGTGGTCCCGAAACTGGGCCAGTTCGGCGGCGATCTGATCGGCTGGCTCTGGTCTTTCCTTTGACGCCGCGTGGGCAGATTGCCCACCCTACCGCATCCTTTCCAGCTTTCGCCAAGGAGGCTTTGCATGGCTAACCTCAGCTCCGACTTCATCGGGATCAAATCGCCGAACCCGTTCTGGCTCGCCTCTGCGCCGCCGACCGACAAGAAATACAACGTCGAACGCGCGTTTCAGGCGGGTTGGGGTGGGGTGGTCTGGAAGACCCTGGGCGCAGAAGGTCCGCCGGTGGTGAACGTCAACGGCCCGCGCTATGGGGCGGTCTGGGGCGCGGATCGGCGGCTGCTGGGCCTGAACAACATCGAGTTGATCACCGACCGCCCGCTGGAGGTGAACCTGCGCGAAATCAAGGAGGTCAAGCGCAAGTGGCGTGACCGGGCGATGGTGATCTCGCTGATGGTCCCCTGCGATGAGGATTCGTGGAAAGACATCCTGCACCGGATCGAGGATACCGAGGCCGACGGGGTTGAGCTCAACTTCGGCTGCCCGCACGGGATGGCCGAACGCGGCATGGGCAGCGCGGTGGGGCAGGTGCCGGAATATATCGAGATGGTGACGGCCTGGGTCAAGAAACACTCGCGCATGCCCTGCATCGTGAAGCTGACGCCGAACATCACCAACATCCTTGGGCCCGCCGAGGCGGCAAAGCGCGGCGGGGCGGATGCGGTCTCGCTGATCAACACGATCAACTCGATTACCTCGGTCAACCTCGACAGCTTCTCGCCCGAGCCGATGATCGACGGCAAGGGCACCCATGGCGGCTATTGCGGGCCGGCGGTGAAACCGATCGCGATGAACATGGTGGCCGAGATCGCGCGCGGTGCGGATACCCGCGGGTTGCCGATCAGCGGCATCGGCGGCATCACCACCTGGCGTGATGCGGCGGAATTCATGGCGCTTGGCGCGGGCAACGTGCAGGTCTGCACCGCGGCGATGACCTACGGCTTCAAGATCGTGGAGGAGATGATCTCCGGACTGTCGCAATACCTGGATGACAAGCAGATCAGCCTCAACGACCTGATCGGCCGCGCGGTGCCGAACGTGACCGACTGGCAGTACCTGAACCTCAACTACGTCGCGAAGGCGCAGATCGACCAGGACCTCTGCATCAAATGCGGGCGTTGCTATGCCGCCTGTGAAGATACCAGCCACCAGGCGATTGCGATGAAGCCGGGCCGGGTGTTCGAGGTGATGGATGACGAATGCGTCGCTTGCAACCTTTGCGTCAACGTCTGCCCGGTGGAGGAGTGCATCACCATGGTGCCGATGGCCAAGGGCAGCATCGATCCGCGCACCGGGGTCAAGGTCGGCGATTATGCCAACTGGACGACGCATCCGAACAACCCCGGCTTCGCCGCCGAATGACGCGGTCGGAAGTCCAAAAATTTTCGTCGAAAATTTTTGGACCGTCCCGGGCGGGTCAGCAAAGCACCTGCATCTGCCCGGGGTTGCAGATCACGATGAACTGACCGCCGCATTCGACGAGGTGAAAGCCGCGACGGCGCACCTCGGCGACAAAGCGGAGCCGGCCGATCTCGCGTTCGACATCACGGACGGCGCGCCGCACCACACCGCCACGAGCGACGGCCTTGGCCGAAAAGACCCCTTCCAGCCAGGGGTTGACGACAGTCACGGGAAGGACGGCATGACGCATGCGCCCAACTTCGGCCAACTTCCCTAAACATGCGTTAACCATCGCGCCGCACCCAAGAATTTTCGGCGAAAATTCTTGGGACACCGGGCCGCAACGCTAGGCCCCGGGCATCGGCAGCGGGCTGACCCCGGCGGCGATGCTTGCCTTGATATAGGCAGCGCGGGCGGCATCGGCGGCGGCGCGGGCGGCGCTGGCGGGATGCTGATCCTCATCCTGGTCGGCCAGTTCGACCGCCACCTGGGCCGCCAGGGTCGAGGGATGCTGCACCGCATCGTTGCGCACCGTCTGGACCACCGGTGGTGCGGTCTGCGCAGCCGGAGCGCTGGCGACGCGTTCGGGCAGAGCCAGCGGCAGGGCGGCCGGCATCTGCGACCGGACCGAGGTGACAGCGTCCATAGCAATCCTCCGACAGGCATTGGGTTCCGAATCCGAAACTACCTTAAGATCCCCTAACGCGCATTCGGGAACTGCGAAGAATTCTACGGATTGCGGCCGGACCCGACCTGCCGGCCAGGCCCTCACACCCGCAAAAGGCGGGAGAACAGCGTCTCGAGGAAGCCTCCGGCTTCCACAAACGGATCATGCCCTTCGCCGAGAACCGCGCGGACCTGCACGTCGAAATCGGCGTAATGCTGGGTCAGCGCCCAGATCGAGAAGATCAGGTGCACCGGGTCGACCCGGGCGATCCGCTCCTCGTCCATCCAGCGGATCAGCACCAGGGCCTTGCTGTCGACCAGCGTCTTCAGGTCGCCCTCGATCACCGCGCGCATCCGGGGGGCACCTTGCAGGATCTCGCCCGCGAAAAGGCGGCTTTCGCGGGGATAATCGCGCGCAAGGTCCAGCTTGCGGCGGACATAGGCGAGGATCTCGCGGACCGGATCGCCGTCCGGGTCCATCGCGCGCAACGGGTCGAGCCAGGTGTCAAGAAGCCCGGTCAGAAGGGCGGTGTGCACCGCCTCTTTCGACGGGAAGTAGTACAGCAGGTTGGGTTTCGACAGGCCGGCCCCCTCGGCAATCTGATCCAGCGTCGCCCCGCGGAAGCCATGCAGCGAGAACACCTCCAGCGCCGCGTCAAGGATGCTGTCGCGGTTCTTCTGCTGGATGCGCGATCTGGGACGCGAGGGGGGACGGGACTTGGGACGGGCGCTGACGGGCATCGATCCATGGGGCTTGCGGAAGGGAGCCCTTGGATAACGCGGGGCCAGGTGCTAGGTCAAATCATTCACCCGTCTTGCAGCCGAAGGAATGTGTCATGGCCCTTGACCGCAAAGCCGCGCCGAACGACCTGAACGCGTTCTGGATGCCCTTCACCGCCAATCGGCAGTTCAAGCAGAATCCGCGGATGTTCGTGGCGGCCAAGGACATGCATTACACCACCGCCGATGGCCGCCAGGTCCTGGACGGGACGGCGGGCCTGTGGTGCTGCAACGCCGGCCACTGCCGCCCGAAGATCGTCGAGGCGATCCAGCGTCAGGCGGCCGAGCTTGACTATGCCCCCGCCTTCCAGATGGGCCACCCCCTCGCGTTCGAGCTTGCCAACCGCATCATCGACATCTCGCCCAAGGGGATCGAGCATGTGTTCTTCACCAACTCCGGGTCGGAAAGTGTCGAGACGGCGCTGAAGATCGCCATCGCCTATCACCGCGCCCGGGGTGAGGGCGCGCGCACCCGCCTCATCGGGCGCGAGCGGGGCTATCACGGGGTGAACTTCGGCGGCATCTCGGTCGGCGGGATCGTCAACAACCGCAAGATGTTCGGCACGCTCCTGGCCGGGGTTGACCACCTGCCGCACACCCATCTGCCTGCCCAGAACGCCTTTACCAGGGGCCAGCCCGACCACGGCGCGCATCTGGCCGACGATCTGGAGCGGATCGTGGCGCTGCACGGGGCCGAGACCATCGCCGCCGTGATCGTCGAGCCGATGGCAGGGTCAACGGGCGTCCTGATGCCGCCGAAAGGCTATCTGGAAAAGCTGCGCGCGATCACGGCGAAGCATGGCATCCTCCTCATCTTCGACGAGGTCATCACCGGTTTCGGCCGCCTTGGCAGCGCCTTTGCCGCCCAGCATTTCGGCGTGACCCCTGACATGATGACCACCGCCAAAGGCCTGACCAACGGCGTCATCCCGATGGGCGCGGTCCTGACCACAGCCGCAATCCATGACGCTTTCATGCAAGGCCCCGAAACGCTGATCGAGCTGTTTCACGGCTACACCTACTCCGGCAACCCGATCGCCGCTGCTTGCGGCATTGCCACGCTGGAGACCTACCGCGAAGAGGGTCTTTTCGACCGCGCCCGCGAGATGGAGGGGTACTGGCAGGAAACCATCCACTCCCTCCGCGGCCTGCCGCATGTGATCGACATCCGCAATATGGGCCTGATCGGCGCGGTGGAACTGGAACCGATCCCCGGCGCACCGACGAAACGCGCCTTCAGCGCCTTCCTGAAAGCCTATGAGAAAGGCATCCTGATCCGCACCACCGGCGACATCATCGCGATGTCACCACCGCTGATCATCTCGAAAGCCGAGATCGACCAGTTGATCGGCACCCTGGCCGACGTGCTGAAGGGGCTTGAGTGACCCGCGAAAGCTGCACCGCGACGCTTCTGGTTGATGACGACCGGGTCCGGGTGACCCGGTTCGATTTCGCCCCGGGGGCGGAGACCGGCTGGCACCGGCACGGGCATGACTATGTCATCACCGCCGTCACCGATTGCACGATGCTCCTGGAAGAGCCGGGCGGTGCCACGCGCGAGGTGCTGGTGCCCGCCGGGTCCGCTTACCGGCGGGCCGAGGGGGTGGAGCATAATGTGGTCAACGCGGGCACCCAGCCGATGAGCTTTGTCGAGGTCGAGTTGAAGTAACCAGCAGAGCGTGGGCAGAACCAAAATCCTTCGAAGGATTTTGCAAATCTTTTCGAAAAGATTTGCGCTCTACCCCGCGAGAAACGCCCTTATCCCGCGCACCACCAGCTGGTGATCCTCGACCTGCGGCAGGCCCGAGACGGTGACGACCGCGACCACTCCCACACCCTTGACCCGTATCGGCACCGCGCCGCCATTGTCGGCGTAATCGGCGGGTGCAAGGCCGTGCCTGGCCAGCGTCTCGCCCTTGTCGCGGTTGCGTTGACCGATGAGCAAGGTCGCCTCCTGAAACAGAAGCGCGGTTGCAGACTTTCGCCGCACCCACATGTCGTTCAAGGGTGCCGACCCGGGCATCGCGGCATGAAACAGCGTGCGGTCGGCGGTTCGGATGTTGATCACCACCCCCATCTGTCCCGCCCGCGCCAGATCGACCAGGATCTGGCCCAGGCGAAGGGCAGTGTCTTCGCTGAAATCCTCGAATGTCAGTCCGGCGGCTTCGGCTTCAAGTTCGGCGATGTCCATCCGGGTTATCCTGCAAATGTCGTCACGGGCAGGTCGCGCCCTTATTTGATAGTGATGTTGCTGACAAAACTGTCCGACTGGCCACCATATCGATCATTGAACGTGAACTCCAGCTGGTAGTCGCCCGGCGGGGCACCGTCGAGGCTGACCGACAGGTTGAACATCAGCTCCCGCGCCTTGGCGCGGGACTGCAGCGTGAACGTGCTGAACTCGGGCATTTCCAAGAGCACCGTGCCGGCCGGATCGAGAACGCGCAGGTCCACGCCGAAGGCGATCTCCAGCATGCCGCCGCCGATATCGCCATAGCCATAGCCGCGCGGCTCTGCATAGATCAGGATCGGTTCGCCCGGCGCATAGACCGTGTCGGCACGCTCTTCGAAGTTGCCATAAACGGGTGCCGGCACCGTGGTGTTGACGATATTGCCAAAGTGCAGCCCCGGAACAGTCCAGGCGGCCTCAAGAAGGGCTTCGTTGGCCTGAAACCAGGCGTTGAAATCATCGGCGGCGGCAGCGGTCTCCACCGCCGTTGCGGCATCGGTCACCGGCCCGGCCAGGACAGGCGCGGCAAGACCGAGCGCCAGCATGAGCGGGGCGGTTGTCAGCATGAAGCGCATGGTCACCTCCGAAAACGCAGGCCAAACCCTGCGAGGCCGACCCTAGCATGTCGGCGCGATTCGGGAAGGTGGAAGCCACCACCGTCAGACCGCCCCGATCCCGCGCAGGACCATGTCCCGGACGCTGGCTTTCGCTCTGGCCCAGTCTGCATCGGACAAGGGATTGCCGTGGTTCAGGGTTTCGATCTGATGGCCGAAGTCGGCGTAATGCTGGGTCGTGGCCCAGAGCATGTAAAGGAGGTGCCGCGGGTCGACCGGGTGCATCCTTCCCGCCGCGATCCAGCGCTCGATCACCGCGATGCGCCCCTCGGTCCAGTCCTTCAGCGTGGTCTCGAGGTAATCCTGGATCACCGGCGCGCCATGCATCACCTCGCTTGCCCAGACCTTCGAGCCGTGGGGATGGCGCCGCGAGATGGACGACGCGGCGGTAAAGGTCTTCCTTGGTGGCAAAGTAGTAATGCAGGTTCGCCTTCGGCAGGCCCGCCCGGTCGGCGATCAGCTGCATCGTGGCACCACCGAACCCGGCCTCGGCGAAGACCGTTTCGGCGGCATCAAGGATCGCCCGCTCGTTCCCGCGCCTGATATCCGTGCGGCGACCGGGCTTCGGGGCGGAAATCTGGGCGTCCCGGGACATGCCGCCTTTCATATTCTGGTTGACCGGTTGGCAGGGCTGTGCAGCACTTGCAGTTGACCATACGGTCAGGAAACGAGTCGCGACAAGGGGCAGCATGGCCCCGCCGCTTCGGGGAGCATCAGATGCCTGCTACTGCCGCGTCAACAGGGGGCAACCTGCGGATCAACCCGGAACGGTTGTGGTCAAGCCTGGAAGACATGGCAAAGATCGGCCCCGGCCTTGCAGGCGGCAACAACCGCCAGACCCTGACCGATGCGGATGGCGCGGGGCGGCATCTGTTTGCGTCCTGGTGCAAGGCGGCCGGGATGACGCTGGGCGTGGATACCATGGGCAACATGTTCGCCACCCGGCCGGGGGAGGATGCGGCGGCGCTGCCGGTCTACATGGGCTCGCATCTCGACACCCAACCGACCGGCGGGCGCTATGACGGGGTTCTCGGCGTGCTGGGCGCGCTGGAGGTGGTGCGGACGCTGAACGACATGGGGGTGAAGACCCGCCATCCCATCGTGGTGACCAACTGGACCAACGAGGAAGGCGCACGGTTTGCGCCTGCGATGCTGGCGAGCGGAGTCTTTGCGGGCATCCATACCGAGGAGTATGCGAAGTCGCGGAAGGACTTGGACGGCAAGGTCTTCGGCGAGGAACTGGCCCGCATCGGCTGGGTCGGGGATGAAAAGGTCGGTGCCCGCAAGATGCACGCGATGCTGGAACTCCATATCGAGCAGGGCCCGATTCTGGAGGCCTCCGGCGCGTCGATCGGCGTCGTCACTCACGGCCAGGGGTTGTGGTGGCTGGAGATCACGTTGACGGGCAAGGACGCCCACACCGGCTCTACCCCCATGAACATGCGGGTGAATGCTGGCCTCGGCATGGCGCGGATCACCGAACGCGTGCATCAGATCGCGATGAGCCACCAGCCAAACGCCGTCGGCGCGGTGGGGCAGGT
>NCDS01000048.1 GCA_002280315.1 Rhodobacterales bacterium 32-66-7 | reverse complement strand
CGGCGCGGAACGCCAGTTGCGGGCGGCCTTCGGTGTTGACGAACAGGCCGTTCTCCTCGGTCCAGGCGGCGGCGGGCAGGATGAGGTCGGCGCGGTTCGCCCCCCGGTCGCCATGGCTGCCCTGATAGATCACGAAGGGTCCCTTGGCGATCTCGACCTCATCCGCGCCAAGGTTGTAGATGACCTCGGCCGTTTGCGTCGCCGCCAGAAGCCCGCCTTCGGTGCAAGCCCCCACATCCATCGCGCCGACCCGGGAGGCGGCGGTGTGCAGGATCAACAGTTTGGCATCCTGTGCGGCGGCAATCGCCATGGCATGGGCCAGAACCGCCTCGCCATCCGCCTCGGTGATCGCACCCTGGCCAAGAATCACGATGCCCGGTCCGGGCCCCTTTTCCCCTTGCGACAGTTTCAGGTGATTAGCCAAAGCGGCGCGGTCGGTGCCGAAATGGTGGTAATCATAGGTCAGATCCACCGCCTGACCCAAAAGCCCGACCACCGCGCCCTGCGACCAGGCCTTGCGGATGCGCGCGTTCAGGACCGGGCTTTCCACGCGCGGGTTGGTCCCGATGAGAAGGATGCCCCTGGCGCTGTCGATATCCTCGATCGTCGCGGTGCCGACATAGCCTGCGCGGTTGCCCATCGGCAGCTTCGACCCATCGGTCCGGCATTCGACATGACCGCCCAGGCCCTCGATCAGCCGCTTCAGGCTGAAGGCCGCCTCGACCGGGGCCAGATCGCCCACCAGACCGGCGACCTTCTTGCCCTGCATCGCCGCTGCGGCGGCCACCAAAGCCTCACCCCAGCCGGCCTTCCGCAACTTGCCGTTCTCGCGGATATAGGGCGTGTCCAGCCGCTGACGGCGGAGGCCGTCCCAGACGAAGCGGGTCTTGTCGCTGATCCACTCCTCATTCACGCCGTCATGGTTGCGCGGCAGGATGCGCATGACTTCGCGCCCCTTGGTATCGACCCGGATGTTCGACCCCAGCGCATCCATCACATCGATGGTTTCGGTCTTGGTAAGCTCCCACGGGCGGGCGGTAAAGGCATAGGGTTTGGAGGTCAGCGCCCCCACCGGGCAAAGGTCGATGATGTTGCCCTGCAAGTTGCTGTCGAGCGTCAGGTTGAGGTAGCTGGTGATCTCGCTGTCTTCCCCCCGCCCGGTCTGGCCCATCTGGGTGATCCCGGCCACTTCCGAGGTAAAGCGGACGCAGCGGGTGCAGGAGATGCAGCGCGTCATGTGGGTGTCGACCAGGGGGCCAAGATTCAGATCCTCGGTCGACCGCTTCGGCTCGCGGTAACGGCTGAAATCCACCCCGAAGGCCATCGCCTGATCCTGCAGGTCGCATTCGCCGCCCTGATCGCAGATCGGGCAGTCGAGCGGGTGGTTGATGAGAAGGAACTCCATCACCCCCTCCCGCGCCTTCTTCACCATGGGGGAGCGGGTCTTGACCATCGGCGCTTCGCCGTTCGGGCCGGGGCGGAGGTCCTTGACCTGCATCGCGCAACTGGCCGCAGGCTTCGGCGGGCCGCCCACAACCTCGACCAGGCACATCCGGCAATTGCCCGCGATGGTCAGCCGTTCGTGATAGCAGAAGCGCGGG
This sequence comes from Rhodobacterales bacterium 32-66-7, assembly GCA_002280315.1. Classification (GTDB taxonomy): domain Bacteria; phylum Pseudomonadota; class Alphaproteobacteria; order Rhodobacterales; family Rhodobacteraceae; genus Tabrizicola. The sequence continues at coordinate 8,770 of NCDS01000048.1, read as the reverse complement.
ATCTCGACCCCCGCCACCTCTGCCGCCTGGATGATGGTCATCGCGCCATCAACCTCGACCTCGATGCCGTCGATGCTGATCTTCTTGAGGTTGGTCATTTCGTTTCCCGCTTCATTGGTCGGCTTGACCGCAAGCCCCAGACCACACCCACCGTTGCAACCGCCGCCAGCCCGAACGGCCAGATCCGGGCGGTCTTCCCCGGGGCCTCGAACAGATCGGCCAAAGCCCATTGGCTTGCCGCAAACACCCATAGCGCCGCGACGCCGGTTGCCAGCGCCACACCCAATACCTCGGTTACCGGGGGAAAGGCCATCTGTGACTACCCAGCCGCCGCATGGTTTTTCAAGGCGCCATCGACCCCGACGCGAGGTCGTCCAAGGTCAGCCATGCGCCCGTTCCTTCCGCCAAAGCGCCCTTGCCGCATCGCGCAGCCGGGCCAAGAGCCCCGCTTGCGGCAGCGGGGCTGCCTCTTTCGTCTTCTCCTGTGCAAACGACAGGTGCTTCACGCGCGCCTCGATGTCGCGCATCGCGTATTTCGGGTCAAGACTGCCGTAACACATCCGCCTACTCCGCCGCTTGCATGTTTGTCATAGAGCCCCTGCGCAGGCCGGGGTCGCTGCCGGTGTGAAGAACCCCTGTCATCCTAGCCCTCAACCAGATCAAGGCGCTTTTCGATGCGCGTCACACGTTCGTCCAGCCGGTCGAGACGACGGTTCATGATGGCCTGACCTTCTTCCAGATGCGACAGGCGCCGGTTGATCTCTTGCAGGCCTTCACGCAAGTCGGAAAGGTCGGCCCGCATGTCACCAAGCGTCTTTTCGAAACGACGCATGTATTCGAGAATCAGGTGTGCCGTATCTTCAACCATCGCCCTACTCCGCCGCCACAGGCGCGCAGGCGTGGGTTTTCCACAGTTGCGCCTCTTTCAGATAGGACCAGCCGAAGGCCGCGTCACTGTCGCCATGCGCCTGAAGATGCTGCCACCGCGCCATCCCCTCGGCGACCGAGGGGCGGTAACCTTCGGGCACCCACCAGAGGACCAGATTGCCGTTGCCGACCGCGTCGTACCATTCCGCCTTGCGGGCATGGAACTGGCGGTGGACGGTGTTCCAGACGAAAGTCTCCAGACTGGCGACATCGGTCCAGACCGACAGGGTCGAGGCCGCCCGCGCATTGCCGCCAAAGGGGCCGTCGGGGTCGGTCTGCGCGCGCTCCATCGCGTCATCGGGGACGCGCCAGACATAGCCGGGCATCGCGGCGGCGATCTGGTAGACCCGTTCCAGCCCGTTCAGGAAATCCTGCACGGCGGGATGGTCCCAGCCGTGTTTCAGATATCCGAAGTTGAACTCTGCCAGATGCATCCCTACTCCGCCGCCACTTGTGCGCAGGCGTGGGTCTTCCACAGCCGCGCATCCTGGAGATACGCCCAACCGAAGGCCGCGTCACTGTCGCCATTCGCCTCACGCAGCGCGAGCCGCTCCAGCGCCTCATCCAGGGTCGGTCTATGCCCGGCGGGTATCCACCACATGACGAAATGCATCTTGCCCAGCACCTGAAACCATTCCTGCCGGCGTTCATAGAACGTGCGGTGGACGGTGTTCCAGACAAAAGCCTCCAGCGTCGCGACGCTTTCCCAGACCGTCAGGTTCGAGACATATTGCGGGTCGCCGCCGATCTTCGCCTCGGTGTTCCCGGTTCCCGGCTCGCCCGAGCCTTCCATCATCCAGACGAACCCCGGCATCCGCTTGCCCATCCCGTTCACCCGGTCAAGCGCCGCCATGAACTCCGCCACGCGCGGATCGTCGGTGGGGGCCAGCAGGCGCCCCACGTTCAACTCGGCAAGGTGGAGGGTGGTCGTCATTTCGTCGACCTGAGCAATTGTCCAAGCAGGCTGTCGGCGGCAATCTCGGCCTCACCCACCGCGCAATAGGCGTCGGGGTTGCCGGGTTCGGCGCCGCGGTCTTTCAGCCATTCGGCGGCCTTGGCCTTGGCCTTGGCCTTCTCCTCGTCCGAGCGGATGAAGGCGCGAATCTCGTCCGAGGTATAGCCCTTGTCGAGCGCGTAAAGGCGAAGGCTGTTCAACTCTCCCAATGCGCGCATGGTGCGGGCTTCGATCGTCGGGCAGGTGTTGGCGATCTGGTCGCCGATGAAGCCCTGCAAGAGGGTTTCGTTGATGTAGGGCTCCTCGTTGATCGGCACCAGTTCGGCCAGCGCCGGGGTGGCGAGCGTCAGGGCGGCGAGGGCAAGGGCAAGGCGGGTGCGGGCGGGTTTCATTGGCGTCTCCATGGCGATACCTGCCGCAGAGATGGGGCCGAACGCCGTTGATATGCCATGACAAACCGAGGCGATAAGCGGTTTGTGACCGAAGGTGAGGCTCGGGCCGCGTGTCATGCGCACCCCCCGGGATAGACCCATTCGCCGGTCGCGCGGTCAAAGCGGTCATAGATCGAGGAATTTACCCCCTTCGCCCCGCACTGGGCATCGGCAACCCGACGCGCGGCTGCGCCGTCGGACGGACCAAACGCCTCGCCCGCATTGCTGACCCGAAGCGCACCGGCCACGACTGGCGGATTGGCTGCGCTTGCCACGCAACCCGCCTGCGCCAGGCTGAGGGAAAGGGCAAGCGCCACCCGCATCACCCGGCCGCCACCGCCGTCATGCGGCCTTTGCGCTTGGCCTTGATCCTATCCTCGATCTCGTCCCGGAAGGCGCGGATCAGGCCCTGGATCGGCCAGGCGGCGGCGTCGCCGAGGGCACAAATGGTGTGGCCTTCGACCTGTTTGGTGACCGAAAGGAGCATGTCGATCTCCTCCACCTCAGCCTCGCCGCGCACGAGGCGGTCCATCACCCGCATCATCCAGCCGGTGCCTTCGCGGCAGGGGGTGCACTGGCCGCAGCTTTCGTGCTTGTAGAACTTCGACAGCCGCCAGATCGCCTTGATCACATCGGTCGACTGGTCCATCACGATGACCGCCGCTGTCCCCAGACCCGAGCGCTGCTCGCGCAGCCAGTCGAAATCCATGATCGCATCGTCGCATTGCGCCTGGGTCAGAAGCGGCACCGAGGATCCGCCCGGGATCACCGCCTTGATGTTTTTCCAGCCGCCCCGGACTCCGCCGCAATGGCGGTCCAGAAGCTCTTTCAGCGGGATCGACATCGCTTCTTCAACGACACAGGGGTTCATCACATGGCCCGAGATGCCGAAGAGCTTGGTCCCGGTGTTGTTGGGCCGCCCGAAGCTGGCAAACCAGTCCGCCCCCCGGCGCAGGATCGTCGGGACGACGGCAATCGATTCCACGTTGTTCACCGTGGTCGGGCAGCCATAAAGGCCGGAGCCTGCCGGGAACGGCGGTTTCATCCGGGGCATGCCCTTCTTGCCCTCAAGGCTTTCCAGAAGCGCGGTTTCTTCGCCGCAGATATAGGCCCCTGCGCCGTGGTGCAGGTAGCAGTCGAAATCCCAGCCCGACTTCGCGGCATTGCGGCCCAGAAGCCCCGCGTCATAGCATTCGTCGAGCGCGGTCTGCAGCGCCTCACGCTCACGGATATATTCGCCGCGAATGTAGATGTAGCAGGCGTTGGCCCCCATCGCGAAGGCGGCGATCAGGCAGCCTTCGATCAGCGTGTGGGGATCGTGGCGCATGATCTCACGGTCTTTGCAGGTGCCGGGTTCGGATTCGTCGGCGTTGACGACCAGATAGCTCGGCCGGCCGTCCGACTGTTTCGGCATGAACGACCATTTGAGGCCGGTCGGAAAGCCCGCCCCGCCGCGCCCGCGCAATCCGCTCGCCTTGACCTGTTCGACAATCGTGTCGCGCCCGCGCTGGAGGATTTCGGCGGTGCCATTCCAATGCCCGCGCTGCATCGCCCCCTTCAGGCTGCGGTCATGCATCCCGTAAAGGTTGGTGAAAATCCGGTCCTGATCCTTGAGCATCGCAAGCCTTCCTAAATCCGGCGGTCCCGCCAGCGTCCTAACCCTGGCGTTGCCGCCAGATCCGATATGTCACCACCAGCGCCCAGACGAACGCCGCCAGCGCCGCAAGGTCGAACAGGAACACGAAGCGCGCCTGCCAGCCCAATTGTCCGCCCAGCCACTGCAACCCCATCCAGAGGATCATCGTCGCGGCCAGCACGATGCCGACCAGCCGCATCTGCGACGCGAGCTTCGCTTCATCCGGACCGGGGCGCTGCATCCTGTGCCTTAGTAGTTGTTGGTCTTGGCGCGCTCGCGGAAGGCGTCGAGCCCCTCGCTCACGATGATTTTCGCCTGCGCCACCCATTTGTCGCGGGTGATCCGGCCCTTGAACGATTTCATCTCGCTGTCGACCACGGCGACGTCAGCCTCGCTCCACTTGGCGATCTGGTCGAAGTGGTAAAAGCCCATGGAGTTCACCAGCTTTTCCATCGCGGGACCAATGCCCTCGATCACTTTCAGATCGTCGGGCTTGCCGCCCCGGGCAGCCGACAGACGTTCCGGCCCGGCGGCGGCTGGTTTGGCAGCAGCTTTGGCCTTGGGCTCGGCGGGGGCTTTGGCGGCGACCTTTTCGGCGGGCTTCTCGGCGGGCTTCTCGGCGACCATCTCGGGCGCTTTCGGAGTTGCCATCAGGGCGGCGGGCTGGGGCGCGGCCGTCGCATCCATGGCGGCGGCCATCGGCGAACGGCCGGCGGGGGTCGCTGCGGGGGCCGGGGGCGCTGCCGGTGCCGGTTTTGCGGCTTCGGTTTTCGCCGGCATGTCCGCCACCCTCGCAGCCTTGGCCGCCGCAGGGACCGGAGCCTTGAGTGCGGTCTTCATCGGCCCCGCTTCGGCACCCCAGGGCAGCCCAAGGACCACACCGACGATCACCGCCACCACGCCGCCAACGGCAGCGGCGGGGAAAAGCTCGAACTGGCCGACGGCAATCAGCGCCCCGAAGGCCACCAGACCCGCCGCCGCACCGATCACCCATCCCGAAAGCATCGGGGCATTCTTGTTCTCTGCCTTGCGCATCTTCCGTTTCTCCCTGTCACATCCGGTCTGGATGGTGCTTTTGAAATACCGTGTCCCGTTTCAATCGTTACGTCGCAGCCCGGGCGGCGGCTTCGGCATCGGCTGCCGAACCGCCCGCGGCAAGTACCTTTGCCTGTACCACCCATTTGTCACGGGAAACCCGGCCCTTGAACCCTTGCAGGTTTGCATCGACCCACGCAATCTCGTCCGGGGTCCAGGCGGCGATCTGGTCAAAGTGGTAAACGCCCAGCTTGTGGCACAGTGCGGCAAGCTTGGTCCCGACACCAAGGATCAGCGTCAGATCATCGCCTGTGCCACCGCGCGGCGCGTCGAGCGTTGCCGGTTTCACCCCCACCTCGGCCGCAGGGCTGGGCTTCGGCCGCCCCTTGGCCACCGCTGGCGCTTCCTGCACGGTGACGCCAGTGGCATCGGCAACGGCCCCTGCCCCCGGCTTCGGTTCGCTTGGGGTGCCGGTCGCGGCCTGGGGTGCGTCGGGCTTCGGGACCCAGGGCGTGGTCAGGGGCGCTTCGGTCCCGTCGATCCGCCGCACGGTATCGGCCAGATCCACCGCCGCCTGAGCGCTCGCATTGTACCTGGCCCGGCCCTTGGCGAAGTCGGTCAGCGAGGTCAGCCCCCCCGCCGGTTCCGCCGCATAGCGCCCGTTCTGCGGCCCGGGCACCGGAATCTCGCCATGCGAAAAGGCGGCGATCAGGTGGCGGAGCTTTTCCGGCGTCAGATCCTCATAGTAATCCTTGCCGATCTGCGCCATCGGCGCATTGGCGCAGGCGCCAAGACACTCAACCTCTTCCCAGCTGAACTTGCCATCATCGCTGAGGGTATGGGGCTGTTTCGCGATCAGCTCCTTGCAGACGGCAACAAGGTCTTCCGCGCCGCAGATCATGCAGGACGTGGTGCCACAGACCTGCACATGCGCGACCGAGCCGACGGGCTGCAGCTGGAACATGAAGTAGAACGTCGCCACCTCCAGCGCGCGGATATAGGCCATGCCCAGCATATCCGCGACATGTTCGATGGCGGGGCGGGAGAGCCAGCCCTCCTGCTCTTGCGCGCGCCAGAGAAGCGGGATGATCGCGCTCGCCTGCCAGCCCTCGGGGTATTTGGAGATCTGCCCCCTGGCCCAGGCCAGATTGGCCGGAGTGAAGGCGAAGCTTTCAGGTTGGTCTTTGTGCAGGCGGCGCAGCATCAAACAGTCCCTTTGTCGCGAAGTTGTTCGTCAGCCATAATCCGCAGGGCGTCAGCGCAATAATCGACCCCCGTGACCCACTGAAGCGCCCGACCGTTGTTGATCACCTCGACGGTTTCGAACGTGGTCGGCACATCCAGATTGCGAAACCATTTTGACCTGGCAATCAGGGGGGAAAAATCCACGTTCCGCTCCACCCCGTCGTCGAACAGCACCTTGATCACCGGCGTCTGGACGACATCAACCCGCAGGATGTGAATGAAATTCCTGTGCTGCGCAGGGTCGTAGATTTCGTCAACTCTGGAGGTCATTCCACGTCTCCTTCAGCTTGTCGAGCCGCGGTTCCGCCCAGGCGACGGCTTCCTTGATCGCCCGCCGATCGACATTGCCCTTCGCCACCTCAAGATTGGCCAAACGCATCTCGGCTTCGCGCCCGTCAAAGCCGAGGATGTGAAAATGAGGCGGGTTGTGATCATTGGAATACATGGCAATCACACAGTACTGAAGCCGGACGAGGACTGGCATGTCACCGGTCAATCTCCCCGAAGACGACGTCCATCGTGCCGATGATCGCGCTTACATCCGCGAGTTGGTGGCCCTTGCAGATGTAGTCCATCGACTGCAGGTGCAGGAACCCCGGCGCGCGGATCTTGGCGCGGTAGGGTTTGTTCGTGCCGTCGGACACGAGGTAGACGCCGAATTCCCCCTTCGGCGCCTCAACCGCCGCGTAAACCTCACCCGCCGGGACGTGGAAGCCTTCGGTGTATAGTTTGAAATGGTGGATCAAGGCCTCCATCGAGGTCTTCATCTCACCGCGTTTCGGCGGGGTGATCTTGCCGCGTGCAAGGACGTCGCCCTTTTCCACCCGCAGCTTCGCGCAGGCCTGGCGGATGATCGACGTGCTTTCCCGCATCTCGGCCATGCGGCAAAGATAGCGGTCATAGCAGTCGCCGTTCTTGCCGACGGGGATCTGAAACTCGAACTCGTCATAGCATTCATAGGGCTGCGCGCGCCGCAGGTCCCAGGCAAGGCCGGAGCCCCGCACCATCACCCCGGAATAGCCCCAGTCGAGGATGTCCTGTTCGCTCACCACACCGATATCGGCGTTGCGCTGCTTGAAGATGCGGTTCTCGGTCAGAAGGCCGTCGATGTCGTCCAGAACCTTGGGGAACGCCACGGCCCAGCTGTCGATATCCTCGACCAGTTGCTCCGGCAGGTCGACATGCACGCCACCCGGCCGGAAATACGCCGCATGAAGGCGCGAGCCCGAGGCGCGTTCGTAAAACACCATCAGCTTCTCACGCTCTTCGAACCCCCAGAGCGGCGGGGTCAGCGCGCCGACGTCCATCGCTTGCGTGGTGACGTTGAGAAGATGGCTGAGGATGCGGCTGATCTCGGCATAAAGCACCCGGATCAGGCTGGCACGGCGGGGAACCTCCGTCCCGGTCAGTCGTTCGATGGCCAGACACCAGGCGTGTTCCTGGCTCATCGGGGCCACATAGTCGAGGCGGTCGAAATAGGGCAGGTTCTGCAGGTACGTGCGGCTTTCCATCAGTTTTTCGGTGCCGCGATGCAGAAGGCCGATATGGGGATCGCAGCGTTCGACAATCTCGCCGTCAAGCTCAAGCACTAGGCGCAAAACACCATGTGCGGCAGGGTGTTGCGGGCCGAAGTTGATGTTGAAGTTGCGGATGCGCTGCTCACCCGTCTCGAAGTCGGAGGAGCCGTCATCGTAGCTGTTCTTGCGGATATCGCCGTCCATCAGTTTGCTCCCATCCGGTCGCGGACCATCACGCCCCGACCCTTTCGGCCTTCGCCATTGCTTTCGGCACGAACTTGTCCCACCGGACCACGGCACGCTGATGACGGCCTTCGCCGATCATGTCGACACCGTCCTGCGCGCGGACCTTGAACCAGATGAACTTGCCGTCGATTGCCGTCACCTCGGTCTCGACCGTCACGGTCAGACCGGGCGGCGTCGGCGCGATGTGGCTGACATCGACATGCGTGCCAAGCGAGCCTTCGCCAAGGTCATGATAGGGGGCCAACTGCTCGACACAGGCCCATTCCATCAACCCGACCATATAGCCGGTGGCAAAGACCCCCGGCATCGCCTGAAACAGCGCCGCCTCGGGGAAAAGCGCAGGCACGGTATGCCCCGCCCCGATCCGGTGACTGAAACGGGCGGACGCCCCGATGGCAAGGCCGGGTTTCACTTTGCGTCCGCCTTCTGGTCACCAGGCAGGATGTAATCAGCGCCTTCCCAGGGGCTCATGAAGTCGAACTGGCGGTATTCCTGCACCAGGCTGACCGGTTCATAGACCACGCGCTTCAGGGCGTCGTCGTAGCGCACTTCCGTATAGCCGGTGGTCGGGAAATCCTTGCGCAGGGGATAGCCGCGGAAGCCGTAGTCGGTCAGGATGCGGCGCAGGTCGGGGTGGCCGGAGAAGAGGATGCCGAACATGTCGAACACCTCCCGCTCGAACCAGTTGGCGCTCGGGTGCAGGTCCACCAGCGAGGGCACCATCTCCTCCTCGCGCACCGCGACCTTCAGTCGGATGCGATGGTTCCGGTACATCGAC
>NCDS01000047.1 GCA_002280315.1 Rhodobacterales bacterium 32-66-7 | reverse complement strand
GGGTTTTCATCTTTCTTGCGGGACTCATCCTCCTTTGCATCTATCTTGGTGTCCGCATCGTGCCGCAAAGCGAAAAGCACGTGGTCGAACGCTTTGGCCAGCTGCGCGTCGTCCTGGGGCCGGGCATCAACTTTCTGGTGCCGTTCCTTGACCGGATCGCGCACAAGGTTTCGGTCCTGGAACGCCAGCTGCCAACCGCGAGCCAGGACGCCATCACCGCCGACAACGTGCTGGTGAAGGTGGAGACCTCGGTCTTCTACCGGGTCACCGAGCCCGAAAAGACCGTCTACCGGATTCGTGACGTGGATGGGGCCATCGCCACCACCGTCGCCGGGATCGTCCGGTCCGAGATCGGCAAGCTGGAGCTGGATCAGGTCCAGTCCAACCGCGCCCAGCTGATCGAACGGGTGCGTGAACAGGTCACCGCCATGGTGGATGACTGGGGGGTCGAGGTGACCCGCGCCGAAATTCTGGACGTCAACCTCGATGAGGCGACACGGTCCGCCATGCTCCAGCAGCTCAACGCCGAACGCGCCCGCCGAGCCCAGGTGATGGAGGCCGAGGGCAAGAAGCGGTCGGTCGAACTTGCCGCTGACGCCGATCTTTACGCCGCCGAACAGCAGGCCAAGGCCAAGCGCGTGACCGCGGATGCCGAGGCCTATGCGACCGGCGTCATCGCCGAGACGATCAAGGAAAGCGGGCTTGAGGCCGCGCAATACCAGGTCGCGCTGAAGCAGGTCGAGGCGATGCAGGCCATCGCCCTTGGGCAGGGCAAGCAGACGATCATCCTGCCCGCCAACCTTGCCGAGGCGTTCGGCGATGCCTTCAAGATGATGAAAGGGCGGCCGTAACATGCTCCCCGACATCATGGGAACCTGGTGGGCCTGGGTCGTCTTCGGCTTCGCGCTTGGCGTGCTGGAGGTTCTGGTCCCCGGCTTCATCTTCCTCGGCTTTGCGATCGGCGCGGTGATGACGGGAATCTTCGTCGGGCTTGGCCTTGCGCCCTCGGGCGTGCCGATGCTGTTTCTGGTGTTCGCGCTGTCGTCCCTGGTGGCGTGGCTGGTGCTGCGCCGCGTGGTCGGTGTGCGCAAGGGCCAGGTGAAGGTCTGGGATCACGACATCAACGACGGCCGCTGATCCGGTGGACTTCACGGGGGCCAAGGCCGCGCTCTTTTGCGGCACCGGCATTCTGACCTACCTGCGTGATGACCTGCCGGGCCTGCCCTGGCCCGGCCACTGGGACCTTCCCGGCGGCGGGCGTGAAGGGGGTGAGGGGCCAATGGCCTGCCTTCTGCGCGAGGTGCAGGAAGAATTCGGGCTTTCGCTGTCGCCACACCGGTTGATCTGGCAGCAAAGCTTTCATGCAATGACCGATCCGTCGCGAACGGCGATGTTTTTCGCAGGCTGGCTGACCCCCGCCGACATTGCATCGATCCGCTTCGGCGACGAAGGCCAGCGGTGGGAGGTGATGCCGGTGCCCGCGTTTCTTGCCCATGGCAAGGTAGTGCCGGACCTGCAACGCCGGGTCAGTCTTGCCTTGTCAGACCCGGCGGTTGCGGCGGTTCTGACCGGTCCGGCGGTCTAAGGGAGTTCGGCCAGCACCGCACGGGCGGCGGCGGCGGGGTCTGCGGCTTGCCAGATCGGCCGGCCAACGACGATATGATCCGCGCCGTCCAGGATTGCCTGCCGTGGCGTCGCGACCCGCTTCTGATCACCCCCCGCTGCGCCAAAGGGGCGGATGCCCGGCGTGACGATCAGCTTGCCATAAGCCTCGGGCAGGGCGCGGATGGCGGCGGCCTCCTCTGGGCTCGCGATCACCCCATCGGCCCCGGCAGCAAAGGCGCGGGCGGCGCGGTCCAGAACGATCTCGGCCACCGCCCCGGCGCGGATCAGGTTGGCATCGAGATCGGCCCGGTCCAGCGAGGTAAGGATGGTAACCGCCAGCACCTTCATCCCCGACGCCGCCTTTCCCATCGCAGCGGCGGCAACGACCTGCGGGTCGCCGTGGACGGTCAGGAAATCAAGCTCGTACCGGGCGATGCCGCGCACCGCAGCCTCGACCGTGGCGCCAATGTCGAAAAGCTTCAGGTCCAGGAACACCTGCTTGCCGTGCTCTTGCTTCAACTCGTTCGCCAGCGCCAGACCGCCACCGGTCAGCATCCCAAGGCCGATCTTGTAAAAGCTGACCGCGTCACCGATCCGGGCGGCAAGATCAAGGCCATGCACGACGTTCGGCACATCCAGCGCCACGATCAGACGATTGTCGGCCATTGGACTGCCCTTTCCCCGGTTGGCGCGGTTTGACGAGGGCGGGCCGGGCTGTCAAGACTGGGGCAGGCTGACAGAAAGGCTAGAGATGGACCTGACCCTGACCTATGATCGCCCGATGGACGGCCCCGGCTCCGGTCCGGTCACGGTCGGCTGGTTTCTGGCCGACGACAAGGGTGCCGTCCTTTATGACCCGCCAGAGCGTGTGGCGATCCGCGCGCCGAACCGGACCCATGCCAAATCCGCCAGCCGCTGCCCGGCGGTGATCCAGCTCGAAAGCCGGTATTTCATGGTGAAATGCCCGTTCGATCTGCACATCGGGTTTCAGCGCGACGACAAGGGCAAGGCGGTTCTGGTCAACCGCGCGGGGACGGCAAGTCCGGTCCGGCCCGCCAAGCTGAACGAGATTCTGACGCTGGTGAACGAGGCGGAGTGGCGCTTTCCCGACCGCCCGACCGTCCAGTTGCACCTGCCCTACTGCTTCATCGCCGATGAGCCGGTGTATCTGTCGCAGCTTTCAGCCTTTGCGCATTACCGGCCCGACCCGTTGCCCGGCACGATCTTTGGCGGGCGGATGCCGATCTCCATCTGGCCGCGCCCGCTGATGTGGGCGTTCGAGTGGCACGAGCCGGCGAAGGACCTGATCCTGCGCCGGGGGGAGCCGTTGTTCTATGTGCAGTTCGAAGGGGTCGACCCCTCCCGCCCGGTGCAGCTGGTCGAGGCGGAGAAGACGCCGGAGTTGAAAGCCTATCTGGAAAAGCTCACCGGGGTGGTGAACTACGTCAACCAGACCTTCGCGCTGTTCAAGGCAGCCGAGGCGATGCGGCCGAAGACCCTACTGGTCCCCAAGCGTTAAGACGGGGCCTGGCGCGCCAGCCCGACGCTGGACAGACGCCGACGCGGGGATGCGATGGCCGGGGCAGGCTCGGGCGGGCGCCGGACCGGTTGCAGATGGCGCGGGTCGCCCCAGACGGAAATGTGAACCTCGGGCGGATTGCCGTGGGCCAGATGCTCGGGCACGAGGTCGATGATCCGCACCCGCAACCGGTCGCCATGCTGGAGCGAGGGGGTGATGATTTCCTCCGCATCGGCGTCCAGATGACCCAGAAACCCGGGCCGCCAGCGGGAAAACAGCCCCAGAAGACGGCGATTGATCCGGGCAAAGACCCCGATCCGCCCGTCGGCCAGCGGGGCCAGCCAGGCGACATCACCAATCGCCAGCCCGGCGCGGTTGACGTGGATGGCAATATCCGCGACCCGGGTCTTGCGGATCAGGGCGAGCTTTGCGTCGGACATGGGTTTTCCTTGTTCTTTTGGCCAACCTTTGGTTGTAGCGCCGCCGAAACACAAGCAGCGATGGGCGTGGGGTCGGGCTATCGAAACCGGCCTTGGCCCGAAGCCGCCGAAGCGACCGCCCCGGGTCGGCGAGCAATAGCCGATCAACGCCGGGTTGCGCGGTCGGGGACGGACCGTCGGCTGCGGCGGCGGAATTTCGCTTGCGCGGGGATTGCAATGGCCACGGCCCGCGCCCAATTTCCTGCCAAGGCCCTTGGCGGTGTGCTGGATGTCCGGGCACCGCGAACGGGGCGCTGCACATAAGGAGAATGCCGATGAATTTGGAGAAATTCACGGAGCGGTCGCGCGGTTTCCTGCAAGCCGCCCAGACCATCGCGATGCGCGACAGCCACCAGCGCGTGCTGCCCGACCATCTGCTGAAGGCCTTGATGGATGATGATCAGGGCCTGGCCTCGAACCTGATCCGCAAGGCCGGTGGGTCACCCGAACTGGTGAACGCGGCGGTCAACGCCTCGATTGCGAAGCTGCCCAAGGTGTCGGGCGGGGACGGGCAGACCTATATCGACCCCTCCCTCGTCCGGGTGCTGGATGAGGCGGAGGCGGTCGCGAAGAAGGCGGGTGACAGCTTCGTTCCGGTGGAGCGGCTGCTGACGGCGCTGGCGCTGGTGAACACGCGCGCCAAGGATGCGCTGGTGGCAGGCGCGGTGACGGCTCAGGGCCTCAACGGTGCGATCAACGAGGTGCGGAAGGGGCGGACCGCCGACAGCGCCAGCGCCGAGGATACGATGGAGGCGCTGGGCAAGTATGCCCGCGACCTGACGCAAGCGGCGCGGGACGGCAAGATCGACCCGATCATTGGTCGCGATGAAGAGATCAGGCGCGCGATGCAGGTGCTGTCGCGCCGGACGAAGAACAACCCGGTCCTGATCGGTGAACCCGGCGTCGGCAAGACCGCGATTGCCGAAGGCCTTGCCCTGCGGATCGTGGACGGCGACGTGCCGGAATCCTTGCGCAACAAGCGGTTGATGGCGCTTGACATGGGCTCGCTCATCGCCGGGGCGAAGTACCGGGGTGAGTTCGAAGAGCGGCTGAAGGCCATCCTGTCCGAGATCGAGGCTGCGGCGGGCGAGGTGATCCTGTTCATCGACGAGATGCATACGCTCGTCGGCGCGGGCAAATCCGAAGGTGCTATGGATGCGGCCAACCTGATCAAGCCGGCTTTGGCGCGGGGGGAGTTGCACTGCATTGGTGCCACCACGCTGGACGAATACCGCAAGCATGTGGAAAAGGACGCGGCTTTGGCGCGGCGGTTCCAGCCGGTCTTCGTGTCCGAGCCGACGGTCGAAGACACGATCAGCATCCTGCGCGGGATCAAGGAGAAGTATGAACTCCACCACGGCGTGCGGATCACCGATAGCGCGCTGGTGGCGGCGGCGACGCTGAGCCACCGCTACATCACCGACCGGTTCCTGCCGGACAAGGCGATCGACCTGATGGACGAAGCCGCCAGCCGCTTGCGGATGGAGGTGGATTCAAAGCCCGAGGAACTGGACGCTCTCGACCGGCAGATCCTGCAGTACCAGATCGAGCAGGAGGCGTTGAAGAAGGAAGACGACGCCGCCTCCAAGGACCGGCTGGAGAAGTTGGAGAGGGAACTGGCCGACCTCCAGCAGAAATCCTCTGAACTGACCGCGAAGTGGCAGGCGGAACGCGCGTCCCTGGATGCGGCGCGGGGCCTCAAGGAAGCGCTGGACGTGGCGCGGGCGGAACTGGAGCAAGCCAAGCGCGAGGGCAACTTTGCCCGGGCGGGTGAGTTGCAGTACGGCCGCATCCCCGACCTTGAAAAGCAGCTGGGCGAGGCTGAGGGGCGGGAAGGTGAAGCCCTGGTCGCCGAAGCCGTCCGCCCCGAGCAGATCGCCGAGGTGGTGGAGCGTTGGACCGGCATCCCCACGACCAAGATGCTGGAAGGCGAAAAGGAAAAGCTGCTGAAGATGGAGGAAGAGCTTGGCCGTCGCGTCGTCGGGCAGAAGGCGGCGGTCGAGGCTGTGTCTCGCGCCGTGCGCCGGTCCCGCGCCGGGCTGTCAGACGAAAACCGGCCTTTGGGGAGTTTTCTGTTCCTGGGGCCGACCGGGGTGGGCAAGACAGAACTGACCAAGACCCTCGCCGCCTATCTGTTCGACGACGACACCGCGATGGTCCGCATCGACATGTCCGAGTTCATGGAGAAGCATTCCGTCAGCCGCCTGATCGGCGCGCCCCCCGGCTATGTCGGCTATGACGAGGGTGGGGTGCTGACCGAGGCGGTGCGGCGCAGGCCCTATCAGGTTGTTCTGTTCGATGAGGTCGAAAAGGCGCATCCGGATGTGTTCAACGTCCTCCTCCAGGTACTGGACGACGGGCGGCTGACCGATGGGCAGGGCCGGATGGTCGACTTCAAGCAGACGCTGATCATCCTGACCTCCAACCTTGGGGCGCGGGCGTTGTCGGAACTGCCGGAAGGCGCGGATGCTGCCCGCGCCAAGGCCGAGGTGATGGAAGCGGTGCGCCAGCACTTCCGGCCGGAGTTTCTGAACCGGCTGGACGAGCAGATCATCTTCGACCGGCTCAACCGTTCCGACATGGGCGGGATCGTCGAGATCCAGCTGCGGCGGCTGGAAGACCGGTTGGCGCTGCGGAAGATCACGCTGGATCTCGACGCGGGCGCAAGGCAATGGCTGGCCGATGAAGGCTATGACCCGGTCTTCGGCGCGCGGCCCCTGAAGCGGGTGATCCAGCGCCAGTTGCAGGACCCCCTGGCCGAGATGCTGCTGGCGGGTGAGGTTCTGGATGGGGCGACGATCCGGGTCACGGTGGGGCCGGAAGGCCTGATCATCGGCGACCGCGTGGTGGCCAGCCGCCGCACCCGGCCAAGCGAGGCCGTCGTGCACTAGCAAGGAAGACGCGGCCCGCGAGGGGGGGGCGGGCCGCGTCAGCCGTCAGATCGAGCGTGGTTCCTGCAAGCTTACAGGAAACTCCCCATCTGGGGTCGCCTGATCGACGGCGTCCGGCAAGGTCTGGCTCAGGCGAGACAACAGCTCGCTGCGGCTGAGACCGGTCTTTTCGACAAGCTCGGCGATGGTGTCTTCATCCAGCGCCTGCTCCATCTCGTCCGGGCCGATCGCTTCGTTCTGCCCGGTCCCGATCCAGCTTTCGGCCTTCGCGCGCTGCGGCGAGCCGGTGAAGCGTTCGACCATTTCCGACAACCCGCCCATCAGCCCGCCCGCGCCCGCACCGCCAGCCATCTGGCGCAGGCTGTCCATAAGACCGCCCCCGCTGGAAGACTGATCGGTCCGGGCGGTGCCGTCGCCGGTCGTGTCGGACTGCGAGCGGAGCATCTCGCCCAGCCTGTCGCGGTTTTGATAGCCCGCGACGGCCAGCACGCCCAGAAGGGCAATCAGGGATGGGCTACCTTTGGCCATGTACAACGTCCTTATGTGACAAGATGATCAGGCGCGGCGGCTGACAAAGCCGTAGACGGCAAGCACGATGATCGCACCCACGACGGCACCGATCAGCCCGGCACCATCCTGCGGGCCGTACCAGCCCAACGCCTGGCCAAGATACGAGGCGACGAAGGCCCCCACGATGCCAAGAAGCGTGGTCAGGATGAATCCCGACGGCTCATTGTCGCCGGGCATGAGGAATTTGGCGATGACGCCAGCGATGAAACCGATGACGATGGTCCAGATGATACCCACGTGGGTGCTCCTTCAAATTGCGGGCGGTTGCCCGTGCAAGGGTCAAACCCTGACCGGACCGTTTCGTTCCTGAAAGAAGGGGGCCAACAGAAAAGGGGCGGCTTTCGCCGCCCCTTTGGTAAATGTCCGAACAGATGCTGCAATCAGCCCTCCGGCGGCAGGATCACGCTGTCGATCACATGGATCACGCCGTTCGACGCGGCGACATCGGCGGTCGAGATGACCGCGCCGTTGACCTTGGGGCCGCCCTCCAGCGTGATGGTGACATCCGCACCATTGACGGTCGCGGCGGTCATGCCTTCGGTCAGGTCGGTCGACATCACCGCACCCGGCACGACGTGATAGGTCAGGATCGCGACCAGCTTCTCCTTGTTTTCCGGCAGCAACAGGCTTTCGACGGTGCCTTCCGGCAGCGCGGCAAAGGCCGCATCGGTCGGGGCAAAGACGGTGAACGGACCTTCGCCCTTCAGCGTCTCGATCAGACCGGCGGCCTCGAGTGCGGTGGCAAGCGTGGTGAAAGAGCCGTTGGCGACGGCGGTGTCAACGATGTCCTTCGAGTGGCCGTCAGCGAAGGCGGGCATCGCAAAGGCGGTGGCAGCGGTCAGGGCCAGAAAGGTTCTGCGGATCATTGGTGTCACTCCCGTTTGATCGGTTTGCCGGTATTGGCCCAAGGTATATGGCCGCCGCGTTACATCGGATCAGACCGGAACCTTTCCGTGATCGGGCTTGATCCGGCTGTCTTCTGGCCTAAGCTGCGCCCCTTGCCGGCTTCCAGTAAAAACCAGTTTATCCGGTGTGAGCGGCGGTGAGTGGGTCCAACCGATCCCTCGCCGGATATTGCGGGCGCTGTCGCAGGTGTGAGAAACGTTTCAGCCGTTTTTCGCGTATAGACAATGGAAACGCCGGAGGAGCGCCGAATGAGCAACCGTTGGAAACCCGACCTGAAGTGGTCGGATGTCACGCCGAAACCTCTGTGGCTGAACCGCCGCCAGATCATGACCGGCGCAGCTGCCCTTGCAGCGGCACCGCTGGCTGGTCCGGCGCGCGCGCAGCTTGCCGCCGCCCCAAGCCAGTATTCGACCGACGAGGCACCGAACAGCCTTGAGGATATCACCGCCTACAACAACTTCTACGAATTCGGCACCGGCAAGGAAGACCCGTCGCGCTATGCCGATGGCCTGACCATTGATCCATGGTCGGTGGTGATCGACGGTCTGGTCGACAAGCCCGGCACCTATGACTTTGCCGATCTGGTCAAGGACCAGCCGCTGGAAGAACGCATCTACCGCTTCCGCTGCGTCGAAGCGTGGAGCATGATCGTCCCCTGGGTCGGGTTCGAGCTTGCGGGTCTTCTGAACCGCGTCGGCGTCCAGCCGGGCGCAAAGTTCGTCGCGTTTGAAACTCTGGTGCGTCCCGACGAGATGCCGGGTCAGAAAAGCCCCTTCATCGAATGGCCCTACCGCGAAGGCCTCCGCCTGGATGAGGCGATGCACCCCCTGACCATCATGGCGACCGGCCTTTATGATGCGCCGATCCCCAGGCAGAACGGCGCGCCGATCCGGCTGATCGTGCCGTGGAAATACGGATTCAAAAGCATCAAGAGCATCGTCCGGATCAGCCTGGTGGACACGATGCCCCCCACCACCTGGAACATGCTGCAACCCAGCGAATACGGTTTCTACGCCAACGTGAACCCCACGGTTGATCATCCGCGCTGGAGCCAGGCCTCCGAGCGCCGCGTCGGCTCGGGCCTCTTTGGCGGGCGTCAGGACACGCTGATGTTCAATGGCTACGAGGCCGAGGTCGCCAGCCTGTACGCCGGGCAGGACCTGTCGGTGGACTACTGATTGCCGATGGGCCTGATGGACCGCGTGAACGCTTTCGCCCGCCGGGTGCCGACCTGGGTTGTCTACGGCCTTGGCGTGGTACCGCTGGCCTTCCTGGTTTGGGGTGCAGTTGCCGGCGATCTGGGGGTCGATCCGGTGAAGGCGATCGAGAAACGGCTGGGCCTGCTGGGCCTGCAATTCCTGCTCGCCTCACTTGCCATCACGCCCTTGCGCCGGGTCGGGCTGAACCTGATCCGCTTCCGCCGGGCGCTGGGGCTGCTGGCGTTTGGCTACGTCAGCCTGCATCTGGTGGCCTGGGTCTGGCTTGACATGGGTCTGCGCTGGAGCGAGATGGCAGCCGATCTGGTGAAGCGGCCCTATGTGATTCTCGGGATGATCGGGTTTGTCGCGCTGGTCCCCCTTGCGGCAACCTCGACCAATTACGCGATTCGCCGGATGGGGCCGGTCGGCTGGCGACGGTTGCACCGGCTGGCCTACCTTGCCGTCCTTGCCGGAGCCTTGCATCTGGTGCTTCTGTCCAAGGTCTGGACCGCCCAGGTGCTGGTCTATGCCGGCCTTGCGGTCCTCCTCGTGGCGCTGCGCCTGTTGCCGCCCTTGGCCCCGCGGCCCCGCACCGCTGCCTAGCCGGATTGTGGTCGCGCTTGCCGATACCGCAACATCTTGCGAGTTCCCGGGCGTACGGAAGAAATTTCACGGAAACGCATTTTTCCCTCTTGCAGCCTTCCGACCACATCCGTAAATAACCGCTCACCGAAGCGCAAAGCGACGGTGAAGGTTCGGTACCGCGGCGCAAGCCAAGACCGGATCGGCAAATTCAGGAGGCAGGACGGCAGTTACGCCAGGTGATCTGGTGTGGTTGTTTGTTTTTGTGTCTTAGCTCTTTGAGACTGTTGGTGATGAAGGGATATGCGGGCGGTTTGGCGCGTAACGGCGTTGGACGTTTGCATATCGGCCCAGTAGGGATCGCGAGGTTCCGATGATCTGGGTGTCAGCTTCACTGTCTTGGTTGGGTCATCTTCGGATGGCTTGGCACAGACAGAGACTGATCTTGGTCCTGTGACGGGATCAAGACAGATGTGCGAAGGTTCGACGTCAAGGACATGCGCGAGGCGTGTTTCAGGAAGGGATCCCGGATGGGGTTCTGGAGTGGGATGCGCGGGCGCATTTCAACTTGAGAGTTTGATCCTGGCTCAGAACGAACGCTGGCGGCAGGCCTAACACATGCAAGTCGAACGGCCCCGGACTTGATCCGGGGTAGTGGCG
>NCDS01000046.1 GCA_002280315.1 Rhodobacterales bacterium 32-66-7 | reverse complement strand
GTCATTGCCCTCACCGCCGTAAAGCGTGTCGTTGCCCGCAGCCCCGGTGAGCCGGTCGTGGCCCGCACCGCCCCAAAGCCGGTTGGCAAACCCGTCGCCGCCGAGCGTGTCGTTGTACATCGAGCCGGTCAGATCCTCGATCCCGACGAACACATCCCCCAGCGCCTCGCCCCGGTTGGACGCAGGCGCGGCAAGGTCGGCCACAACCGCCGCCGTCGCCGCCTCAAAGCTGGCGAGATCGCGGCCGAGCCCCCCTTCCAGCCGGTCGGCCCCAAGCCCGCCCAGAAGCACGTCATCCCCGTCCCCGCCGAACAGCGTATCGTTCCCCGCCCCACCGACGAGGGTATCCACCCCCGCGCGCCCCTCAAGCCGGTCGTTGGCACCAAGGCCCGAGGCGTAGTCGTTTCCGGCACCGCCGAGGAAACTGTCGATAAGTTCGGTCAGCACGAAGCCCTCGATCCCGACATAACTGTCGCCTGCGGCCTCACCCGCGGACGCGGCGAGGTTCATCAGGTCCAGGGTCAGGCCGGTCAGGCTTTCGGCATAGCTTGCCACATCAAAATCCGCGCCGCCGTCCAGCCGGTCGGCCCCCGCCCCGCCGAGCAGCGTGTCGTTGCCGTTGCCGCCCTGCAACACGTCATTTCCGGCCCGGCCCCGGAGCAGGTCGTTCCCGTCGAGGCCGATGAGCGTATTGGCCTGCGCATCGCCGGACAGGCGGTCGTCGCGCTGGGTCCCCTCGAACTCTTCGATGCCGAAAAAGGTGTCGCCCACCGCTTCGCCGGTATTGGCGGTCGGGGTGGCCAGATCGAGGGTCACGCCAAAATCCAAGCCGCGATAGGTGGCGCGGTCGCGTCCGGCACCGCCGTCGAGGCTGTCCGCCCCCGCACCGCCGTTCAGGGTATCGTTCCCCTCGCCGCCGAACAGGCTGTCGCCGCCGCCCGCACCCGTCAGCTGGTCATTGCCGTCATTGCCGACAAGCCGGTTGGCCGCCGCGCCGCCGATCAACTGGTCGGAAAAGCGCGAGCCGAGGATGATCTCGATCGCGAGATAGGTCTGGCCGGTGGCAAGTCCGGTGTTCTGCGCGGGTGCTTCAAGATTGACGCGGACGGCGGCGGTGGCGGCGGCAAAGTCGATCGTGTCGGTCCCCGCGCCGCCATCGATGGTGTCGGCCCCGGCCGAGATCAGGAACTGGTCGTCGCCAGCCCCGCCCTGCTGGAAATCCGCCTGTGATGAGCCAAGGATCATCCCGCTGCGGTCCGGCTCGGGCGGAGGGGCGTGCCAGAGACCGACGAAATCGGTCAGGCGGAAACTGGCGGGCTGGATCGGCAAGGTGTTCGCGGCGGTGATCTGCAGCACCTCGTCGCCATAGCTGACCTGCGCCCCGGTCGCGGTGGCGGTGATCGTCAGCGCGGCAAGCGAATAGATCGAGCCCCAGGCCGACAGATCGATCCGGTCAAGGCCAAGCTGGAAGTCGTTGATCCGGTCCTCCACCCCGTCCCGCGCAAGGACGAAGATATCGGCACCGGCCCCGCCGAAAAGCTGATCAGTGCCCGCGCCGTCAGAGAGGATGTCGCGGCCATCGCCGCCCTCGATACGCTCATCCGCGTCGCCGCCAAGGATCTGGTCGCCCGCGCTGCCCCCCGAGATCGTGGCCGCGTCGGAACCCCCGGTCATGGTCGGGGCGAGGGGGCCGGGGTCCACGGTCAGGCGGGTGATCCCGGTTCCCTCGCCGGCGACGAAAAGGTCGATCACGCCGCCGGTCACCCGGGCGGTCATCGCGGTGATGTTGTCAAGCGCCATGCCCGGCAGCTGCAACTGCTGCCCGGTGGCCAGAAGCCGCCCATCGGGGAGCAGCGTCATCAGCGTCACGCCGCCGTCCGCGCCGCCGGTGATCACGAAGACGCGGTCGCCGATGGTGGCGGTGGCCAGCGCCTGCGTGCCTTGAAACCGGGTGTCAAGCGTATCGACCACATGGTCGGCAACCCGCATCGCCCCCGATGTGCCAATCTCGATCACGCTGAGGGACGACGATCCCGAGGCTGCCACGAGAAGATAGGTCTGCCCCCCCACCTCGACCGCGCGCACGGCCGAGGGTTCGGCGATCCCCAGGCCCTGCGGCGTGCCGATCATCTGCGGATTGCCAAGGCTGCCGCCCGGCCCGATCGGAAAGGCGCGGATGACATCCGCCTCAAATGAGAGGCTGATCAGGAACGGCTGGCCGCCCACCGTGACCGGCATCAGCGCTGAAAGATCGACCCCGCTTTGGCCGCTGTCGATCACCCGGCTTCCCACCAGCGTCATGCTGCCGTTCGGGGCCACGGCATAGGCGTGGATCGTGCTTTCCCCCATCCTTGCGGCATAGAAATAGCTGGTGCCGCCAAGGCTTGCGACCGCCTGGGCGGCAATCGTGCCCGCCAGGCTGCCAGAGAGCTGCGCGGCCTGAGCGAGGGAGCCGTCCGGTTGCAGGGCCCGAACCTCAACGCCGCCAAGGTTCGCGCCGCCGACCACCAGATGCTGGCTGCCGTTCACCGACAGCACGTCAAGCGAGGCGGGGGCGGGCAAGGTCAGGCCGGGGGCGACCTGCTCCTGGTCGACCAGCGTCATCGCGCCATCCACGTCCAGCGCAAGGATACCGCCCCCGGCGCGGGTGGCGGCATACAGCAGCGTCTGGTCGCCTTGGGTGACCAGTTCCAGATCGTTGATACCCGAGACAAGGTTCAACGGCGCAGCCGTGAACGTCCCCACCACTTGAAAGGTATACACCCCAAGCCCCACAAACACCCATTTACCCGACGGCGAGGCTGAGGGATCAGGCTTAGGGTTCCCTTAAGGGTTTGCAGCCAGATTGCGGCGCTTCCGGCGGATTTTCGGCAAAGCCGCGCGATCTGCCTTAGCGGCCGACGCCGACATAGCGGGTAAAGCCCGCCTCAAGCACCTCGTCGCGGTCATAGACGTTGCGGAGGTCGGCCATCTGCGGCTCGGCCATCTTGCGCGCGAGCTTGGCGAGGTCGAGGCCGCGAAACTCGTTCCATTCGGTCAGCATGACGACCAGATGCGCGCCGCTGGCGGCCTGATAGGGGCTTTCGGTCCATTTGACGCCGGGCAGAAGCGCCTCACCCTCATGGCGGCCTTGCGGGTCGGTCACCCGGACCTTGGCCCCCGCACCGACAAGCGCCGGCACGATGGTAAGCGAGGGGGCGTCGCGCATGTCGTCCGTGTTGGGCTTGAAGGTCACCCCCAGGATCGCGATCGTCTTGTGGCGCACCGACCCGCCGCAAAGATCGAGGATCTTGTCGATCATCCGGCGCTTCACCTCATCGTTGACCTTGATCACGGTCTCGACGATCTGCATCGGTGCCGCATGATCCTGCCCGATCCGGGCCAAGGCCATGGTATCCTTGGGAAAACAACTGCCGCCATAGCCGGGCCCGGCATGCAGGAACTTGTCGCCGATCCGCCCGTCCATGCCGACGCCCTTCGCGACCGCCTTCACATCGGCCCCCACCCGCTCACACAAAGCAGCGATTTCATTGATGAAGGTGATCTTGGTGGCGAGAAAGGCGTTCGCGGCGTATTTGATCATCTCGGCGCTTTCAAGGTCGGTATAGACCATCGGAAACTCGCGCAACGAGAGTGGGCGATAAAGCTCGGCCATGACCTTCTTGGCCTTCTTCGATTCGACGCCGACGACCACCCGATCGGGGTGCATGAAATCGTCGATCGCCGCCCCTTCGCGCAGGAATTCCGGGTTCGAGGCGACGTCGAACTCGGCCTTCGGAGCGGCGGCGCGGATTGCATTGGCCACGGCGCGGTTGGTGCCGACCGGCACCGTCGATTTCGTCACAACCACGGCGTAACCGGTCAGGGCCTGCGCGATTTCCGCAGCCGCCGCCATCACATAGGTCAGGTCGGCATGGCCGTCGCCCCGCCGGGTCGGCGTGCCGACGGCGATGAAGACCGCATCGGCCCCGTCAACCGCCGCGGCAAGATCGGTGGTAAAGGTCAGCCGCCCCGACGCGGTGTTCTTGGCCAGCAAAGCCTCCAGCCCCGGTTCGAAGATCGGCACCTCACCCGCCTGCAGCCGCGCGATCTTGGCGGCATCCTTGTCGACGCAGATCACCTTGTGGCCGAAGTCGGAAAAACAGGTGCCGGACACCAGGCCGACATAGCCCGTTCCAATCATCGCGATCCGCATGCCCGAAACTCCCCTGTGCCGGACACCCACATCTCGGCCTGCCCACTCCTTAGGCAGGCCGGTTCGGGCTGTCAAACAGCGAAGGGAAGCGGCAGCGGGTCGCGGGGGCTGGGGGTGCCCCCGGGTCAGGGCCTTGGGTCGGGGCCTAGGTCGTGGCTTGAGTCGTGGCTTGAGTCGGGGCCTGAGTCGGGTCTTGAGTCAGGCCTTGGGTCAGGGCTTTGGATAGCGCGCCTTCACCTCGGCCACCTTTGAAAGCCAGTCCTCCCGGGTCGCCTCATCCCGCTGCCATTTGAAGAACAGGGGATCGGCTTCTTCGGCCAAGGCCTGCCGCACCATCGCGGTCCTTTCCTCAAGGGCGGCCCGATACTCGGCCTCGGTCCGCGCGGCGAGGTCCTCGGGCGACGGTTCCATGGGGGCCACAGCCTTCCGCGCCACCCATTTGCCACCGGCTGCCCGGCGATGCCCGGCAAGGAACGCAAGATCCAGGCCTTCGACCGGCTCTGACCCTTCGCGGGGCTGGTCACCGATCCAGCCGGGAATGCCCTCGGGCGTGAAAACGACATGCAAGGTCATGGTCAATACTCCATCTGCAACAGCATCTTGCCCACCGCCACGCCGGTGACAGCCGAGGTGCCGCCGACGCTGCTCCAGATCGACGGCTTCAGGTCGATCAGCGTCGTGGCAGGCAGGTTGGTCGTGACCGTTCCGCTGGCCACATCGCCACTTTCCAGATTGACGACCTGGTAGCTGACCAGCTGCGTCGGCCCGGGGGGAGAGAACAACTCCAGCCGGTAGGTGTTCGCGCGGTCCACGCTCGGCTTTGGAAAGCCTGCCCCAAGGTCGATTGCGGTGACCGCGCCCGCGCCGTCGTTGTGGATGAACTGGATGTTGGAAACGGCGGCGTAATAGCTCATCCCGACGACGTTAAGAAGTGCGGTCGGGTCAAGGTCCGTGGGCGCGGCGCCGCTCCAGAGCCCGGCAAAGGCGCGCCGGTTGGCATTCGACATGCCGGTGGCAGGCCCCCAGTGCAGCACAAGGCTGAAGCCGCCCTCCCAGGCGTTCGTGCCCCCGATCGACACCTGATTCAGGTTGTCGCGCCAGCCCGCAACGGCGGTGGTTGCGGCTGTGGTGACCAAGGCCTCGATCCGCCGCAGTCGGGCGCGCCGCGACCCTTCGGCATAGCCCGCCGCCGTCTGCGTGCCGGTGAACGCAATCGACGCGCCGATGGTGGATGCCGTGGTGCCCGAAACCGGCTCCCACATCCGGAACGGACCGACGCCGATGAACGGTTGCAGAAGGCGCGCGCCGCCGGTTGGCCCCACGAAGCCCGGCACCAGCATCTCACCCAGCTTGCCCCCAAACAGCTTCAGCCCGTTGGCCGCCGGGGCGGTGGGGCCGGTGACTTGGGCGAGCCGCAACTGCCCGTCCTCGATCGCGACATCCGCAGCCCCGGCAAAGGTACCGGCGTTGTTGAACTGGACGGTGCCGGTCAGACCGCCGGGACTGCCGCCGCTGCCACCCAGATCCGACACCAGCGCCTTCTTCAGCGCGCCCCCGTCCGATGTGTCGCTGATCAGCACGTAATCCGCGCCGACCGCCGTGACCGCAGCCTTGCCGGTGATCGCCACCGGCTGGACCGTCAACGCGCCGGACCCGGTCACGTCGCCGGTGTGGGTCGCGTTGGTCACCTTGGCGGTGTTTGCCGTTACCGCCGCCGTCGCTGCGACCGCTGCGGCAAAGTCGCTGATCGTTGCGGCAGTCTGGCTGCCGGTATGGCTCGCCCGGTCCCGCAGGGCGGCATTGCTCGCGTTCGCGGTCGCCCCGTCGGCGACGTTCAGGATGGCCCGCGCAACCGCCGGCGTCAGAACCTCCGGCGCTCCGGCCCCGGCGGTATCGCGGCCCAGAAAGCTGTCGGTCGGCATGTCTGCCAGCTTCGACAGGCCGACGGCGCCGGCATCGATCGTCCAGGTAGCCCCCAGGGCCGAGACGGTGATATCCCCCTTGTCGCCATCGCTGACCCCGCCACCGCCGCCAACGGCCAGCGTGACCCCGGCGCTTTTGACCTTCACCTCGCCCGAGGTGGTGTTCAGCCACAACGTCCCGTCCGGCGGCGCGACCGGATCCGTGGCCTGACCGCCAAGGTGCAGCGGCAAAGGCAGCGTCACCTCGCCCGTGGCCGCCGCAGCCGACAGCGCCGTGGCAAAGGTGCTGCCGTCGGCGCTGACCTTGATGGCAAAGTCGTCGGTCCCTGCGGTGCCCATCTCGGCCCGTCCGCCGAAACCGGTCTGGAACAGGAGGCTCGCCGTATCCGCCGCCGTGGCCTTGTTCAGCTTCAGCTGATGCCCTGCCCCGGCGTGGTTCAACAGCGTCGCGGGTGCCGCGACCGACAGCCGGTTGGTCGCATCCGCCGTGGCCGAGACGCCAAGCCGGGTGACCGCCAAGGGCTTGTCCGAAGGGGCCGCCCACACCAGCCCGTCAAAGACCGCCGTCTGACCCTCGGCCAGCACATGGGCTTGCCAGCCCGGCAGGGCCTGGGTGAACTGCCAACCCGCCCCGTCAAATAGTGCGATCTTGCCGGCCTGCCCGACCCAGGCCCCGGTCGCCCCGGCCGCCACGATATGGCGGTCCCCCAGCGTCGGCAGCGCCGGAGGGGTGGTCAACGTCCGGGTGATCACCGCGAGCTGCACGATGAGGTCGAGCGTGGCCAGCGCCTCGTTGTGCGTGACGTGCTTTTGCGCCTGCGCCGGAAGGATCAGGGGCAGCGACAGGATGGTCGTATCGTCGGGCATGGATACCTCCGCAGGATCGCCTTTGCGGCTGAACCTTTAGGGAAATGTCCTGAACGCAGGCTGACGGATGCGCCCGCTCCCCGGGCTACAAGCGCAACACCAGGGCGAATGGTAGGGTGGGCAATCTGCCCACGCATGATGGGATCAGATCCCCTCGGTGGCGGCCGCCGTGACCTTGCCGCCGCGTCGCCCCTCGGCCCAGGTGTTCGCGCTGATCGAAAGGATGATGATCGCACCACCGCCGATGACCCAGGGCTCCACCGGTTCGCCAAAGGCAATCGCCCCCAGAAGCGCCGCCCAGACCAGTTGCAGGAAGGTCACCGGCTGCGTCACAGCAAGGGGCGCGGCCTGAAACGCCCGTGCCATCGCATAATGCCCGGCCGTCGCGAGGACGGCCACGGCCAGGAGCCAGTAAAGCTGATCGGGCCGCACCGGTCGCCAGTCTGCCAAAGCCAGCGGCAAAAGCCCCAGCGTCACCGTCACCGACAAAAGCGCGACGATCGCCGACGCCGGGACCAGCACGCTCAGCCGCTTGGCCAGAATGTAGCTTGATGCAAACAGCACCGTCGCGGCCAGTTGTGACAGATGCGCCAACCCCAACTCGCGCAGTCCGGGCCGAAGCACGATCAACCCGCCGACCACCGCGACAACCACCGTAACGACCCGCCGCGCGCCCAGCCCTTCGCCCAGCAACAGCCCGCCGATGACCAGCACCAGAACCGGCCCCAGAAAGCCGATCGCGGCCATTTCGGCAACCGGCACCCGCGCCATCGCATGAAACCAGAACACCACGGCAGCGACATGGAGCGCGCCGCGCCACAGGATCATCCGCCAGGTCCCTGTCGGAAAGCGCGTGGCGCGCAGCGACCACAGCGCCGGCATCAGGATCAAGAGGCCGAACCCGAAGCGGATGAACGCAGACTGCGCAGCGGGGAGGTCGGTGCCAAGGTGCCGGACGATGCCATTCACGCCGACAAAGGCAAGACCCGAGGCCGCCATCCAGAAGGCCCCTTCGATGGGGCGGCCAAGATCGCTTGCCAGACGCACGGGGCGAGCAAAGCCCAACCCTCAGCCGAAGGCAAGCCCCGCCGCGATGGCCCACATCGTGACGCCCACGCCAACCTCCAGCCAGACCCAGGCGGCGGGGCGGGCGAAGATGGGGGCCAGCGCCCGCGCCCCGAACCCGAGTGCGGCAAAGAAGCTGAGCGAGGCGAGCGCCGCCGCGATGCCGAAGACCAGCCTGTACGGCGCGTGCTGCGCGGCGATGGATCCGATCAGGACAACCGTGTCGAGGTAGACATGCGGATTGGCCCAGGTCAGCAGCAATGCGGTCGCGATCACCCGCCGCAGCGGCGCGACATCCCCCTCGGCCGGGCGCAACGCCTCACCCCCCTTTGCCGCCGCGCGGAACCGCAGGGCACCATAGACCAGCAGGAACGCCACCCCGGCCCAGCGCATCACCTCGCCGATCCAGGGGAGGGTCGCACTCAACGCGCCGAACCCTGCCACGCCGACCCCGATCAGCAGGGCATCCGATAGCGCGCAGACCGCGACCACCGCGGCCACATGCTCGCGCCGCAGACCCTGGCGGAGGACAAAGGCGTTCTGCGCGCCGATGGCCAGGATCAGGCCAAGCGACACCAGATAACCCTGGACCGCCGCCTCAAGCATCGGACAGCGCCTTCAAGGCGGCCATCGCGTCGAACCGGCGCTCCCAAGCCAGGAAGATGTGGTCATGGTGGAACCCGGCGATGACATTCG
The DNA here is from genome assembly GCA_002280315.1 of Rhodobacterales bacterium 32-66-7. Taxonomy (GTDB): domain Bacteria; phylum Pseudomonadota; class Alphaproteobacteria; order Rhodobacterales; family Rhodobacteraceae; genus Tabrizicola. The sequence continues at coordinate 1,789 of NCDS01000046.1, read as the reverse complement.
CGCTGATGCCTTGGGCGGCAAGCGCGGTCGCCAGCGCCGCCGTCAGCCCGACCGCCGCAAGGTCGCTGTGGACGGTCAGACTGATCCGCGCCCAGGGACCGGCGAGCGCTTCAGCCGACAGCCCCGCCTGTTGCAGCACGGCCCAATCGGCCACCACGGTCAGCCCTTCCGCCTCGGCGACCGTCGCAAACGCCTGAAACGGCAAGGGCCCGCCCGGCCAGACCGCATAGCCATAGGGCGTGTCGGACAGGACCGGTTCCATCGTCCGCAACAGCACTTGAAGGTTCTGCTCTGCCATCCCGCTCTTCCTGCCCGACCCGGTTTCCGGCTTGACCTCACCGCAGCGGTCGGGATCAATCAAGTTAATCTTTCTCTGCACGGATTAGGCCCGCTAATGCTAGACCCCGCCCAGCTTGCCGCCCTTGCCGCCGTGCACCGCCGGGGTGCGTTTGACCTTGCGGCGGCCGAGCTTGGCGTCACCCCCTCGGCGATCTCGCAGCGGATCAAGGCGTTGGAGGATCGTGCCGGCGCGCTTCTGATCCGGCGGGGCCAACCTTGCGTGGCGACCGAGACCGGCCTGCGCCTGATCCGGCACCACGATGAGATTTCGGTGCTGGCCCAAGGCCTTGCCGCCGATCTGCCGGGGCTGGGCAGCGGCCCGGCTCGACTGCGGATCGCCGTCAACGCCGACAGTCTGGCAACATGGGTCATCCCGGCCCTTTCCGCGACCGAGGGGTATCTTTTCGATCTGGTCATCGACGATCAGGATGTCAGCCAGGATCTGCTGCGCCGGGGCGATGTGAGCGGGGCCATCACCTCGCATCCCGGCCCGCTGCAAGGCTGCGACACGATCCGGCTTGGCGCGCTGCGCTACCGCGCGACCGCGAGCCCCGCCTTCATCGCACATTGGTTTCCCGACGGGGTCACGGCGGCGGCGCTGGCAAAGGCGCCGACCCTGTCCTTTTCCGACGCCGACCGGCTGCAGGACCGCTGGGTCGGGCTTCACGTCGGCACGGACAGCCCCCCGGTGCTGCCCTGCCACAGGCTCGCCTCATCCCACGGCTTTGTCGAGGCGTGCCGCAACGGCCTTGCATGGTCGATGAACGCCGAAGCCCTTGTGGCGGCTGACTTAAGGACGGGAACGCTGGTCGAGCTTGTCCCCGACACCCCGCTGGATGTGCCGCTTTACTGGCAGTTCACAAGGCTTGCCGCACCTGCCCTCGCACCCCTGACCGCCGCCATCACCAAGGCGACCAAGTCCGCCCTGGTCCAGCCGGGCTAGGGGTTACTGCAACTGCGCCGCGACATCCTCGGGCACATCGAAGTTGTGGGTGACCGTCTGCACATCGTCATCTTCTTCCAGAAGATCGATCAGCCGCATCAGCTTTTCGGCGGTTTCCAGATCAACCTCGGTCCGGCTTTGCGGCCGCCAGACGATCTTTGACTCGGTCGATTCCCCCAGGGCTTTTTCGAGCGCGTCCGAAACCTCGGCCAACGCCTCCACCTGGCAATAGATCCAGTGGCCGTCCTCATCGCTTTCGGCGTCGTCGGCCCCGGCTTCCAGCGCTGCCATCATCACGTCATCCGCCGACCCGGCACTGGCGGGATACGAGATTTCGCCCACCCGGTCAAAGCTGTGCGCGACCGAACCCGTGGTGCCCAGATTGCCGCCGCATTTCGAGAAATACGACCGCACGTTCGAGGCCGTCCGGTTCAGATTGTCGGTCATCGCCTCGACGATGATCGCGATGCCGTTGACGCCGTAGCCCTCATACCGGATCTCGGTATA
>NCDS01000045.1 GCA_002280315.1 Rhodobacterales bacterium 32-66-7 | reverse complement strand
CCGGGCCTTGTGCGCCTCCCATACGGCAAGCGAGGCGGCGTCGCCAAGACCGATGGCCTGCGTATCGCGCAGCGCTGCCAGCGGGCGACCGGGCATCGTGCTGTCCAACCGCTCCAACGCGTCAAGCAGGCCGGGTTTGCGGAACCGCTTCAGGCCCAGGACCAGCAGGCCAAGCCCCGCAAGCAACAGCACTCCCCAAGCGATTTGCGCCCAGAAAAGCGGCCCAAGCTCATGCAGACCGAACGCCGCCGCCGCGACGACCAGCAGGATCAGCGACCAAAGCGGCCAGAACGCCCGCGCCAGCCGTTCGGCCCACAGGCCGAACAGCGTCAGCCGCATCGGCCAGACCAGCGATTTCAAGGGCGCGTGCGGTGGGGGTGCTTTCATCAGGCGTGCCTCAAGGCCGGACGGAGTGTCACAGCCAAGCGGGAATGGTATCCCGCTTCAGGATTTCGTCAAAGGTCGGTCTTTCCCTGATGACAGCGAATTGATCCTCGTTCACCAGCACCTCGGGCACCAGGGGGCGGGTGTTGTATTCCGACGCCATCACTGCGCCATAAGCCCCGGCAGAGCGGAAGGCGACCAGATCGCCCTCGGCCACCAGGGGCAGATCGCGACCCTTGGCAAAGGTGTCGCCGGTTTCGCACACCGGGCCGACCACGTCGAACTCTTGCGTCGGGCTGGCGACCGGGGGTTCGGCCACGGGGATGATGTCATGATGCGCACCATACATCGAGGGGCGGACAAGGTCGTTCATCGCGGCATCGAGGATCAGGAAATCCCGGCCTTCGCCGTGCTTCACATAGATCACTTTGGACACGAGAATTCCGGCATTGCCGGAGATCAGCCGGCCGGGTTCAATCTCGATCTCGCAGCCAAGGTCGCCCACGGTCCGCTTGATGAGGGCACCATAATCGGTCGGCAACGGCGGGGCGTCGTTCGACCGGGCGTAGGGGATGCCAAGCCCGCCGCCAAGGTCCAGCCGGGTGATCGCATGACCCTCCGCCCGCAATTGGCGGGTCAGGTCGGCGACCTTCAGATACGCCTCCTCGAACGGGGCGAGGTCGGTCAACTGGCTGCCGATATGGACGTCGATTCCGATGACCTTCAGGCCGGGCAGGCGGGCGGCCTCGGCATAGACCTCGCGCGCGCGGGTGATCGGGATGCCGAACTTGTTTTCCTTCTTGCCGGTCGCGATTTTCTCATGGGTCTTGGCATCCACATCCGGGTTGATGCGGATGGTGATCGGTGCCGTGACGCCCAGGCTGACCGCCACCTCGGACAGGGCCCGCATCTCGGGCTCTGACTCCACGTTGAACTGCCGGACGCCGCCGGTCAGGGCGAGCCGCATCTCCCCGCGCGTCTTGCCGACGCCGGAGAAGACGATCCGTTCGCCCGGCACCCCGGCCGCCTTGGCGCGCAGGTACTCGCCCCCCGAGACCACATCCATCCCGGCCCCAAGATTGCCAAGGGTTTTCAGGACGGCAACGTTGGACAAGGACTTGATCGCAAAGCAGACAAGGTGCGGCAGCGGAGAAAGCGCCTCGGTGAAGAGGTGATAATGCCGCGTCAACGTGGCGGTGGAATAGACGTAGAACGGCGTGCCCACGGCGGCGGCGATATCGGGGATCGGGACAGCTTCGGCATGCAAGGTGCCGTTTCGGTAAAGGAAGTGGTCCATGTGCGTCCCCGGTGTTCAGCGGGATATAGCAGAAGCATCGCGCCCGACAATTCAATGCTTTGCTCATGAGGCGCGCCGAACGGTCACCGGGATGGCAAGAGCGCCCGGATCAGCTTGGCGTGAAAGCCCGCCTCTTGCAGACGCGCCATGGAGACATATGCCGTATCGAGGCATGGCCTGTCGACATAAGCCAAACCGGACGGCCAAAGCATGAGCGCGCTTTCGGCCTTGACCACGCCGAGGTCAAAGCGAAGATGGCCATCACGCAGGGCCCACGCATAGACCTGGACACAGTCCCCCGGCAGATCGGCAACCGTGTTCAGGAACAGGACTGCCAATTCTTCCTGCGGGTCAGTGCCGAACGCCGCAGGAAGATACGGCAGGAGGTCAGTCTCGCTTCCGGTTTCGAGATCGAAAGTGAGGATCTCCTGGCTCCACCAAGGGTGCGCAGCCCCCGCGCAATAGGACGAGTTTCTGATGATGAGACTCAGGAACTCCGGCCCGTCGGCAATAACCTCCACGGTTCGAAATGGTCCGTCGGGCTTGCCACCAAAGCAGGTGATGGCGTCAAGGTCGCGTTGGTCCCGCCGCGCAAGTGCAGCGTTGACCTTTGCAATGACGGCACCCTCTCCAACCAGCCGAGGCGACGCCGCGATATCTGCCCCCAGAGGTGGGATTGAGGTGACCGTCTGCGCGTGTGCCTGCCCCGATGCGACCAGCATGGCGCACAAGAGGACGGTCAGACGGATCATGCCGGGCGCGAGCGCAGGAACAGGTATAGCGGCAGGCCGCAGCTGACGCCGATGCAGAAGGTCGCGGGGATTGCTATGAGGTTCAGCCATCTTTTCTTGCGCATCGTCTCGGCCACGATCCAGACGGTCAGGGCGATGGCAGCGATGGTCAGGTCCCAGGTCAACCCGCGGGTGGAGGCGTTGACGGACCAGGCCTCGATCAGTCCGGCCAGTCCGGTGCCGGTTTCGCGCATGTAGGTCACGAACCAGTACATCGGATGCACCGTGCCCCAAAGGGCCAGCGCGAGGTAGGCGAGGCGCAGCCGGCTCAATTCGTGATCCCGATCGCAGCCTCGCCCGAGAGGGTGATCCCGGTCTTGGCCGGTGCTTCGGGTGGGCCGTCGGCCCCGCAGGCGGCAAGGGCAAGGAAGGCGGCCAAGGCAAGCGGGCGAAGAAGGGTCTGCATCGGGTCCTCGATCTGTTTGGTCTGGGTCTGAAATTTTTCGGCGAAAAATTTTAGACGACAGGGGGCGGGTTTGACAGGAGCGCGGTCCAGCGGGCGATCTGGCGGCGCACCTGATCGGGCGCGGTGCCGCCATAAGACATGCGGCTTTGGACCGAGTTTTCAACGCCCAGCACGGCGAACACCCCGGCGGTGATGCCGGGATGGACGGCCTGCATCTCGGCCAGGGTCAGGTCGGGCAGGTCGATGCCCCGCGCCTCGGCCCTGGCGACCAGGGTTCCGGTGATGTGATGCGCCTCGCGGAACGGCAAGCCAAGGGTGCGCACAAGCCAGTCGGCAAGGTCGGTCGCGGTCGAAAACCCGCTGGCGGCGGCGGCTTTCAGCGCCTCGCGGTTGGCGGTCATGTCGCCGACCATGCCGGTCATCGCGGCAAGGCCGAGGCTTAGCGTGTCGGCGGCGTCGAAGACCTGTTCCTTGTCTTCCTGCATGTCCTTTGAATAGGTCAGCGCCAGCCCCTTCATCACCGTGAACAAGGCCACCGTCGCCCCCAGAATCCGGCCCAGCTTGGCGCGGAGGAGTTCGGCGGCATCCGGGTTCTTCTTCTGCGGCATGATGCTGGACCCCGAATCAAGGCTGTTGGCGGTCGGCCGGTCGAACCCCAGTGCCCTTGCGGTCATCTCGCGGTCGATCGGAAAGCTCGTCCCCGCCAATGCCGCCGCCCCCAAGGGGCATTCGTTCATCCGCCGGCGGGCATCCTGAAACCGGCTGCGGTCACGCGCGAACATCTCGACATAGGCCAGCATGTGGTGGCCCCAGGTCACCGGCTGCGCGGTCTGCAGGTGGGTAAATCCCGGCATCACCCAATCGGCCCCAGCCTCCGCCTGCGCCAGAAAGGCCCGCATCAGCCCGGTCAGCCCTGCAATCGCCTGATCGCACTGGTCCCGTACCCAAAGCCGGAAGTCGACGGCCACCTGGTCATTTCGGCTCCGCGCGGTGTGGAGGCGCTTGCCCGCCTCGCCCACGATCTCGGTCAACCGGCTTTCGATGTTGAGATGGATATCCTCCAGCTCCACCCGGAAGGGAAAGTTTCCAGCCTCGATCTCTGACAATACCGTGAGAAGGCCTTCCCCGATCGCCTCGGCATCCGTATTGCTGATCACACCCACCGCCGCGAGCATTGCGGCATGGGCCCGGCTGCCCGCGATATCCTGCGCGTATAGCCGCTGGTCGAACCCGATCGAGGCGTTGATCGCCTGCATGATCGCGTCCGGCCCGGCGGCGAAACGCCCGCCCCACATCCGGTTGGCGGCAGGACTGGCGGGCGGGACGGTCATGAGGCAGGCCTTTGGAGGGATGATTTTGCGCAAACTTGTGGTGGTGCTCTACACGGCCTTGATGCTTGGTGCAAATGCGGTGGCCGCAGAGGTGGCCGCAGAGGTGGCCGCTCTGCGCGAAGGCGACATGCAGAAGCTGATCCTGCACCCAGAACCCGTCCCGATCCCGGAGGTCGTCCTGACCGATGCCACCGAAGCCGAGCGGTCGCTGGCCGAATATCGCGGCAAGTGGGTGGTCGTGAACTTCTGGGCCACCTGGTGCGCACCGTGCCGGAGGGAGATGCCTACGCTCGACCGGCTGCAGGCGGCGATGCCCGGGATTGCGGTGGTGCCGGTGGCGACGGGGCGAAACTCCGTGACCGCCATCGAGCGGTTCTTTGCAGAAGCCGGGATCGCGAACCTGTCTGGCCTGCGCGACCCGGCGTCGGAACTGTCGCGGGGAATGGGCGTGTTCGGCCTGCCGATCACCGTGATCCTGAACCCCGAAGGTGAGGAGGTTGCCCGCCTGATCGGCGACGCCGAATGGGACAGCGACAGCGCAAAGGCGATCATGGCGGCGTTCGTTGCGGGTCAGTAGCTTAGCCGGTCATCGAAGACGAAGGGTTCGGTCAGGGTGATGCCGACCCGGGCCATGTCCGGGTGCCGGGGGTTGAGAAGGATGTTCCGCTCCAGTGGGATGACCCGGCTTGGGACGACAAGGCCAAGGGATGCGGCGGAGAGAAGCCAGGCGTCGCCGGCCTCTCTCGACCGGGCAACGTCTTGCCTGGCGGGAAAACCGGGATCAGCGATGAGTGCCGGATCAACCTCTACCGCCAGCGCGACAAGTTTCGGCAGGCCGCCGGGTTGGCGCTGCGGGGCGGGCAGGTTGACCAGAACCTCAAGCGCCGCAAGCGCAAGCGAGGTGGAGGTATAGACCATCGGCAGTCCCGGGCTGTTCCAGGTACCGCCCCCCAGACGCGCGCCTTCGCCATCAAGCGCGGGCAGGAACTCCGGCTTGGTCAGGCGCCAAAGCCGCATCGGGTCAATAGACCCCGTGTCCGATGCGTCCGATGATCGTCTCCACCTCACGCGCGCCGATGTCGGTGCGGGCCATCTCGATCGGGATGCGTTCGCCCAGCGCGGGGTTGGGGCTGCGCAGGAACATGTCGGCATTCGCGTCGTTCTGAAACAGGTCCCGCGCGGCCTTTACCACCCGCAGCAGGCGAGCGAGGCCGTCTGCCTCTTCCATCCGCAACGGCTCACCCTTGGCGATGCGGCGGTCGAGCGTCCGGTCCGGGATGATGCTGCGGATGTCGGCCCGCGTCAGGCCCTGGGTTTCCAGCGCCCGTGCCCACGTGGCGGGCACCCCCCGCTCCAGCGCGCTGAATGAGGTGAAGGCGGCCGGGTCTTCGGCCAGTCCTGTCGCCCTGCGTAAGGTCATCGCGAAGCCCCGCCATTTGCCGTGTCCATGGGCGGCATATGGCAGAAAGCGGCCTATAAGTCAAACGTCGCGAAGACGGGGACATGATCGCTTGGCTGCTCCCACCCCCTCACGGCGCGCAGGATGCGGCTTTGGTGGCTGGCGTTCAGGATATCGGGCGTGGCCCAGATGTGGTCCAACCGGCGGCCCTTGTCTGCGGTCTGCCAGTCGGCGGACCGGTAGCTCCACCAGCTGAAAAGCTTGCCTTGGGCCAGGTCGTTGCGGGTCACGTCGCGCCAGCCGCCCGCCTCCATCACCGCGGCGAAATGGTCGACCTCGACCGGGGTGTGGCTGACGATCTTCAACAGCGCCTTGTGGTTCCAGACGTCATCCTCCCCCGGCGCGATGTTGAGGTCGCCGACCAGGATGGCGCGGTCCGGGCGTTCCCAGCGGAAGAAATCCCGCATCTCGGTCAGGAAATCCAGCTTCTGGCCGAACTTCACATTCTGCTCGCGGTCGGGAATGTCGCCCCCGGCCGGGACGTAGAAATTGTGGATCGTCACCCCGTTTTCCAGCCGCGCTGCGACGTGGCGGGCGTGGCCAAGCTGGGCGAAATCCTTGTCGCCGGCATCCATCAACGGCAGCTTCGACAGGATCGCGACGCCGTTGTAGCCCTTCTGCCCGCGCGCGACCATGTAGCGGTAGCCCAAGGCCTGGAACTGCGTCAGCGGCAGGTTGTCCACCGGGCATTTGCATTCCTGGAGGCAGAGGATATCGGGCATCTCCTCGGCCAGAAGCCTGACCACCAACCCCTCGCGCAGGCGGACAGAGTTGATGTTCCAGGTGGCGATGGTGAAACTCATGGCGGGCTCCGTCGGGGCTGACGGGCGACCTTAGGGCCACCCGCCGCCCCTGCCAAGAGCCAGGCCGTCAGTCGGTGACGGTGAAGGTGTCGATCGCGCAGAGGTCCTGGGTCTCTGTCGCCTCGAACCCTGAATCGGTGACGAAGTTCAGGTCGTATTCGCAGACATCAAGCCCATCGGCGATGGTCACGTCGCCCGAGACGCCCGATTCGACCGCGTCGACGGTCAGGATGTTCTCGCCCCACTCGTCATCACCGACGGGCGAGACATACATCTCGACGATGGCTTGCGAGCTGTCGTTGACCAGGGTGAACACCAGATCCTGGGCCAGGGCAGGGGTGGTGGAAAGGGCGGCGATGGCCGCCAGGACGATGCGCATCAGACGTCTCCGGAAAAGGTTACACCGCAAGGGACCCGCGGTGCGGCGCATATGCGCCAGAGATTGCGGTGACGGAAAGGCAATTCCGTGCTCGGGTCAGGACACGAGCGACAAAAAAAGGCCGGGCAGAAGCCCGGCCAGGTCCAACAGGGAGGTGTCGCGCCATGACCCCGACGCGACCAGGGGAACCATCAAAGACAGGATAGACCGATGATCGGGCAACAATAAGCCCCGAAGCGCAAGATTTCGCGGCTATTGCACGGCGGCCACATGGTGTGGCCGACAGCACCCGCCTAGGCCACCAGCCGGTAGCCCCCGCTTTCGGTCACCAGAATCCGCGCGTTCGAGGGGTCGGGTTCGATCTTCTGGCGCAGGCGGTAGATGTGCGTCTCAAGCGTGTGGGTGGTGACGCCGGCGTTGTAGCCCCAGACCTCATGCAACAGGATGTCGCGGGCGACCACGCTTTGCGTCGCGCGGTAGAGGTACTTGAGGATGTTGGTTTCCTTTTCGGTCAGCCGGATCTTGCGGTCCTTCTCGTCGATCAGCATCTTCTGCGCCGGTTTGAAGGTGTAGGGACCAAGCTGGAAGATCGCATCCTCGGACTGTTCATGCGTCCTGAGTTGCGCGCGGATCCGGGCAAGAAGGACCGGAAACTTGAACGGCTTCACCACATAGTCATTCGCGCCGGCATCCAGGCCAAGGATCGTATCGCTGTCGGTATCATGCCCGGTCAGCATCAGGATCGGGCATTTCACGCCCGACTTGCGCATCCGGCGGCAAAGCTCACGCCCGTCGGTGTCGGGCAGGCCCACGTCCAGGATGACGAGGTCGAAGTGACCGGCCTTGGCTTTCTCCATCCCCTCGGTACCGGTGCGGGCTTCGAAGACGTCGAAATCCTCGGTCATGACCAGTTGTTCGCCCAACGCCTCGCGCAGGTCGTCATCATCATCGACCAAAAGGATTTTCCGCAGACCTGCCATTGTATTCTCCACCAGTTATCACGATGAAGTGTGCCCAAGCGTGCAGGAAGGCAAGAATTGCGACCAGGCCCTCACGCGGTCGTGTCGCCAGCCGGTGCTATGTTTCAATTTCCCCATCGGGGGGCTATTGATCGGGGCATGAGCCTGCGCCTGAGCATTCCGGAACGATTGACCCGCGCGCGCGGTGATCTGCGCATGGGGGTGCCGGTGTTGTTGACCGGGCCAGAGGGCGCGGCGCTGGTGGTCGCGGTCGAGGGGCTGGCACCTGCGCGGCTGGCCGAGGTGCGGGCGCTGGGCCAGCCGGTGCTGGCGATCACCGCGCGGCGGGCCGAGACGCTGAAGGCCCGCGCCTATGACGGTGACCTTGCCCGGATCGTCCTGCCGGACGGCGTCGATCTGGCCTGGCTGCGTGGCATCGCCGATCCGGCAGACGATCTGCGCCTGCCGATGAAGGGGCCGCTCCAGACCCTTCGCGACGGTTCGGCCGGTCTTCACCGCGCTGCGCTGGGGCTGGTCAAGTCGGCGCATCTTCTGCCGGCGGCGCTGGTGGTGCCGGTACCGGATGCCTTTGCCGCCGAAAGCCTGACCCGGCTGCGGCTGGAGGAGATCGCGCCCACGCTCGCCTCGCTGCCGCCGATGGCCGAGGTGGTGTCGGCCCGGGTGCCACTCGTCGCCTCCAGCGCGGGGCGGGTCCACATCTATCGTCCCAGGGACGGGGGTGAGGAGCATTACGCCATCGAGATCGGCCGCCCAGACCGCGCCAAGCCGGTGCTTGCCCGGCTGCATTCGGCCTGTTTTACCGGCGATGTGCTCGGCAGCCTCAAATGCGACTGCGGTCCGCAATTGCACAGCGCATTGGCGCAGATGGCGGAGGCGGGGGCGGGCGTCCTCCTTTACCTCAACCAGGAGGGGCGGGGGATCGGGCTTGCCAACAAGATGCGCGCCTATTCCTTGCAGGATCAGGGCTTTGACACGGTGGAGGCCAACCACCGCCTGGGGTTCGAGGATGACGAACGCGACTTTCGCATCGGCGCGCAGATCCTGCGCGAGCTTGGTTTCTCTGCCGTGCGGCTGATGACCAACAACCCAAGGAAGCTGGAAATGCTGAAGGCTTGTGGGCTGGAGGTGACCGAACGGGTACCGCTCCATGTCGGGCAAACCCGGCAGAATGCGGGGTATCTCGCCACCAAGGCCGCGAAATCCGGGCATCTGCCGTGAAGGCGGAAGATATCGTCGTGACCCGCATGGGCGCGCGGTTCCTGAACCGCCGGTTCGCCTGCACGGTGGGCCGGGGCGGGATCGTCGACCCGAAGGCCAAGCGTGAGGGGGATGGGGCGACCCCCGCCGGGACGCACCGGATCGTCGGCATGCTCTACCGCCCGGACCGCCTGACCCGCCCGGCCGAATGGGCGCTGCCGATCGGACCCCCCGACCTGTGGTCCGATGACCCGAGGGATGAGGATTACAACCTGATGGTCCGCGCCCCGCATCGGTTCGGCCACGAACATCTTCGGCGTGCCGACCCGCAGTATGACCTGATCCTGATCACCGACTGGAACTGGCCCCATGCCGACCCCGGACGCGGGTCGGCGATCTTTGTGCATCAATGGCGCAGGCCCGGCGCGCCGACCGCGGGCTGCGTCGCCCTTGCCCGCCGCGACCTGCACTGGATCGCCCCCCGCATCACCCACCAGACCCGGCTGATCATCAGGACCTGAGCCCAGCGAGGCGACTGGACGCAAAGCCAGGCGCGCGGCAAGGTGTGGCGAGGTTTCCGCGAAAGGTGCCGCATGACGATCACAAGACGGGCGGCACTCCTGGGGGCCGGGGCGGTGGCGGGGGTCCTTGGGACCCGCTGGGTTGGAAGCGCCGGGCCGTCGCTGGATGTCGGAAACCCCGATCTTCAGGCATGTCGTGGTCAAGGACCCGCCGGGTGAGGCTTTGGTCGCAGCCCTGCGGGCGGAGCTGAAGGCGGCCGAGGCCGAGGGCCGCCCCGTCAACATCGGGGCCGCGCGTCACAGCATGGGTGGCCAGGCGATCCCCCGCGATGGGCATGCGATCACCTTCGACAGTCCCTCTGTCGAGGTGGCGGGTGAGACCTATCGCGCTCAGGCCGGCACCCGGTGGCATCAGGTGATTGCGGCGCTCGACCCTCTGGGCCTGTCGCCCAAGGTCATGCAATCCAATGCCGATTTCGGGGTGGCCTCGACCTTCTCGGTCAATGCGCATGGCTGGCCGATGCCGTTTGGCCCGATGGGCTCCACCGTCCGCTCGCTGCGGATGGTGCTCGCCGACGGCAGTCTGGTCATCGCCTCCCGGACCGAGAACCCGGATCTGTTCAGCGCCGCGATGGGGGGGTACGGGCTGATCGGCCTCATCACCGAACTGGAGGTGGAAGCAGTCCCGAATCAACTGCTCCAGCCCAGCTTCCGCACCATCCCCGCCGCCGACTTCGCCGCTGCCTTCACCGCCGTTGCGGATGGCAGCGTGCCCATGGCGTACGGTCGCCTCAACATCGACCGCGAGGGGTTCTTTGACGAGGCGATGCTGGTCACCTACACCCCCATCGAGGGTGAGATTCCCCCGGTCACCGGATCGGGCCTCCTCTCCCACGCGTCCCGCGCGATCTTTCGGGCGCAGCTTGGCAACGAATGGGTGAAACGCCGCCGCTGGGGGGTTGAGACCGGCATCGGCGCGCGGTTGGCGGGGGCCTCCAGCCGGTCGTCGCTGATGAACGAGCCGGTGATCACGCTGGATGACCGCGACCCGACGCGCACCGACATCCTGCACGAATACTTCGTCGCCCCGGACCGCTTCACCGATTTCCTGACCGCCGCCCGCGCGATCATCCCGGGCAGCTATCAGGAGCTTTTCAACATCACCCTGCGCTGGGTGGCGCAGGACCCGACCGCGATGCTGGCCTATGCGCCGGACGGACCGCGCATCGCCTCTGTCCTCCTGTTCTCACAAGAGATGACCGCGCGGGCCGAGGCGGACATGGCGCGGATGACGCAAGAGATGATCGAGGCGGTTCTGGCCATCGGCGGCAGCTATTACCTGCCCTATCGTCTCCATGCGACGCGCGAGCAGTTTCACCGCTGTTACCCGAAGGCGCTGGCCTTTGCCGACCTGAAGCGGCAGGTTGATCCGGGACTGCGGCTGCGCAATGCGCTGTGGGACCGCTACCTGGCCGAGGTGTGATGTGAGCTTGCAGCAGAAAACCGCCTTTGGCTACGCGCTGGTGCTGGCGCTGGTGGCGTCGCTGAACTACCTGCCGATCCCCGGTCTGGTGGACGACCAAGGCCGCACCTTCGGCATCTTTGCGCTCGATATCTATGACGACGCCCTGCACCTCGCCTCGGCGCTTTGGGCGCTGGGGGCGGCGCTGGTTTCGACCCGCGCGGCGCGGATCTTCCTGATCCTGTTCGGCGGGCTTTACTTTCTTGACGGGCTTCTGGGCTGCTTTGCCGGGTCGGGCTTTCTGGACCTTGGCATCTTTACCTGGGGCGTCCTCGACATCCCCTTGCAGCTCAAGATCCTGTCGTCGGTGCCGCATCTGGTCCTGGGCGGGGTGGCGCTTGTGGTGGGGCTGCGGCGATGAGATGGCTGGCCCGTCTGATCCGCCGCGTTTTCCTGCTGGTTCTGCTGCTGATCCTGGGCCTTCTGGCCCCCGTCGCCTGGGTAGAGACGATGTGCCGCCCGACGGCCGAGGATCGCCCGTACACCCCCCTGGTCGGCGCCGAATGGCAGCGGCCCGAGGGGCGGACGCTGCTGACCTATCCCGAATGGCATATCGTCAACGCCTATGCCGACTATGCCACGGTGATCGGCAGTTTCGACCCGCATGACTTCGGGTATCTCACCTCCATCGGCGCGTTCTGGTCGTCGACCTGCGCGCTGTCCAAGGTGTCGGGGGAACACGGCGGGTTCCAGGGTCCGATAAAGCAGACGATCTACACCATCGGCGTCAGCTTTACCGCGGAACTCCTGTTGAAAGCCGCGTATGAGGAGACGGTTGGTCGCCTGTTTACCCTGCTGCGAGGCGAGGGGCGTTCGCCGCTGGATGACCTTTCGGCCCGGCAAGCCGCTGATTATGCAGTCTTCCTGCAGCAGGTGCCGTGGTACGAATGGGACTTCACCCGCTCTGCCGCCGAGCTTGACGCCGCCGCCACTGACGTGCTGCGCGACCGGGAGCGGCGGATTGCCCTTGGCCTCGAATACCGGGCCAAGGCGGGTTATGCCGCGCTGATCAAGGCGGCGGTCGCGGCGATCGGTGAGGATCAACTTCGTTTGCGCGCGGTTGTGACCGGGCTTTCCGTCGAAGCGCTCGCCGCCCTGCCCGAGGTCGCGGTGATCGAGACCTTGCCCGAAGGCGTGGTGATCGAGGCCCCCCGCTACCGTGCCTTTACCCGGCTGGCCGAGCGTATCGCAGCCGAAGGTGGCAGTTTCGTCGAGATTGCGGGCAATGACGACATCCTGTTCACCATCATCACCTTCCAACCGGTGGCGGAGGGTGCGATCCACTCCTTTCCCCGGCAGGGGAACCCGGGCTATCGCCACCTGATCCTGCTGCCGGTCACTGACCTTGCCGATGCCCTGCGCGCCCTGCCCGACGGCGCGTTGGAGCATATCTATGACTACTAGACGCTGGCTGCTGGCGCTCTGCCCCTGGTGGCGTTGGGCTGGATCGGGACATTGGCGCTGGTCATGCGAGGTGAGGCACGGCGGCGCTGGTGATCCTGCCGCCGGTCTGGCTGGTCGGGGCCTTGGCGGGGACGACCTGGTTGCGACGTTGTATCGGCTTGGCGCGCCCTTGGTGCTGCCCGCCGGGCTCAGCGGTTGCCTGCCGCAAAGCGCTTACGCCGGATAGACCCGCGCGCCGAAGATCGCGCTGCCAACGCGGATATGGGTGGCACCATGGGCGATGGCAGCCTCGAAATCCCCGCTCATCCCCATCGACAGGCCGGTCAGGCCGTTCCGCGCCGCCATTTGGGCCAGATCGGCGAAATGCGGGCCTGGGTCCTCACCCTCGGGCGGGATGCACATCAGGCCGGTGGGGGAAAGGTCAAGCGCGCGGACCATGGCGACGAAGGCATCTACCGCCTCGGGCAGGATCCCGGCCTTCTGCGGCTCACGTCCGGTGTTGACCTGGATGAACAGCGCGGGGCTGGCTCCCCGGTCCTGCGCGAGCCGTGCCAGCTTTTCGGCAAGCGAGGGGCGGTCGAGCGTATGGATCGCATCGAACAATTCGACGGCAAGTTTGGCCTTGTTGGTCTGGAGGGGGCCGATCATGTGGAGATCGACCGGACCATACCCCTCCCGCAAGGCCGGCCATTTCGCAGCCGCTTCCTGCACGTAATTCTCGCCAAAGCAGCGGTGCCCTTCGGCAAGCACGGCCTGAACCCGGTCCAGCGGCTGGACCTTCGACACGGCGATCAGCCGCACGGCATCCGGGGCGCGACCCGCCCGTGCCAAGGCCGCAGCAACGCGCGCGGTGATGTCGGCCAATCCCATCGGTCTTGTCCCTTGATGCGAAACCCCGAAAGGCCCCGCCAGAAATGAAAAGAGCGGGCTTTCGCCCGCTCTTTCCGGAAAGTGTTTCGACCTTAGAAGTCGAAGCGAACGCCGAGGCCGGCGATGGTGTCTTCGCTGTAGTTCTGGTGGATGTCGAACGCCGCGCGAGCGCCGCCGAGATCGTAGGACACGCCAAGACCGTAGGCGGTGTCGGTGGTCAGGCCAAGCTGGTCATCGTTGGCGACATAGGCGGCAACGGTGGTCGCACCGAAGGTGTAGTTGCCGTACAGGGTCACGCGGGTCGAGTCAGCGCCAGCGCCAGCTTCGTTGTAGTCGAAGTACAGGATACCCACGTTGCCAGCGTCGTTGAACGCATACTGGGCACCGAGGAACAGAGCGTCTGCAGTCGCATTGCCCAGCGCGTTGTCGACATAGGCTGCCGACACGGTGACCGCGCCGAAAGCGTAATCGGCCGAGATGCCGAGTTCCGGATCGTCGGAGGTGTCGGTCTGGTCCGGGTCGACTTGCGACAGGCGAACGTTCAGATCGCCGACCGAATAGCTGACCAGGATGCCCATGCGGTCATCGGTAGCGTCGTCAGCGTAATCGTCGCCGACGCTGGTGAAGCTGAAGTAGTCGCCGTTCGGGTCGCCGAACGAACGGTCGGTGAAGCCGATTTCCGAGTTGTACATCAGAGCGGCGGAGTCATAGGCGGTGTTGGCGTTACCAACTTCGATGCGGAAGCCCGAAGCTTCAGCATAGACATAGGACGCCGACGGGGTGATGTCGTCCGTGTTCTGGCCATCGCTGTACTGCAGACGGATACGACCACCGAACTCGATCCCCGCATCGGTTTCGATCGAAGCGTTGATGTTCACACGCATACGCGTGCTGATGGTGGTTTCGGATTCGGTGCCGGTCGCGGAGTCATCATAGTCCAGACCGAAGCGGCCGTAGCCCGAGAAGGTGATCTCGGCAGCAGCCAGCGTGCTGGTCATCGCCAGAACGGTGGATGCGAGAAGAATCTTTTTCATCTTTTCCCTCTTTCTTAAGGTAAGCCCAACGCAGGGGAATCCGCATCGGCATGGAAGCTATTTCACCGCACCGGACGTGGATTGCAACGCCAACGCCACCCAAAGGTCAAAACGCCCGAAAGCTGGTGCAGCAAAGCCACAGGTTCCTTGCGCTCCCTCCGGTTGGCCTGACCGCCCCGCCGCGAAACCCTGCGGCCGAGGCGGGGACGATGACAGACGCGAAAGGCCTTGGCAGGCTCATGGTGACGGGCTAGACACCGGAACACGGCAATCCGGGGATGGTCTGATGTTCGCGAAGCATGTTGCACGGACGGCGCTGGCTAGGGCGGTCTCTTTGGGACTTGGCCTTGGCCTTCTTCTGACGCTGTCGGCTTGCGGTGGCGGCGGTCTGTTCGGCAACGGCAAAGAGCGTGCGGAACCGACCGGAGCTGCAGCCACCCGCGAACAGGCGATCGAGCGGCAGGGCGGATCGACCCTGTCTGACCTGCTGACCAATTCGGCGGACCCGAACATCACCGTCGAGGTCAACAAATACATCTGGCAGGCCTCGCTTGAGGTGCTGAACTTCCTGCCGATCGAAACGGTCGATCCCTTCACCGGGGTGATCGTCACCGGCTATGGCCGTCCGCCGGGCGGGGGGCGCGGGTACCGTGCCACGGTCTATGTGCAGGACCCCGCACTGGATGCGCGCAGCCTGAAGGTGGCGCTGCAAAGCCAGGGCGGCGGGTCGGTTGCCCCCGAAACCGTGCGCGCGGTCGAGGATGCGATCCTGACCCGCGCCCGCCAGCTGCGTCAACGCGACAGCCGGCTCTGATGCAAGGCGGGGGCCAGCCCCCGCACCCCCGGGATATTTGTGCAGAAAGGAAGGAGGGGTGGACCTTCCCTTTCAGCGCAGTGTAATCCGGCAGTGCAAAGCTGGACGAGGCCCCGAAGATGTCGCGCTATGACCCTGCAGTGATCGAACCCAAATGGCAGGAGGCCTGGGACACGGCGGCGGTCTTTGCCGCGAAGGCCGATCCGGCCAAGCCGAAGTATTATGTGCTTGAGATGTTTCCCTACCCCTCGGGGCGCATCCACATGGGGCATGTGCGCAACTACACGATGGGCGATGTCGTGGCGCGCTACAAGGCGGCCTGCGGGTTTTCGGTTCTGCATCCGATGGGCTGGGACGCTTTCGGGATGCCGGCCGAGAATGCCGCGATGGAGCGGGGCGGCCATCCGCGCGACTGGACCTATGGCAACATCGCCGACATGAAGGCGCAGATGAAGCCGCTTGGCCTCTCGATCGACTGGAGCCGTGAGTTCGCGACCTGCGATCCGGAGTATTACGGCCAGCAACAGGCGCTGTTTCTCGACATGATGGCGGCGGGTCTGGTCACCCGGAAGGCCGCGGTGGTGAACTGGGATCCGGTCGACATGACGGTTCTTGCCAACGAGCAGGTGATCGACGGCAAAGGCTGGCGGTCGGGCGCGGCGGTGGAACGGCGGGAACTCACCCAGTGGTTCTTCAGGATCAGCGATTATTCCGACGAGCTGCTGTCGGCCCTGGACGGGCTGAAGGACTGGCCCGAGAAGGTGCGCCTGATGCAGGCGAACTGGATCGGGAAGTCGCGCGGGCTGCAGTTTGCGTTCGATACGGTCGGCGCGCCTGCGGGGTTCGACAAGCTTGAGGTCTACACGACCCGCCCCGATACGCTGATGGGCGCGTCCTTCGCGGCGATCAGCCCGGATCATCCCCTTGCCAAGACGTTGGAGGCCGACCCGAAGGTCGCGGCGTTTCTGGCGGAGGCGCGCAAGGGCGGCACCACTGCCGAGGCACTGGAAACCGCCGAGAAGATCGGCTTCGACACCGGCATCCGCGTGGAGCATCCCCTTGATCCGGCATGGGAACTCCCCGTCTGGATCGCCAATTTCATCCTGATGGATTACGGCACGGGGGCAATCTTCGGCTGCCCCGCGCATGACCAGCGCGACTTTGATTTCGCCACCAAGTACGGGTTGCCGATCCAGCCGGTCTTCACCGCCGATGGCTCGGACGCCTCACTGGCCGAGGCCTTCGTCCCGATGAAGTCCGAGAAGGTGCATTACATTCGAGGCTTTGCTGGGGCCAAGGAGCAGACCGGCGACGAGGGGGTGGCGACCGCCATCGCCCATGCCGAAACCCATGGCTACGGCACGGGTGTCACCAAGTTCCGCCTGCGCGACTGGGGTGTCTCCCGCCAGCGCTATTGGGGCTGCCCGATCCCGGTGATTCACTGCGCGACCTGCGGCGTGGTGCCAGAGGCGAAGGCGAACCTGCCCATCGAACTCCCTTACGATGTCAGCTTCGACATTCCCGGCAACCCCCTCGACCGCCACCCGACCTGGCGCGACTGCCAATGCCCGACGTGCGGGGCCAAGGCCCGGCGCGAGACGGACACGATGGACACCTTCGTGGACAGCAGCTGGTACTATGCCCGCTTCACCGCGCCCCATGCGACGACTCCGACAGTCATGGAGGATGCCGCCTACTGGATGAACGTCGACCAATATATCGGCGGGGTGGAGCATGCGATCCTGCACCTCCTTTACTCCCGCTTCTTCGCCCGGGCGATGATGAAGACCGGCCATCTGCCTGCCGCAGCCATCGAGCCGTTCAACGCGCTTTTCACCCAAGGCATGGTCACGCATGAGATCTACCAGACCCGCGATGACCAGGGTCGCCCGGTCTATCACCTGCCCGAGGATGTGACGTCCTTCAACGTGGCCGACCGCAGGATCGTCGTGCGCGGCACCGTGCCGCCGCCGGTGGACATGATCGACGACGTCGACGCCTTCATCCGCGCCCTTGCGGATGAGGGGCTGCTGGTCGAGGTCATCCCTTCGGCCAAGATGTCGAAATCGAAGAAGAATGTCGTCGACCCGATGAACATCATCGCCAGTTTCGGGGCCGACACCGCGCGCTGGTTCGTGATGTCGGATTCCCCGCCCGAGCGGGATGTGGAGTGGACGGCAAGCGGGGCCGAGGCCGCGTTCAAGCATCTTTCCCGCGTCTGGACGCTGTGTTCCCGCATCGGCGAGATGCCCGCCGATCACAAGGGTGAGGGCGACGAGGAGTTGGCAAGGGCCACGGCCCGCGCCATCGACGAGGTGACCCGCGGGATCGAGGGCTTTGCCTTCAACAAGGCTATCGCCGCGCTTTATGGCTTTACCAATACCCTCGCTAAAGCCAACGCCTCGACCGCCTCGATGAAACAGGCGATCCGCACCCTGGCGCAGCTGATGTCGCCGATGACGCCGCATATCGCCGAGGAGATCTGGACCTTTCACGGCGGTGCGGGCCTTTGCGCCATGGCACCCTGGCCCAAGGCCGACCCGGCGCTTTTGATCGACGATACCGTGACCCTGCCGATCCAGATCAACGGCAAGCGGCGGGCCGAGATCACCGTGCCGAAGGACATGCCCGCGTCCGAGGTTGAAAAGCTCGCGCTGGCAGAGGAGGATGTGGTCAGGTTTCTTGCCGGACAGCCGGTAAAGAAGATCATCGTTGTCCCCGGGCGGATCATCAATGTCGTCATCTGAGAAATCTGGGTCATCTGTCGGGCGCCCCCCCACCCCATCCCTCCCCCACAGGGGGGGGAGGGGGGCACTCGTCCCGACTGACGTTCCCGATGTCGCAGGCCCGGTGCCTCCCTCCCCCCTCGTGGGGGAGGGTCGGGGTGGGGGGGCCACGCTTGGGGCACTCTCGCGCCGCTCGATGATTCTGGCTCCGCTTGCCCTTGCGGCCTGCGGCTTCACCCCGGCCTATGCCCCCGGTGGGGCGGCGACAAAGCTGCAAGGCAAGGTCTTCGTCGCCGAACCGTCCGACAAGAACGGCTTCGATCTGGTCGCGCGACTGGAAGAACGGCTGGGCCGGCCCGAGGCTGTGGCCTACGATCTGGCCTATACCATCGCCACCGAAGCCGTCGGCGTGGGCATCACGGTTGACAACGAAATCACCCGCTTCAACCTGAAAGGCGTGGTGGATTACAGCCTGACCGACCGGGCGACCGGTGCGCGGGTGGCGGGCGGGCTGGTCAACAGCTTCACCGCCTATTCCGCCACCGGATCGACCGTCGCAGGCCTTGCCGCCGAGGAAGACGCCGCCACCCGGCTGATGCGAATCCTGGCCGACCAGATCACCGCCCGCCTGATCGCCGCTGCGGCCAGCTTTCCATGATCCTGAAAGGGGTCGAGGCGGCGCGCTATTGCGCCAGGCCCGATCCCGCGCGGGCCGGGCTTCTGATCTTTGGTGCCGATCCGATGCGGGTCGCCTTGAAGCGGCAGGATGCCATCGCCGCCCTGATCGGCCCGGAGGGGGAGGCCGAGATGCGCCTGACCCGGATGACCGGTGCGGCGCTGCGGAAGGATGGCAGCCTCCTTCTGGATGCGATCAAGGCCACCGGCTTTTTCCCCGGCCTGCGGGTCGCGTTTGTCGAGGATGCGACGGACGGTCTGGCCGACGCGGTCGGCAGCGCGCTGGCCGATTGGCGGCCGGGGGATGCGGTGATCGTGGTCACCGCCGGGGCGCTGACAGGCAAATCGGCGCTGAAGACGCTGTTCGACAAGCATCCCTCGGCCATCTCCATCGGGCTTTATGAAGACCCGCCCAGCCGGGAAGAGATCGAGGATGCGCTGAAAAAGGCCGGTCTTGCCAACATTGACCGCGAGGCGATGACCGACCTTGCCACGCTGGCCCGCGCGCTCGACCCCGGCGATTTTCGCCAGACGCTGGAGAAGATCGCGCTTTACAAGTACCGCGACCCCTCACCCCTGACCCCAGCCGAGGTTGCCGCGATGGCCCCCGCCACCATCGAGGCCGAGGTTGACGATCTGATCGACGCCGTCGCCGAAGCCCGGGCCGAGGCGATAGGCCCCCTGTTTCGCCGGCTGGAAGGCCAGGGCGTCCTGCCGGTCACGATCTGCATCGGGGCGCTGCGGCATTTCCGCATCCTGCACGCCGCCGCGACTGACCCGCAGGGTCCGGGCGCGGGCATCCAGAAGGCGCGGGTGAACTTCAAGAAGAAGGATGCGATGGGGCGGCAGGCGGGCCTGTGGGGCACGGAACGGCTGGAGGGGGCGGTGGCGTTGTTGCTCGATACCGACCTTACGCTCCGCTCCTCCAGCCGGGCGCCGGGGCTTGCGGTGATGGAACGCGCGCTGATCCGCATTGCGATGTCGCGGCGCTGACCGGGGGAGGAGACCATGCCGAAACCGCCCCCCACCCCGATCGAGACCTGCCTTGCCCCGATTGCGAAGCTGGCACTTAAACAGCCCGAGATCGAGGCGCTGGTGTTCTGGGGCAGCCCGGACGGCTGGCCCGACACCCCGTCCGAAGCGCTGGAATCGGAAGAGATCACCTTTTACGCCGAAGGGCTGATGGAGGATGGCTTCCATCTCGCCTGGACCATCGTCGCCCTTGCCGAGATGCCAAGCCAGCCCGACCATATCCGCTTGCAGGTCTGGCAGGACGCAGCCCCACCGCCACCCCTGCCCGCCGGATGGGTTGCAGTCGCAACAGGCAGGTGGACCGCTCTAGACGGCTAATCCTGAGCTGAGAGATTGCGTGCTTCCCTCCCCCCCGGTGGGGGAGGGTCAGGGTGGGGGGGCTGGCCAAGGCAAGCGCCCGAACTCTCACACCGTCGGCGGCTTCCGACCGAACAGGTTCTTCAGCCAGATGAACGGCAAGGCCAGCAGCACGAAGCCGCCCTTCTTCAGAAAGGCGAGCAGCAGCACCAACAGCCCCGCCTGCGCCGCGCCACCGCCGAGAAGCCCGCTCAGCCCACCGGCCGCAACCGTATCCACGCCGGGGACGAAATCCTCATACCGGTTGCCGTCCTGAAGCGCGACCATGTCGATCAACGCGGGCATCGCGGCATCGACGGCA
>NCDS01000044.1 GCA_002280315.1 Rhodobacterales bacterium 32-66-7 | reverse complement strand
ACGAGTAGGGTTTGCCCATGATCCACCTCCTACAGGTAGTGAATCACGACAAACCGAAACTGTGAATCCCCGATTCACAACAAAAGCAAAACGCTTTAGAACGGCAAACCTCGCGGGCGCGCGCGCCACAGGGCGCCGCGCTGCAACAGGTCAGAAATCCGTCGGCGCGCCGCCTTCCTGCTTTCGACGGGCCACGAACTGGCGCAGCTCTTCGGCATGGTCACCGTTCATCTCTGGCGCCTCGAACTCGGCCAGGATCTGCTTGTAGATCCGATGCGCGCGTTCTTGCGTCCACATCGCGCCGTCCAGCTGCCAGGCCTCATAATTCCGCCAGTCCGAGCAGATCGGGGCGTAGAAGGCGTGCTGATAGCGGTCCTGCGTGTGCTGGACGCCAAAGTAGTGCCCGCCCGCGCCGACCTCCTTGATCGCGTCGAAGGCAAGGTCATCTTCGGTGGTGGCAAAGGTCGCTTCCTCGAAGTAGCGCTGGATCATCTGCAGGACTTCGCAGTCCATGATGAATTTCTCCGGGCTGGCGATCAGCCCGCCCTCAAGCCAGCCAGCCGCGTGATAGACCATGTTGGTCCCCGACTGCACCGCCGACCAAAGCGAATTGGACGTTTCCCACATTGCCTGCCCATCGGGCACGTTCGCGGCACAGACCCCGGAGGCGCGCATCGGCACGCCGTAGAACCGCACCAACTGCCCGGTCATCTGCGTCGCGCGCATGTATTCCGGGGTGCCGAAGGCGGGCGCGCCCGATTTCATGTCGACGTTCGAGGTGAAGGTGCCGATCGCCACCGGACAGCCGGGATTGATGTATTGCAACAATGCGACCGCTGCCAAAGCCTCGGCAATCGACAGGGCAACCGCGCCCGACATCGTGACCGGGGCCATTGCCCCCGCCAGCGTGAAGGGCGTCACCACCACCGGCTGGCCACGCCGCGCCAGCCGCATCGCGCCGTCGAGCATCGGGAAATCGTGCTTCAGGGGCGAGACGGAGTTGATGTTGGTATACATCCGCGGCTTGGCATCGAACTCGTCCTGCGACAGCCCGCCGGCGATGCGGACCATCTCCATCACGTCCTCCACCCGCTCGGCCCCGAGGCTGTAGGCGTGGACGACCTTGTCGGTCAGCGTCAGCTTTTCATGAAGGCAGTCAAGGTGGCGGACCGAGGGGTGGATGTCGATCGGTTCCACCGGATAGCCGCCCGCGACATGGATGCAGTTGAAATACTGCGTCAGCTTCATGAAGTCCTTGAAGGTCTCGAAATCGCCGGACCGCTTGCCCCGCTCCATGTCCCAGGAGTTTGGCGGTGAGGAGACGTTCACGAACACCATGTGCTTGCCGCCAAGGGTGATCTCACGCGCCGGGTTCCTTGGGGTGATGGTGAAGGTGGAGGGGGCGTGACCCACCATCTCCATCACGAAAGCCTCATCCATGCGGACGTTGGTGCCGTTCACGCGGCAACCGGCCTTTTTCAGGATGGCGACGGCGTCGGGGTTCAGAAACTCGATCCCGATGTCGGACAGGATGCGCATCGCGGTCTTGTGGATCTTTTGCACCCCGTCGGCATCCAGGGGTTCGGTCGGCCGGTCCGGATTGACCGGGATCCGCCACGGCATCTGGTCGATGACCGCCGTGCCTGCGCGCACCTGCATGCCTGCACGACCGCCGGCACGTTTTCTACGAGGTGGTTCTTCGGTCATCGCGCCCTCCGGGAGTTGCGTGATCAGGATGACCGAAGCCCAGCGCGGATGAACACCGCACGGGCGACGCAAAAGCGTCGTTTTCGGGCAATCAATCGCAGAGGCCGGCCAACCACTCCGGCAAGCCGCCGATATCGGGCAGGATGACATCCGCCAGTGGAAGAAGCTCCTCCGCCCCGGCCATGCCGGTCAGGACGGCGACCGTGCGCATGCCGGCGCCGCGTCCGGCCATCAGATCGTGGCGGCTGTCGCCGACCATGGCGACCCGCGCCGGATCAAGATGCAGCGCGCGGGCGAAGGCCAGGCACATGCCGGGGCCGGGCTTGGCCCCGTGACCCGAGTCATAACCGGCGATGAAATCGAAGCAATCGGTGATGCCATGCGCCGCCAGATGCTGGCGCGCGGGAGCTTCGGAGTCGTTCGTGGCCACCCCCAGCGCGAGACCCAGGTCCCGCAGCCGGGTCAGAAGCGGGCGAAGCGGCACAGCCTCGGTCATCGGTGCCGCCCCGGTAGCCTGATCGATCCGCCCGGTCAGGGCGCGCAAGGTCCAGCCCGGAAGCTCCGGACCCAGCGCCGCCGCGATATCGGCGGCCGTGGCGGCGATGACCGGGCTGTCGGGCCGGAACTGGCAGGTGTCGGCATCAAAGCCGATGGCCCGCCCCAGACGCCGCGCATGGTCCGCATCCGTCGCCATCTCGGCCAGAAATCCGGTTGCCCAACGACCCCAGCTGGTCTTGAAGTCGAACAGGGTGCCGTCCTTGTCGAACAGAAGGCCGTCAAGCAACGGGGTGGTCCCTTGCGTCAGGTCCAATGCGGTGTCTCGCCGCCGGGCAGGGCAGCCCGGGCGGTGGCCGGATCGGTATAGGCCAATGCGTGGGCATCGCAGAGGGCCACAATCCAGGCGTCATTGGTCATGAGAAAATCAAGGACCGCAATCTGAAAGTCGGGATCACCCGCGCGCATCCGCAGGTCCGCAGGACTGGCACCGGAGGCCTGCAGGAAGTCGAGCAGCATCGCCTCCTCGGTCGCAAGCCAGGACAGCGCTTGAAGCGCGATGATCTGGGCGTGGTCTGGCTGCACGTGGTTCCCTTTCCCGTGATCCCCACGTCATATCCCGTCGGACCGCCGCTTTCAGGCAGAATTATGTCAGTTGGACACAATTCGGAAAGGATTTCTTAACCAACTGGCGCGCAGACTGGTGGCCATCCAGAAAGCTTGCGAAAGTGGAAGATGAGCGGCCGCATCCTGATAGTCGATGACGTGGCGACGAACCGGATCGTCTATCGCGCGCGGTTGGCAAGCGGGCTTTACGACCCTGTGCTGGCGACGGACGGGCAGGCCTGCCTTGCTGCGGTGTTCGACGTGCCCCTGGCGAAGCGGCCCGATCTGATCCTGCTGGCGCTGAACCTGCCGGACATCCCGGGGGATGAGGTTTTGCGCCGCCTTCGCGCCGATCCGCGGGGGCGGTCGATCCCCGTGATCGCCCTTGCCGTGGCAGGCGACCCGCTGGCGCGGCTGGCTGCCCTGGCCGCCGGGGCGGATGCGGTGCTTTTGACCCCCACGCCGGACCGGCTTTTGCTGGCGCGGGTCCGCAATCTGTTGCGGACGCATGCCGATCTGGCCGGACCCGCACTGCCCGAAGAGACCGGTTTTGCCGATGCCCCCCCGGGTTTCGAAATGCCGGGGACTCTGGCGGTTCTGGCCGACACCACCGCCGATGCGGTCGGCACCGATCGTCGCCCGGATCAAGTCCAGCACTCGGGTCAGGACACGGGTCAGGACACGGGTCAGGACACGGGTCAGGACACGGGCCTCCTTGCGGCTCTCTCGCCCCACCTTGCGGATCGGTTGATCCTGGTGTCGCGCACCCAGGGCCTTGCCGAGACGGGGGCCGCCCGGGCAATCGCCGATGTCTTCATCGTCGAGGCGGACGAGCGTCGGCCCGATGCGGCGCTACGGCTTTTGTCGGAACTGAAAAGTCACCAGCGCACCCGGCACGCGGCGGTCTGCCTGATGGATGCCACCGGCCAGCCCGACCGTGCCGCGATGGCCTTTGACCTTGGTGCCGATGACGTGGTCGGTCCCGATGTTGCGCTGGGCGAACTTGCGGTGCGGTTGCGCGGCCTTCTGCGGCGCAAACAGGCGGCGGACCGGCGTCGCAGCCGGTTCGAGCTTGATCTGCGGCTGGCCATGCTTGATCCGCTGACCGGACTATACAACCGGCGCTACGCCGCCCCGCAGCTGGCCGCGATTGCCGCCCGCTCGCAGGATACGAGCGCTCCCTATGCGGTGATGATGATCGATATCGACCGCTTCAAGCTGGTGAACGACCTGCATGGACACATCACCGGGGACGCCGTTCTGGTTGAGGTGGCGCGCCGACTGACCGCAAACCTGCGCGATGGCGACCTTCTGGCCCGCATCGGCGGTGAGGAGTTTCTGGTGGTCCTGCCGGACAGCGGCCGCGACGTGGCGCGGCAGGTTGCCGAACGGCTTTGCACCGCCATCGAAGAGCGTCCGATCCGCACGCCTTCCGGCGCGCGGGTGGCGGTCACGGTATCGATCGGGGTGACGGTCGCGCAGGGCGCTCCGGGCTCCGATACGGTCTTTCAGCAGGCGGACCTTGCACTTCTGGATGCCAAGGGGCTTGGGCGCAACCGGGTCACGTTTCGGCTGACCGCAGCCTGATCGGTCACTTTCGCCGATCCAGCCGCGTCTCAAGCCGCTTGGCAAAGGCAAGCCGGTCGGCCGTCGGCATGGCAAGCAGATGCGCCTCGATCACCTCGCGGCCAAGTTGAAGCTGGGTGACGGTCGCTGCGGCGATGCGGGAAAGTGCCGCCTTGACCGCGATCTCGTCGAAGGGTTCGGCGCGCAGGGCGGCGATCAAGGCGGCATATTCGGCCTCGGCGCTGGCGCGGGTCGCGCGAAAGCTGGGGGCCTCGGCCGCCAGCGCCTTGCGAAGCGCGCGCCGATCGTCCCGGCTGAACGCTTCGGTAAAGACGCCAAGGCCCATCGACCCGGGCCCGCGCCCGGCAAAGGCCGCGTCCTTCACCATTGCCCCGGCAACCAGCCCGACGATGACAAGGTTCAGCGCGACCGACACCGCCAGCGCGATCTTCACCCCGCGCCCGGTCGGCGAGGTCGCGGCCGGGTCGGGGGCAGCGGTGTTCGGGGTCAGATCCTGGTCGCGCATGCCGCTCAGCCTTCCATCATCGGAAAATCGATCTCGGGGAACAGGTCGGCCAGATCGCCTCCGCCCCCGACCAGAAGATCAAGCGTGCCCGGCTCCAGAAAGCCGATGGCCAGCCCGGCGCAAGCGGCGGCAAGCACCCCGGCGAGCATCGGCCCGCCGCCGAAGGCCTCCGCCAGCCGGTCAAGCCCGCCTGCCACGCCCAGCCTCTGCCGCTGCGGTTTGCGCCCAGCCTTGCGCGCCTTGTCAAGCCGTCGGCCTTGCTCGGCCAGCGCGTCGTTCAGCACCCGGTCAAGGAGGGCGGGCGAGGCGGGCGGCGGGGCCGCTGCCGCGCGGGCCAGAAGCCGGTCAAGGTCTTGGTCCTGCATCATCTTCATCCTTCAAATCCCAGGGCATCACGCCGCCCGGACAAAAGCGCCGCCAGCCCGCGCTTGCCCCGTGCGGTCAGACTTTCCACCGCTTCGACGCCGATTTCCATCACCAAGGCAATCTCATGGTTCGACAACCCTTCAAGGTGTCGCAGCACCACGGCCTGACGCTGGCGGTCCGGGAGCCTGGCAAGCGCCGCTTCCAGCGCCGAAAGCCGACCGTCGTCTTGCAAACGCTCAGCGACGGAGGGGGAAAGATCGGCAGGCTCTGGCGCATCCTCCAGCGTGACCTGCGCCTTGCGCCGCCGCGACCTTTGCCGGTCGATGCACAGATTGGTGGCGACCCGGTAGGCCCAGGTCGTCACGCTGGCGTCCTTCTGCCGCCAGTCGGGGGCAATCCGCCAAAGCCGCAGCAGGGTCTCTTGCGCTACATCCTCGGCCTCGGCCCGGTCGCCAGCCAGCATCCGTGTCGCATAGCCAAGGACCCGAGGCGTGATCCGCCGGGTCAGCACGCGCGCAGCCCAAGGGTCACCCCCGGCGTAAAGCGCCAGAAGCGCCTCGTCCGAGCGGTCCTCAGCATCATAGGCCATGGTCATCCTGCGCGCAGTCTGGACCCTTTGCCCCCGATGGCAAAGGGGTCAGTTCCAGTCGTCCTGCATGTGCTGGCGCCGCCGCTTCAACTCCTTGACCATGCTTGCAACCTCGGCTTTCGAAAGGGCGCCATCCGCGTCGGCATCAAGCCGGGCGAAGTGGCGCTGGGCCGGACCCTTACCCGCCTCGGCCGCCGACAGCACGCCGTCGCCGTCGGTGTCGCGGGCGTCGATCATCCGTGCGGCGCGCTCGGCGGCTTTCGCGGCGGCCCGGGCAAGCTGGCGGGCGGCAATCTCGTCGGCGCTGAGCGTCCCGTCCGAGTTGGTATCGGCGGCGGCAAACTCGGCGGCCTGATAAGCGGCAAGCTCGGCTTCGGTCACGAGGCCATCGGCGTCGGCATCGATCTTGTCGAACATCTCGACCAGCATGGCGGCGCGGCCAGGGGCGTTTCCGGGGGTGGCTTGGGCAAGGGCCGCCACCGGGCTGGTCGCAAGCAGGCTCGCCGCAACAAGGCGGGACGCGATGGGAAAGGGCATGGTCATCTCCTGGGTCAGGCCGGAACATCCGGCGGGGTGCAGGGCTTTCACGCCGGGCGATCCGGTTTCCGTCGCGACATCGCGCCACAAGGGTCGGGCCGACCTTGTGGCGGGCGACCGGAGCAAGATACTATGGCACCCATGGACCCCACGCAGGACCGACGCTGACCATGCCCGCCCGCGATACCGCCTTGAACGACCCCGATGACCGGCCCGTGAAGCAGGCCCTGCTGCGCGGCTGGCAACGGCGTTGTCCGAACTGCGGCAAGGGGGCGATGATGCGGGGATACCTGACGGTCAACCCGACCTGTCCCAACTGCGGTGAGCCCCTGCATCACCATCGGGCTGATGACGGCCCGGCGTATCTTACGATCCTGATCGTCGGGCATCTGCTGGCCCCGGTCCTTCTGCTGGTCTATTCGACCTGGCGGCCGTCACCCTTGCCGATGGCGCTTGGCTTTTCCCTCGCGGTGGTGGTGCTGTCGCTGTATCTGCTGCCACGGTTGAAGGGCGGGCTGGTGGCACTGCAATGGGCCAAGCGGATGCATGGGTTCGGGTCAGCGGTTGCCGACTGAGCCGGTGCGCGCCGCCGCAACGGTAATCCTGTGGCGCAACGCTCCGCAGGGGGCAGAGGTTCTGATGGGTCAGCGCGGTGCGGCGGCCGTCTTCATGCCGTCGAAATTCGTCTTTCCCGGTGGCGCAGTCGACCCTGGTGACGGGCCGGAGGGCGGGCCGGAGGGCGTAACCCTGCGTCCCGAAGCGGGGTATCTCGCAGATGAATGCGTCCGACGCCTGACGCTTCTTGTGCCAGATCCCGCCCCAAGCCCGACCGCGCTGCTTGCCGCCGCCAGACGAGAGCTTGCGGAAGAGACCGGCCTGATCCTTGGTCCCGGCCTTGCAAACCCCAGCTTGCGCTTCGTCTTCCGCGCGATCACCCCGCCTGGCCGCAGCCGCCGGTTCGATGCGCGCTTCTTTCTTGCCAAGGCGGAAGCCCTGCAAAACGATCCCGAAGACTTCAGCGCCGCGTCGGCCGAGCTTTCTCACCTGTCCTGGCTGACGCTTGCGGCCGCCCGGGCGCTTGACCTGCCGTTCATCACCGAGGTCGTGCTGGCCGAGGTTGCCGCCCTAGCGGCTGGCGGCGATCAGCCCGGTGTGCCGTTCTTCGACAATTCCGGCCCCACCCCGCGGTTCCGCCGGATTGTCTGACCGATCCCCTTTGGCGACCGGCCACAGGGGATGCGGCACCGGGTCCTTGGCTTGCAACAGGTACTGGCGGAAGATCTCGGCATAATTGCGGAAGACGTAGCCTTCGTTCCGGCGCAGGTAGTGCTCGCGGTTGCCGAAGTAGAGAGCGGGGAGTTTGTACCACGCCGTTGTGGGATGCATGTGGTGCACGACGTGGAAATTGTTGTTCAGAAACAACAGCGCCAGCGGCCCCCGGCTTTCGATGACGACCGTCCGCGCCCGCGCGGCATCATGGGCCCGATGCTCCAGATAGGTGCGGATCTTCAGAAGGCTCCACCCGAGATAGGCGGCCAGAGCATAGGCCCAAAGCGGCATGGTCCCCAGCAGGCCCAGCCAGACCAGGACCGGCACGATCCCTGCCAGATGCAGGCCCCAGCCAAGCGCCACCCGACGGTCCCCCGCCCGTATCGCGCGCAGATCGCCCGTGACGAGGGCCCAGCAGGAAATCGCGGGTCCAAGGATCATCCGTCCCAGAAGCGTGTTGTTGAACCGCAACATCGCCCGCCGAGGGGCCGACATCGCTGCCCAGTCTGCCGGAGCGGCGAAATTTGACTCCGGGTCGTCGTAGGGATCGGTCAGGTTCGGGTCGAAATGGTGCTGAAGATGCAGGTCCTTGAACCGCAGGTAGGGCACGAAAACGGTGAACGCAGGAAAGACCAGCGCCTCGGACAGCCAGCGCGACCGGAACGGATGGCCGTGCAGCACCTCATGCGTCAGCGAGGAATACTGTGCGATGGCCAGCGCGGTCAAAAGGGTCGCAAGCAAAGGCGAGACCGGCCAGACCAGCGCGGTCGCAACGCCCCAAAGCGCATAGGTCGCGATGAACACGGCAAGGGTTGGCCATTCGATTGCGGTCCCGCTGTCGGTACGCGCGTTACGCTGATCGTCTGGCACTCTTCGCCCCCCATGCTTTTTGTGAAGGATAACGATACGTGCTTATGAGGGGAATTCAGGATACGGTAAACGAAACGCCCCCGGATGTGATACAAGTCACCACATGATGGAAAAAGTCGACAAGCGTGACCGTGCCGAGGTGTTCCGCATCCGCCTGACCGAGGCGATGGCCGAACGCAAGATCACTCAGGCTGCGCTCGCGCGGAAGACCGGGGTGGACCGGTCCACCATCTCGGCGCTTCTGAAGCCCGGAACGCGGCTGCCGAATGCCCAGCTTGCGGCGGATTGCGCCCGGGCCTTGGGGATCAGCGCCGACTGGCTTTTGAACCTGTCCGGTCGGCCCGAACCGATTGCCGATCTGATGGCGGCCTCGCTCAGCCTGACCGAAGCGCCGCGCGCCTTGATCGACGAGCGGATCTTTGCCTGGCACCAGGAGGCCGCCGGCTACAAGATCCGGCATGTGCCCGCCACCTTGCCCGACATGCTCAAGACCCCCGAAGTGGTGGAATGGGAATATTCGCCGCAGCTTGGTCGCACCGCGGAACAGGCCATCGGCGCGTTCGAGGATCGCTTGCGCTGGATGCGGGGTGCGGGGTCGGATTACGAGATTGCCCTGCCGATGCACGAACTTGCCGCCTTCGCCACCGGCAGCGGCTATTATGAGGGGCTGGCCCCGGAGGTGCGGTTGGGCCAGTTGCGGCACCTGATGCAGCTTTGCGAGCAGCTTTACCCCTCGCTGCGGCTGTGCCTGTTCGATGCCAGACGGCTGTTTTCCGCGCCGATCACCGTCTTCGGCCCGCTCTTGGCGGTGATCTACCTTGGCCGCCATTACCTTGCGTTCCGCGATTCCGCCCGGGTGGAGACGATCACCCAGCACTTCGACCTTCTGGTGCGCGAGGCCGAGGTCGGCGCGCGCGACATGGTGGCGCATCTGCAAGGCCTGTGCGACCGGGTGCGCTGAGCCTTGTCCTAGAACGGGCGCAGGGCCGACACGTCATAGCCGTTGAAATCGAATATCTGGCGCGCAGCAGTCATCCGGTCAGCCGCCGCGGGACCCCGGTCAAGCACGAAGCCGAAGCTGCCGTCCGGCGTGCCGATGGCAAGTGTCCGGTAGCCCTCATCCACCCAAAGTACCCACCAGTCCGCCGGCCCCGTGACATCCAGCCGACCCGGCCCGGCGACCTTGGCAAGACCCGAAACCCTTTCGACCTTGCCATCAAGGCAAAGCCTGCCGTCGATGCGCAGACCGCCTGCGGCGGGCTGAAAGGTCACGGCACCGTCCCCACAGCCAGCCCTTGATGGCGATCGAAACCCGGCAACCTGCTGCCAGCGGCCTTCGATACGGGCGGGATCGAAGGCGGCAGACGACCAGATCGGCGCTGCGGCATCGCGAAATCCGCCCGCCGGCGCCCGGGCGACGCAGGCCGCAAGCAGCGCTGCCAGCAGCAAGAGACCGGGTCGGATCATTCGATGCACAGGGTGGCCCGAACGCCGTTGTCCTGCAGGATTTCGTTGCAGCCGAGAAGCGGCTTGAATGGTGAACAGGTGCCGGAGCGCGCCAGACAGACCCCCTCGCAATCGCTTTCGCGCTGGCACTGCTCACCCCCGTCGCGGGTGCGGAAGATGCAGGTCTGCAGCGCGCCCAGCCCGGTGTTCGACCAGGTCCCGCCCTTCTTCTCGCAGGCGAGCGCTTCGGGCGATTTCGGCAGGGCTGGATCGGCGGGGGCGAGTTCCTCTGGGGCCAGTTCCTCTGGGGCCAATTCCTCTGTGGCCAGTTCCTTTGCGGCCAGTTCCTCTGCGGCGGGTTCGCCAGCAGCCGGATCAGCCGGGGCGTCCGCGGCACCCTCGACCGGGGCTTCGGCTGGCACCCCGGTATCAGTGGCGATATCGGTCGGGGCGGGGCCGGGACCCTCCAACGCGGTCACCTCGATCGGGTCGCCCGCGACGGCATTCGGCGTGACCGCATCGCCCGTACCATCCGGCGCGGCCAACTGGCAGCCCGACAGCACCAGCGCCGCCGCCAATGCCAGGCCAAGCGGGACGATACGTCGGATCAGATCGGGCATCGCGTAAGGCATCGGGCCGTCCTCTGGCTGGGGCGGTGCACCTCGGCGATATCGGCCAGCACCTCGGGTTGAAGCGTGATCTCTGCCGCGCCGATGTTGGTGCCAAGCTGGTCCAGCGTCGTGGCCCCGATGATCGGGATGGTGGTGAAAGGCCGCGTCCGGCAAAAGGCGATGGCCATCTGACACGGGTCAAGCCCGTGCCGCGCCGCCACCCCCAGATAGCCCGCGACGGCCGGAAACACCTGGGCCGTGATCCGCCCGCCCAGATCGGGCGTGTGCATCCGGCGGGTGGCATCGGGGGTCACGTCCCCGGCGTATTTCCCCGACAAAAGGCCGGTCGCGAGGGGGGAGAACGCCAGCAGCGGCATATCCTCCACCACGCTCAACTCGGCCCAGTCGGTGTCGAACTGGCGGCAAAGCAGGTTGTATTCGTTCTGCACCGTCGCCATGCGCGGCAGCCCCAGCGTATCGGCGAGGTGAAGCCAGCGCGCCGCGCCCCAGACGCTTTCGTTGGAAAGCCCGATGGCGCGCACCTTGCCTTCCTTGACCAGCGCCTGGGCGGTGGTCAGGATATCGGTCATCTGCGCCGTCTCGGCCGCCTTGTCGATGCCTTTGGGGGCATAGCTCCACATCTGGCGAAAGTGATAGCTGCCCCGGTTCGGCCAGTGGAGTTGGTACAGATCGACATACTCGGTCTGCAGCCGTTTCAGCGAGGCTTCAAGCGCCGCCCGCATCGTGGCCCCGGTGGTCGGCTGGCCGGGGCGGAGCACCGGACCCTTGCCCGCAACCTTGGTCGCCAGGACCAGCCGGTCCCGCCCGCCGCGCGACTTGAGCCAGGAGCCGATGATCTCTTCGGTCACCCCCACCGTCTCGGCGCGGACCGGGTTGGTCGGATACATCTCGGCGGTGTCCCAGAAGGTGACACCTTGCGCGACGGCAAGGTCGGCCTGGGCGTGGCCCTCACGCTCCGAGTTGTGGCTGCCCCAGGTCATGGTGCCAAGGCAAAGCTCGGATACCGTCAGGCCGGTCTTGCCAAGGGTCAGGGTTTTCATGCGATCTCCGCTGCGGTGCAGGTCTGCTGCCGTGCAGCAATCTAGGCCGGATCAGGGGCCGGGCAAAGGGGCGGGATTGAGAACAAGACAGGAACATGCCAGGATGTGGGCATGAGTCTGCCCATCCGCAATTCCATCGGCCACCGGTCGGTCGGCGCGCTGCCCCTGGTCGGGGCGCTGACGCTGCAACGCGGCCGTCTGCACGAAGCCTGCGGTCCGGCGCGGCTGGTGCTGGCGGTCATGGCGATGGCGGGGTCCATCGGGCCGGTGGTCTGGATCCGCCCCGGCTGGTGGCCAGAGCGGGTGAATCCCGCCGGGCTGCAGCCGATGGCCGACCCTGCGCGCCTGCTTCTGGTCCGCGCCGACCGGGAGGAGGCCGCCCTTTGGGCCGGGGAGGAGGCGCTGCGATCCGGTGCCGCGCCGCTGGTCGTGGTCGAAACCGCGACCCCCCCCGGCCTGACCCCGGTCCGCCGCCTGCATCTGGCCGCCGAAGCCGGGGTCGCGGCGGCCGGGCGCGACGGGGGGCTGGCACCCCTGGGGCTGCTTTTGACCCCGGGGCAGGGCGGCGCACCGGGGGTGGAGACGCGCTGGCATCTGACCCCGGCCCCCAGCCAAAGCCTGCTCTGGTCCGAGGTGACCGAGTGGACGCTGACCCGCCTCCGCGCCCGTCTGGCCCCCCCGGCGGCCTGGCGGGTGACCCGCGATGGCCAGGGACGCCATGAGGCAAGGCCGCTTCCGGCCCCCGACCCCTTTGATCCTGAATCTGGGGCCGGGCCGACCCCGCACACGACAAGATGACTTGCGCCCGCGCCGCGCGCGCGGCACCCTCAGCGCAGCCAACCGAAGGGGTCACGCCGATGCGCCTGCGCCTGATGCCCCTGATTGCCTGCCTCGCCCTTTGCCCCCTGGTCGCAACCCTGGCCGAGGCGAAAGTGGTGGCCTACACGCTGGATGCCGCCGCCTCGACCGTCGCGTTCGAAACGGATTTCGGCCCCGACCTCATCACCGGCACGATCCCGCTTCTGTCCGCCGATGTGGCGCTTGATTTCGACCAGATCCGCAACTGCACCGTCGCCGTCGCTTTGGACGTGACCGGTGCGACGGCAAGCTTTCCCTTCGCGGCACAGGCGCTGAAAGGCCCGAAGGTGCTGGATGCCGCCAGCTTTCCCGAGCTGACGTTCCAAAGCACCTCGGTTGCCCGCAAGGGGGATGTGGCGGTCGTGGACGGCACCCTTACCATCCGCGGGATCACCCACCCCGCCACCTTCATCGCGAGGATCTCCCGCCCCGCCGGCAGTGCCGAGGGCGATTTCGCCCATCTGACGGTGCTGCTGACCGGCGCCGTCAAGCGCAGCGATTTTGGCGCTGTCGGCTGGCTCGACCTGGTTGGGGATGAGGTGCGCATCAGCATCACCGCGCGAATCGACGTGACGGGATAGGCGATGGCGGCAAGGAACGGTCCCGACAGCTTTGGCATCGTCAGCCGGGGGCTGCATTGGGGGATCATGCTTCTGGTCATCGCGATGCTGGCGCTGGGGATGCGGATCAGCGACATGCAGCCGGGGCTTGCCAATCTGTGGCTTTACGGGCTGCACAAGACGCTGGGGATTACGGTGCTAAGCCTGATGCTGCTTCGCCTTGGGTGGCACCTTTACACGCCGCCGCCGCAGCCTGTCGGTGCGAAAGGCCCGGCCTTCTGGGCCGCCCGGATGGTGCATTGGGCGTTCTACGCCTTGCTGATCGTCATTCCCCTGACCGGCTGGGCGGGCAGTTCCGCGACCGGCATCGATGTGGTCTATGCCGAACGCTGGGTCCTGCCGCCCCTGGTCACGCCGTCGATCGAGGGCGAGGCGTTCTGGTTTCGCCTTCATGATATCCTGACCAAGGGGCTGATGGGCCTGATCATCCTCCATATGCTGGGTGCGCTACAGCGTGAGATGGCGGGGGATGGCACCCTGACCCGGATGCTCCGGGGCCGCGCCTGACCCCAAGAATTTTCGGCGAAAATTCTTGGGCTCCCCACCGTCTGGCCCTTTGATCGCGCTTCGGTTAAATCAACGCCGGACGTATCGAAGGGCGCAGCATGGCACGGATCCTTATCACCTCGGCCATTCCCTATATCAACGGGATCAAGCATCTGGGCAATCTGGTGGGCAGCCAGCTTCCCGCCGATCTTTTCGCCCGCTTCAACCGGGCGCTGGGCCATGAGGTCATGTTCATCTGCGCCACCGATGAACACGGCACCCCTGCCGAACTTGCCGCCGCCAAGGCCGGGAAGCCGGTGGAGGAGTATTGCGCCGAGATGCATGCCGTGCAGGCCGAGATTGCGCAGGGCTTCCGGCTGTCCTT
>NCDS01000043.1 GCA_002280315.1 Rhodobacterales bacterium 32-66-7 | reverse complement strand
CCGCATGGATGCAATCGGCCAGAGGCTCGATGAAGATGGCGCGGCGGCGGTCCAGCCCCTTTGGCACCAGCATCGGCCCGCGCGACCAGTCGATCGGAGTGACCGGGATCGCCGCGTAATCCGCGTAGCCGCCATAGGTGTCGCCATAGACGCGGTCGTCCAGGCGGAACCCGGTCACCCCGGCGCCAAGGGCCGTGACCCGGCCAAGCCATTCGTGGCCGGGATTGAAGGGATAGTGCCCGTCATTGACCCCGATCTCGTACTTGCGCGAGTCGGTTGCGCAGACGCCGCAAGCCTCGATCTGCACGAGGATTTCGCCGGGCTTCGGCTCGGGGACCGGCACCCGTCCGATCCGCAATTCGCGGAGTCCGGTCAGATGAGCCGCCCGCATCGTCGGGGTCATGCGCACTCTCCTGTCATCTGGCTATCGGGTTCGCGCAGCGCTGCATAAAGCGACGTCAGGGCGGCCTGTGCGGCGCGATACGGGGCAAGTCTGCGGCGGAAGCGGTTGGTCGAGACCTTGCACGGGGAAAGGACCGAACGTTCGGCCAGGACCAGCGTCACCCCGGCGGCACGCGCGGCAAGGTAGGCCGGACCAAGGCCCGCCTCCACCGGGTCGGGCAGGGCGACGGGCGCGCCAAGCGCATCGGACAAGGCCTGCATCAGACCCGACGACCTGATCCCGCCGCCGCTGGCAAACCAGCCGGCAGCCGGTCCGATCTCGCAGGCCAGCCGGTCGGCGATGTCGAGAGCAGAGAGCGCGACGCCTTCGGCAAAGCCGCGGTGCAGATCGTCGGCGGACATGGTCGAGGTCAGGCCCAGCACGGCTCCGCTAGCCGCAGCGTTCCAGATCGGAGCCCGCTCACCGCAGAAGAACGGCAGGACAAGCGGCGTGGCGGCACCCGGGGCCTCGGCCCTGGCTGGCCCCAGCCAGCGTCCGGCAAGCTCAAGACTTGCCCCGGCCGCATTCGTCCAGCCGCCGGAGAACCAGCCGGGCCCCGCATGGCTGACCGACCGCAACGCCGGATCCCGGACCGGTTCGGCCGTCAGGCGTCCCAGCACCAGGGTGGTTCCGACAACCAGACAGGCCGGACGCAGGGAACCGAACCCGGCGGCCAGGAGGTCGGCCGAACTGTCATAGCATCCGGCGACAACCGGCGTTCCGGCGGGCAATCCCATCCGCGCTGCAACCTGTGCCCGCAGGCCGCCGCAAATCGCGTCAGCGGGCATCTCGGGCGGCAGCGCCAGCCAGGCGCCGATCCCGGCCGCGACGAAATCGGCGCGGGTGCCGGGATCGATCACGACCTGTCCGGTCAGCTCGCCAGCCAGGTACCCGGTCAGATCAGCAGCCATCGCGGCCCGGCCCAGCGCATCCGGGCGCGTCGCCCGACAGGCCGCAACCCGCGCGCGAAGGTCATCGCCGGTCGCCGCAGTCGTTGCGTCCGGACGCATGTCGATCCGAAGCACCGGCTCACCCGCTGCGGTCAGCAGAACCGGTGCCGGACCGAAAGCGCAGACCGCCATCGCATCAACCCCGCAGGGTCCGACATCGCGCATCAGATCCCTGACCAGCGCCTCAAGCCTGGCCGTCAGATCCGGCAGCGCAAGCCGGTCACACTCCACCTGTTCCCGCCGTTGTCCCAGCAAGGCCCCGCGCTGCCCGACAAGCGAGGCCCGCAGCCCCGACAAGCCGATATCCAGCCCGAGAAAGCCCTTACCCGACATCGGAGCCACTTTTCAGTGTGGTGTGAAAGCGGTAGCGGTCGGCCCGAAACAGCGAGGAGCTGCATTCGACGACCCTGCCAGTCTGGTCGCGGGCAATTGCCTCGGCTGCAAGAAGCGGGGCTCGGGCGGTGATCTGCAAGAGCGCGGCCTGATCCTCATTGGCGGCGACGGCGGTCAGGTCATAGTCGGCCCGCACCGGACCGATCCCGGCGGACCGAAGCAGCGCATGCAGCGACGCGGTGGAGAAATCCGCCAGCGCAAGCTCCGGGCAGAGGTCCAGCGGCACCCGGCTTTCTTCAAGCGCGGTCGGTTCGTCATCCATCATCCGCAGCCGGACGAGGTCCATGACCCGGTCACCGACGGCGAGGCCGAAAACCTCGATCTCCGACAGGGTCGCCTCGCGGATGCCTTGCCGCAGGACCCGGGCATGTGCCCGCGCCCGCCGAAGCGCCGCAAACTCGGTAAAGCTGCGCAGGGCATTTCTTTCGGTCACCAGGGCCTGATCGACGATCCATCCCCGGGTTCCGTCCAGCCGGATCAGCGCCTTGTCCCGCAGAAGGCCCAGCGCGCGGCGGATCGTGACCCGTCCCACCCCCATCTCGCGCGCCATGTCACGCTCACCCGAAAGGCGGGTACCGTTCGGCAGATTGCCGGACCTGATCTGCTCTTCGATCCGGCGGACGACGTCGTCATACCGCAGGGTCCGCTCTTTCGTGATGCCGGGGAAACTGATGTCGCTCATGGGACCAGTATAGAACCAAGATAGAGCCAGGCAAGAACTATCGCGGCGGATCGCCGGCCCTTGCATCGGGTGCCCACCCTGCGCGACCCGCGGCTTCCAGGGCGCGTTAACCCTTCCTCAACCATGTTGCGGGATGGTCGGCGGCATGGGCCGATCCTTCAACGAACCTTTCCTGCCGCTGGACACCCCCGCCGAGGATGAGGCGGATGGCGTTGCCCTGACTGGTCGGCTCCCCTCGTACATCTCGGACCACCGTCAGCGGCTGCGGGACCGGTTCCTGCAGGCCGGGGGCGCTGCCCTGCCGGATTATGAACTTCTGGAGCTGGTCCTGTTCCGCGCCATTCCGCGCCAGGATGTGAAGCCGCTTGCCCGGCTCTTGCTGGACACGTTCGGCGACTTCAACCGGGTGGTCAGCGCCGCCCCCGCGCGGTTGCAGATGGTCAAGGGGGCGGGTCCGGCGGTTGTGCTGGAACTGAAGCTGGTCGAAGCCGCCGCCCAGCGCCTGATGCGGGCGCGGGTGTTGCAAACCTCCGTCCTGTCCAGTTGGGATGCGCTGCTGGATTATTGCCACACCAGCATGGCGCACCGCGAGATCGAAGAGTTCCGCGTCCTGTTTCTGGACCGCAAGAACGTGCTGATCGCGGATGAGGAGCAGGCGCGCGGCACGGTCGATCATGTCCCGGTCTACCCGCGCGAGATCGTCAAGCGCGCGTTGGAGCTGAACGCCAGCGCGCTGATCCTGGTGCACAACCACCCCTCCGGCGACCCGACCCCGTCCGAGGCTGACCTTGCGATGACCGCCCAGGTGAATGCAGCCTGTGGCGCGCTTGGCCTTGTCCTGCATGATCATCTGATCATCGGCAAATCGCGCGAGGTCAGCTTTCGCGCCCAGGGCTATCTTTAGCCGTCAGGGGGTCTGGCTTGTGGCCGGTGGCGCGGTGAAGTCGGGGACGAGCCAAAGCTCCACCCGGCGGTTCAGCTGGCGACCGATGGCGGTTTCGTCGCAGGCCATCGGCAAAGCCTCGCCAAAGCCGGTGATCGCGGGCAGGGTTTCCGGGTCAAGATCGGGTGCCGCTGCCGTCAACGCTTGCGCGACCCTGGCCGCCCGTTCCACCGACAGGGCCAGGTTCGCCGCCGCCGCCCCCGAGCCGTCCGAAAAACCGGCCAGTACCATGCGTTCGTTGCGGAACTGGCCCGACGCGATCAAAAGGGCCAGGTCGGCGAGGTTTTCTTGCGACGTGGCCGTCAGGGTCGAGGAGCCATCCTCGAACCGGAAGGTCAGCGACAGCCGGTCGGCCCCGTCCATCAGATCGACCAGCCGCTGCAGGTCCTGCAGCGTGACATCCTCGCCCGCGCCCTGAATGGCATTGATCAGCCGCAACCCGTCAGCGGTCATCGGCTGGCGCGTGGCAGAGCGGTCGACATAGCCCGTGGCCGCAATCGCCGATTGCGCGGCAGGGGTGCGCAGAAACTCCAGAAACTCGCGCGTCATCAGGGGCAAGCGACGCTGAGGCGACAGAAGGTAGACCGGCAGCGAAAGGGGGTAATCCTCGGCCTTGACGGCAAGCGTGCTCGGCAACAGGGGAAAGCCGCAGCTGTCGGTCAGGGGAATGCGCCGCGCCGGCAGGATCGACGCGCGGCCGGTGATCGCAATCGCAAACGGGTCACGCGCCACCGCCTCGGCCAGGGCGGTCTGGTCGGGATGCAGGGTTGCGGTCGCCATCGGCGCGCCCAGGCGGCTGGCAATCGCCATCTGCATCTCGACCTCGGGCTGCAGCGCGTGGAGCACAATCGGCATGTCGGGGCCACCAACCTCGGCCCAGTTCTGGACCGCGCCCGAAAGAACCTGCGCCATGTCGGTCGTCGAGATCTCGGGGGTCGGATTGTCCGGGGCGACGATGGCGACAAGCGCATCCGTGGCCAGGGCCTGGCTGGCAAAATCGGCATCGGTCAGAAAACCAAGCTTCAGATCGGCGGTCTCTTCGGCAAGCGCACTGGCGGCAGCCTCGGGCGGAAGGCTGTCAAAGCTGATCTCGGCCAGCGGTTTTCGCGTCTCGGGGTCAAGGATGGTCGCGCGGTAGGGCGTTCGGGAGATCGGCTGGTAGATCAGCCCGCGATGGTCGGCAAAGGCCTGAAACAGTGGTGGCAGCAGGGTCAGGCCGGGCCCACCCTCGCCCACCAGACGGATCACGGCCCTGGGGGCGGAAAGGTCAGGGCAGGCCGGGCCGTCGCAGATCACGCCCTGCCCATCGACGGTCAGCATGCCATAGGCGGTCTCAATGCGGTAATACTCACCATCATAGCCCTGCAGCTTGCCGGACAGGACAATGCCCCCCTCACGGGCGATCAGGGCCACATCCTGCGCGAGCGCAGGTCCACATCCGATGATGACGGCAAAAGCTGCCGCAAACCTGCCTGTCACACCCATCGCCTGCCTGTTCGGCCGTCAGTCTGCGAGGATCAGTGTCGGGGTCGGCACAAGATTCTTCAACACCAGAATGTCGCCAGCCGTACCGCAGGGCGGGACATCGGCGGTAAAGCTGGCGCGGGTCACCTTGCCGTTCTGCGAATACCAGGTGTCGACCGGCAGCGTGCGCCCGCAAATCGCCGGGGTGATCCGCAGCTCAAGCGTCAGATCGACGGTTGAGGCGTCGGTCGCGGGATGGGTATAGACCTGCGCCACGATCGGATCAGCCGCCTGCGCCGCCCCAAGCGCCACCACCCGCGCGGTGCCCTCGGCCCCGGGGACGCTGACATAGACCCGATCGGCGGTGGCCGCGCGCAGATCGAACTGCGCAGGCGCGGGCACATGGACTGCAAACCGGGTCATGTCGGCGATGTCAGGCACCTCGACCTGGCCAAGGGCGACCTGCGCATTGTCCAGATAGGTGGCGACCAGAGCCGTCGCTTCCAGGGCGGGAAGCTGAAGCTGCAACTGACCATCCGCCCCGACAAGCGCGGTGAATGACAGGCCGGAGTGGCGCAGGACCACACGCTGCCCGCGGTGGCAGGGGGCAGACAGGACCACGTCGATGATCGCACCGGGCAAGGCGGCAAGCTTGAGCGCCGTGGCGCAGGCGTCGCCCTTCGTGCTTTCGGTGGTTGCAGCAACCGGGGTGATGCCGACAACCGCCCCGACATAGCCCGCGTCACTGGCAGTCATCGCGACTTCGACGCTGCCAACCGCTTGACCCCGAAGCGTTTCGGTCAGCTGCCCGGCCGCAACAGCCAGGGCGAGCACGGAAACAATACGGAGTATTGGCTTGATGCCGATCATCCAGGGACACCAACTATCGATTCGGTCCCAACCATTTAACGGCAAAACGAGGCCAAGCGGTGACCAATCTTCACATCAGGACAGGAATCTGCCGCCAATTTGCAACAGCTGGCTGTCATATCCCGGTCAGAGGGGCGTCCGCTTACACCATCTTGCCGTGGCAATGCTTGAACTTGTCGCCCGATCCGCAGGGGCACGGGTCGTTGCGGCCGGGATTTCCCCAGGTGGCCGGGTCCTGCTCGACGAACCCGGCAAGGGGTTTCGGCCGCTCGGCCAGCGGTCCGTCACCGGCGAGGGCGGGCTCACGTTGCTGGGCTACGGCTATGGCGGCGGGGGCGGCGGGGGCGGCGGGCTGGACCTGCACCTTTTGCGCCGCAAGCGCCTGGCGCATCATCGCCTCTTGCTCTTCCTTGGTGACCGGGCGGATGCGCGAAAGCTGCTGCGTGACCTGTTCCCGCAGCGAGTTCAAAAGCGTGCCGAACAGCTGGAACGCTTCGGACTTGTATTCGTTCAGCGGGTCGCGCTGGGCATAGCCGCGGAAGCTGACGACGGACCGCAGGTGGTCCAGCCGCAACAGATGCTCACGCCACTTGCCGTCGATGGCTTGCAACAGCACCTGCTTTTCGATGTTCGCCATGGTCGAGGGGCCGAAAGCCTCACGCTTTTCGGCCATCATCTGGTCCGACGCGGCGACGATCCGTTCCAATAGCGCGGGTTGATCGACGCCTTCTTCGGCGGCCCAGGCCACCACCGGCAAGTCCATGTTCAGCATCTCGCGGCAGGCCTGCGCCAGCGCTTCGACGTTCCACTGGTCGGGATAGCTTTTGGGCGGCAGGTTCAGGTCAACCAGATCCTCGATCAGCTGGTGCCGCATGTCGGCCGCGATGTCCGAGACATGTTCGGCCTGCATGATCTCCAGCCGCTGGCTGAAGATCGCCTTCCGCTGGTCGTTCATCACGTCGTCGTATTTCAAAAGCTGCTTGCGGATGTCGAAGTTGCGGCCTTCGACCTTGGCTTGCGCCTTTTCCAAGGACTTGTTGACCCAAGGGTGAACGATCGATTCGCCTTCCTTCATCCCCAGCGTCGAGAGGATCTTGTCGAGCCGTTCCGAGCCGAAGATCCGCATCAGATCGTCTTCAAGGCTCAGGAAAAACGCCGACCGCCCCGGATCGCCCTGACGACCCGAGCGGCCACGAAGCTGGTTGTCGATCCGACGGGATTCATGGCGTTCGGTGGCCAGGACGAACAGGCCGCCCGCGGCCTTCACGGCCTCTTCCTCGTCGATATGCTCGGCCTCGATCCGGGCGCGGATCGCGACATGGTCGCCTTCGGGGTCGGCAGCGATGGCCTCCAGCACCTTGAATTCGACGTTGCCGCCGAGTTTGATATCGGTCCCGCGACCGGCCATGTTGGTGGCGATGGTGACCGAGCCGAGCTTCCCGGCATCGGCGACGATCTTCGCCTCCTGTTCGTGCTGGCGGGCGTTCAGCACGCTGTGCGGGATACCGGCCCCGGTCAGCAACGCCGCAAGCTGTTCCGATTTCTCGATCGAGGTGGTGCCAACCAGGATCGGCTGCCGCCGGGCATGAGCCTCCTGGATCGACTTCAGGATGCCGTCGTACTTCTCGCGCCCGGTGCGGAACACCTGATCGTGTTCGTCGACCCGCATCACGGTGCGGTTGGTCGGAACCTCGACCACGCCGAGACCGTAGATCTCGCGGAATTCCTCGGCTTCGGTGGAGGCGGTGCCGGTCATGCCGCTAAGCTTTTCGTAAAGCCGGAAGTAGTTCTGGAAGGTGACGCTGGCGTAGGTCACATTCTCGGGCTTGATCTGGACGCGTTCCTTCGCCTCGATGGCCTGATGCAGACCGTCCGACAGGCGGCGGCCCTTCATCATCCGGCCGGTGAATTCGTCGATCAGCATCACCTCACCGTCGCTAACGATGTATTGCTGGTCCTTGTGAAACAGCATGTGCGCCCGAAGCGCCTGGTTCACGTGGTGCACGATGGTCGTGCTTTCGGGGTCATAAAGGTTCTGCCCCTCGGGCAGGATGCCGGCCTTGGACAGCAAATCCTCGATCGCCTCGTTCCCCTCTTCGGTGAAGGTGACGTTGCGGGTCTTTTCGTCCAGCTTGTAATGGTCGGGCTGCAGCATCGGGATCACGGCATCGACCGATTGGTACAGCGTCCCCCGGTCCTGGCTGGGACCCGAGATGATCAGCGGCGTCCGCGCCTCATCGATCAGGATGCTGTCCACCTCATCGACAATCGCAAAGGCATGCCCGCGCTGCGCCATGTCGTCGATCGAAGCTTTCATGTTGTCGCGCAGATAGTCGAAACCAAGCTCGTTGTTCGTCGCATAGGTGATGTCGGCGCGGTAGGCGGCGCGCTTTTCGTCATCGGGCTGCTGGGGGTAGACCACGCCCGTCGTCAGACCAAGCTTCGAATAGACCTTGCCCATCCATTCGGCATCGCGCTTGGCAAGGTAGTCGTTCACCGTCACGACGTGGACACCCCGCCCGGTCAGGGCGTTCAGATAGGCGGCAAAGACCGCGACGAGGGTCTTGCCCTCACCCGTCTTCATCTCGCTGATGTTGCCCTGATGCAGGAACACCGCCCCCATCAGCTGGACATCGAAGGCCCGCAGGCCAAGCGCCCGGCGCGCAGCCTCACGGCAGTTGGCAAAGGCTTCGGGCAGGACGGCATCCAGCGCCTCACCCCCCTCTTGCACCCGCTTCTGCATGGCGCGCGTGCGGGCGATGATCTCGGCATCGGTCAGCTTCTGGAACTCCGGCTCCAGAGCGTTGATCGCGGCGACGGTTTGGCGAACCGACTTCACCTTGCGGTCGTTCGGCGTTCCGAACACCT
The DNA here is from genome assembly GCA_002280315.1 of Rhodobacterales bacterium 32-66-7. Lineage (GTDB taxonomy): Bacteria > Pseudomonadota > Alphaproteobacteria > Rhodobacterales > Rhodobacteraceae > Tabrizicola. The sequence goes on along the minus strand of NCDS01000043.1, from coordinate 10,424 downwards.
TGCGGGTGAGTGTCCCAAGTCCCAGCATGTTATCTCCGTAGACCAACGTCGTGACAGGATCGTGTGGCTCTCGGACTTGCCCGATCCTGACGGCTTCCTTAGAAGGGCCAGGAGAAATGCCGGAAAGCCCCGTTCAACGCGACTGTCGCGATGTAAGGGCAAGGCCCGGCATAGTCAACGTGGCAGGACTGGCTGCTCGATCAGGAGACGGTGAAATGACGAAACTTGCGCGACTTTGGTCGGGACTGGCCGTGCTGGCGGTTCTGGGAGGCCCGGCCCTGGCCGAGGCTGAGACTGCGGCCACCGTGATGGCCTCGGTCAACGGGGTAGAGATAACCCTGGGCCAGATGATTGCGATGCGCGAAAGCCTGCCGCAGGAATACCAGACCCTGCCCCCCGATGTGCTGTTCGACGGCATTCTGGAGCAGTTGATCCAGCAAGAGGCGCTGCGCCAGTCGGTGACCGACCTCTCGCCGCGTCAAACGGCGAACCTGGAGAACGACAAGCGCGGCTACCTCTCCGGCGTGGCCATCGAAGGCGTCGTCCTGTCGGCCGTGACGGACGAGGCCCTCCAAGCAGCCTATGACGCGCGCTTCAAGGATGCAGCCCCGCAGACCGAATACAACGCGGCCCATATCCTTGTCGAGACGGTGGAAGAGGCCGAGGCGCTGAAGGCCGAACTTGCCGCCGGTGCGGATTTCGCTGAACTCGCCAAGGCGCGTTCGATCGACACCGGGTCGGGTGCTGCCGGGGGCGACCTTGGCTGGTTCGGCCTTGGCGTGATGGTCAAGCCGTTCGAGGATGCCGTGGTCGCCGCCAAGGTGGGTGAGGTTACCGGGCCGATCACCAGCGATTTCGGCCAGCATCTGGTGCTGGTCAAGGAAACCCGCATCGCCGCCAACCCGACGCTCGACGAGATCCGCGACGAACTGGCAGCCGGGATCGAATCCGCGGCGATCGAGGCCAAGGTCAAGGAGTTGACCGATGCCGCAACCATCACCCGCCCGGGGGAAGGGCTTGACCCGACGCTTCTGTCCAACACCACCTTGATCGACTGACGGCATCCGGGGGGGGACGGGGCGATGGCCAAAAGCGGTTGGAAGACGGTCACCAAGGCGCTGAAGAAAGAGCTGCGCACCCTGGCAGCGGGCCCTGCGAGGCCGGGCAAACCGGCCAAGCCGGTCTCGCCCCTCGCCCCCGCCGGCTTTCCGCTGCTTCCTGTCATCCGCGGGGTCGAGTTTGCGGCGGTCGAGGCCGGGGTGCGCTACCAGAACCGCAAGGATGTGATGCTGGTCCGGCTCGCCCCGGGGACCGCGATGGCGGGGGTGTTCACAAAGTCCACCACCCGGTCCGCCTGCGTGCGCGACTGCCAGGCCAAGCTCGCACTGACAGCGCGGGGGGCCGGGGGGGAGGCTGGCGGGGAGGCTGGGGCTGCGATCATCGTGAACTCCGGCAACTCCAACGCCTTCACCGGCAAGCTTGGCGACGCGGCGGTGACTGCGGTGACCGGGGCGGTGGCGACGGCCCTGGACCTGCCGCCCTCGCGGGTGTTCTCCTCCTCGACCGGCGTGATCGGGGAACCCTTGCCGCATGAGCGGATCACCGCCCAGGTGCCCGCCCTTGCCGCAGCCCTGAATGAGGATGCCATCGAGATGGCCGCCCATGCGATGATGACGACCGACACCTTCCCGAAAGGCGCCGCCGCGACGCTCGAAGGCGACGGCGGACCGATCCATATCGCCGGCATCGCCAAGGGCTCAGGCATGATTGCCCCGGACATGGCGACGATGCTGGTCTACATCTTCACCGATGCCAAAGTGGCTCCGGCGACGCTGCAGAAACTCCTGTCCCGCAGCCCTCCACCACGTGATGCATGACCTCGCGCTGCAGGTGGTCCGCGACGGTGAAGGGGCAACGAAACTGGTCGAGGTGCGGGTCACCGGCGCGGCTACCGTTGAGGACGCCGCAAAGGCCGCCTTCGCCATCGCCAATTCCCCCCTCGTGAAAACCGCCATCGCGGGCCAGGACCCGAACTGGGGCCGCATCGTCGCCGCGATCGGCAAATCGGGTGCGAACGCCGAGCGCGATCTCCTCTCCATCCGTTTCGGCGATATCCTGGTGGCGGAAAAGGGCTGGCGGAACCCCTCATACCAGGAAGCTGACGGCGCCGCCTACATGCAGAAACCCGAGCTTCTGATCCATGTCGACCTCGGCCTCGGTCGGGCCAAACGCTCGGTCTGGACCTGCGACCTCACCGCCCGCTACGTGGAAATCAACGCCGACTACCGCTCGTGACGCCCCGCACCCCTCATCCTTTCTGCAAAAATATCCCGGGGGTCCGGGGGCTGGCCCCCGGCGGGCCTGACAAGATCCGCCGATGAAAGTCGTGCTCGTCTCCGCCGTAGCGCTGATCGACGCCGATGGCCGCGTGCTTCTGGCCCAGCGCCCGCCCGGCAAATCCCTTGCGGGGTTGTGGGAGTTTCCCGGCGGCAAGGTCGAAGCGGGCGAGACGCCCGAAACCGCCCTGATCCGTGAGCTGAAGGAAGAGCTGGACATCGACACCCAGGCCAGCTGCCTCGCGCCCCTGACCTTCGCGAGCCACAGCTACCCGGAGTTTCACCTTCTGATGCCGCTCTTCGCCTGCCGCCGCTGGCACGGCATCCCCCGCCCGACCGAGGGGCAAACCCTCGCCTGGGTCAGGCCGAACGCGCTACGGGACTACCCGATGCCCCCCGCCGACCTGCCCCTGATCCCGATCCTGCGCGACTGGCTTTGATCCCGTCAGTCGATGCCCAAAATTTTTCGCCGAAAAATTTTGGGACTGCACCGGAGATCAGGCCAAGGTCCGCTGCACTTCTTCCCGCTCGAAGATCTCGATCACGTCGCCGGGACGGATATCCTCATAGCGCTCGAAGGCCATGCCGCATTCCTGGCCGGACTGCACTTCCTTCACTTCGTCCTTGAAGCGCTTCAGCGTCTTCAGCGTCCCCTCGTGGATCACGACGGAATCGCGCAACAGACGCACCCCGGCGGACCGGCGGGCCACGCCTTCCGTCACCAGACAACCGGCAACCTGGCCGACCCCGGTGACCTTGAAGACCTCCTTGATCGTCGCATAGCCGATGAACGTCTCACGCACTTCGGCTTTCAACAGACCCGAGGCCGCGGCTTTGATGTCATCCACCAGATCGTAGATGATCGAGTAATAGCGGATCTCGACCCCCTTCTGGTTCGCCGACTGCCGGGCGGAGGCATTGGCGCGGACGTTGAAGCCGATGATCGGGGCCTTCGACGCCTCGGCCAGACCCACATCGGTATCGGTGATCGCACCCACACCCGAATGCAGCACGCGGACCCGCACCTCTTCGTTGCCGATCTTTTCCATCGCCTGGACGATCGCCTCGGCCGAACCCTGCACGTCGGCCTTGATCAGGATCGGCAGTTCGGCCACCGAAAGGTCCGCCTTGGCCTTGGCCATCAGCTGTTCCAGCGTGGTCGCGGCACCGGCTGCGGCGCGCTTGTCCTTGATCACCTTCTCACGGTAGACGGCGATTTCCCGCGCCTGCGCTTCGGTCTCGACCACATTGAGCGTGTCACCGGCCGACGGCGTGCCGGACAGACCCAGCACTTCAACCGGAACCGACGGCCCGGCTTCCAGCACGGTTTCACCCTGATCGTTGATCAGCGCGCGGACCTTGCCCCACTGTTCGCCGACGACGAAGATGTCGCCCTTGCGCAGCGTGCCGTTCTGCACCAGCACCGTCGCCACCGGACCGCGACCGACGTCCAACTTCGCCTCGATCACCGCACCGCTGGCGGCGCGTTTCGGGTTGGCGCGCAGTTCCAGAAGTTCGGCCTGCAGCGCAATCGCCTCCAACAGCGCATCAAGGCCCTGCCCGGTCTTGGCCGAAACCTCGACATCCTGGACATCGCCCGACATCGCCTCGACCACGATCTCATGTTGCAGAAGATCGGTCCGCACCTTTTGCGGATCGGCGTCATGCTTGTCGATCTTGTTGATCGCCACGATCATCGGCACCTTGGCCGCCTTGGCATGGGCAATCGCCTCGACCGTCTGGGGCATCACGGCGTCATCGGCCGCAACCACCAGCACCACGATATCCGTCACCGACGCCCCGCGTGAGCGCATGGAGGTAAAGGCCGCGTGGCCAGGAGTATCAAGGAAACTGATCTTGGCGCCGGTATCGGTCGTGACCTGATAGGCCCCGATATGCTGGGTGATCCCGCCCGCCTCGCCCGAGACGACGTTGGCCTTGCGGATCGCGTCGAGAAGGCTGGTCTTGCCATGATCGACATGGCCCATGATCGTGACGATCGGCGGGCGGGGCACCAGATTGTCGTCGGTGTCCTTGACCTGGTCGATGACCTGCTCCACGTCGGCGTCCGACACGCGAACCGCCTTGTGGCCGAATTCCTCGATCACCAGTTCGGCGGTGTCGGCATCGATGGCTTCGTTCATCGTGACCATCATGCCCATCTTCATCAGGCTTTTCACCACATCGGCGGCGCGTTCGGCCATCCGGTTGGCAAGTTCGCTGATCACGATGGTTTCCGGCAGCTGCACATCGCGCACCTGCTTTTCGGCCTTCTGACCCAGACCCAGGGCTTTCGCCCGGGCCTTTTCCTGCTTCCGCTTCATTGCGGCAAGGCTGCGGGTGCGCCCGCCCTCACCCGAGAGGGCGTCGTTCAGCGTGAGCTTGCCGGAACGGCGGCCATCGTCGGCGGTGGTGCGCTTGGCCCCCCGGTCGGTACGGTCGTCGCGGTCGCGGTCGGTCTTGCGCGGCGCAAGGCCGGGTTTGGCCGAGGCTGGACCCCGCGGGTCTTCGGTCGTGCCGGGTGCGGCGCGGTCGGCGGGACGGGCACCTGCCGCAGGTTCCGGAGCCGGCGGCGTGGCAGAGCGTGAGCGGGTGCCAAGCACATCGCTGCGCCGGGTTTCGGCAGCAGCGGCCGCAGCGGCGGCGGCGGCACGGGCCGCACGCTCTTCCTCCTCGGCGCGCAGGCGCAGCGCTTCGGTCCGCTCCCGGTCTTCGCGTTCCTTGGTCTCGATCTCTTCGCGGCGGCGGGCACGATCTTCCTCGCGCAAACGGTCGTCTTCGGCGCGACGGACGTTATCCTCGGCCTCGCGGGCCTTGGCGGCGCGCAGGGCGGCCATCCGCCGCTCCATCTCGGCGTCCGAGATACCGGCGGGCCGCTTGGACGGATCGCCAAGGTTGCCCGACCCGGTCGAGCCCGAGCCGGGCGTGCCCGGTTTGGCAACCGTGGGGACAACCACGCGCTTCCGCTTCGTCTCGACCACAACGCTCTTGGTGCGGCCATGGCTGAAGCTTTGCTTCACCTGTCCGGAACGGGGCGGTCCCCCGAGGCCAAGAGGTTTCTTGCCGTCTGTATCGCTCATGCGTCTTACGTATCCTTCATGGCGGTCTCACCGCCGTCATGCCCGCCAGCCCGAAGGCCGGCAAGCTTTGCCGCTTCCTCTACAACACGAGTCCTGAGTCCACCAGCGGCAAGCGCGGCGTGTATCGCACGTTCACGCCCGAAGGACAAACCCAATTCCCCTGCCGTCAATATGCCGATAAACCCGCCTGGCCCTTCGGGGGCCTTGAGCTTGGTCTTGCCGCGTTCCGACCCGTCACTGGCCTGGATCAGCGTTGCACCCGGTCACCGCATCGCCCGCCTTGCGCGCCAGACTGACCAGTTCCACCACCCGCTGCGCCAACCGGGCTTCCAGAAAATCGGCAAGACCATCCGGCACCTTGACCGGCTGCCTTGCGGCGCGGGCAAAGAGGTTCTTCTTCACCGCCTTGTCGATCAGCGCCCGGTCGGCAGCGACATAGATGCCACGTCCCGGCAGCTTTCCGGCCAGATCGGCCACGATCATGCCATCGGGGCCGACCACGAAGCGGATCAGGCCGGATTTCGGCTGGCTTTCCCCGGACGCAATGCACTTGCGTTCCGGTTCGTCCCTGTCTTTTTCCCGACCGCCGCGTGTCACCGCGTGTTTCCGAGGCCTGCGGTCAGGCCTCGGCCTCCGCGTCTTCGTCTTCCGCGTCGGGCTGCGCAAGATCGGCCGGATCGACCCAGCCGAGCATCACCCGCGCGGTCATGATCAGGTGCTGCGCTTCCTCCAGCGTCATCTCGAACGGCTCCAGCACGCCTTCGTCCTTCTTGCGCTGGCCGTTTTCGGTGGTCCAGCCACCGGCGAGTTCCCAGTCGGCGCAGGTCGCGAAGTCTTCCAGCGTCTTGATGCCGTCCTTGCCCAGCGCCTCAAGCATCTGCGGCGTCAGGCCGTCGAATTCGACAAGGCTGTCTTCGACGCCAAGGGCGCGGGCGTTTTCCATCGCCTTGGCGTTCGCGGCCTCAAGATTGTCACGGGCGCGGGCCTGCAACTCGCCTGCCGTGCCTTCATCGAAGCCGTCGATGGACAGAAGTTCGTCCAGCTCGACATAGGCGACTTCTTCAAGGTTGGTGAAGCCTTCGGCGACCAGAAGCTGGGCCATCATCTCGTCCACGTCCAGCGCATCCATGAAGAGCTTGGTACGTTCGGTGAATTCGGCCTGACGGCGGGCGGATTCCTCGGCTTCGGTCATGATGTCGATATCCAGACCGGTCAGTTGGCTGGCGAGGCGCACGTTCTGACCGCGACGGCCGATGGCGAGCGACAGCTGTTCATCGGGCACGACGACTTCGATCTTGCCAGCCTCTTCGTCGATCACGACCTTCGACACCTCGGCGGGCTGAAGCGCGTTCACCAGGAACGTCGCCTGGTCCTGGTTCCACGGGATGATGTCGATCTTTTCACCCTGCAACTCGTTCACCACGGCCTGCACGCGGGAACCGCGCATACCAACGCAAGCGCCAACGGGATCGATGGAGTTGTCGTAGCTGATCACGGCGATCTTGGCGCGGCTGCCCGGGTCACGGGCGACGGCCTTGATCTCGATGATGCCATCGTAAATCTCGGGCACTTCCATCTTGAACAGCTCGGCCATGAACTGCGGGTCGGTCCGCGACAGGAAGACCTGCGGACCGCGAGGTTCGCGGCGCACGTCCTTGATGTAGCAGCGGATGCGGTCGCCGATACGGTAAGCCTCACGCCCGATCTTCTCGTTCCGGCGCAGGATGCCTTCGCCGCGCCCGATGTCGACGATGACGTTGCCGTATTCCTCACGCTTGACGGCGCCGTTGATGATCGTGCCCTTGCGGTCCTTGAATTCCTCGAACTGGCGGTCTCGTTCAGCCTCACGCACCTTCTGCAGGATCACCTGTTTGGCGGACTGAGCGGCGATGCGGCCAAGATCGACCGGGGGCACCTCGTCCACGATCTCGTCACCCAGCTGCGGGTCGGCGAGCCAGGTCTTGGCCTGCTTTGCCGTGACCTGAGCGTGGTGGTTTTCCACCGCCTCATCCTCGACCACGGTCCTGACGCGGGTAAAGCTGGCGCGCCCGGTCTTCCGGTCGATCTTGACGCGGATGTCCATCTCGGCCCCGTAGCGGCTTTTGGCAGCGCGGGCGAGGCTGTCTTCCATCGCCTGGATCACCAGTTCCGGGTCGATCATCTTTTCCCGCGCGACAGCCTCGGCGGTCTGCAGAAGCTCCAGCTGGTTGGCCGATGTTATTGCCATGGTGATCTCTCCCTCGTGTGTCGTGACGCTAGTGTTTCGTCTCGGGGGTGGGTTCGTCACCCTCCTCCCCGTCGATTTCCTCGATCTCGTCGAACTCGCCCTCGGCGGGTTCCGAGACCTTCTTCTGCCGCAACATCTCGCTGATCAGGGCGTCGGTCAGGATCAGCTTGGCGTCGGACAGCCAGTCGAACTTGAGACCGATGGTAACCTCTTCCGCGCCCTCGTCGATCGTGACCAGAACCTCGTCACCCTCGACCCCGGCCAGGTCGCCCTTGAAGCGGCGGCGGCCACCGATCAGTTCGGTCGTCTCGATCCGGGCCTCCCAGCCCTTCCAGACTTCGAAATCCTTGAGCCGGGTCAGGGGGCGGTCGATCCCGGGGCTTGAGACTTCAAGCACATAGTTGTCTTCCAGCGGATCTTCGACATCCAGAACGGCCGAAACGGCGGTCGAGATATCGGCGCATTCCTCGACCCCGATACCGCCATCGGGGCGGTCGGCCATGATCTGCAGGATGCGCGTCTTGCCCCCCATGAGGCGAACGCGCACGAGTTCAAACCCCAAGCCCTCGATCACCGGGACGAGGATATCGGCGAGGCGGCGGTCGATGGCGGTCTTGGCGATAAGGTCGGACATCAGGGTTTCCGGAAACAGAAAAGCGGACCAGAGCGGCCCGCTTCGTGACGATCGGTAGCTTCGGGTGTGGACCCCGAAACCGCTGTTGGGTTGGATATAGGTCTGCCGACCGAATACTGCAAGCGCCAATAGCAGCTCATCGAGCACTTCGTGCACTCTTCGCAGCAGCCGACAGCGAGGAGTGCACGAAGTGCTCGACGAGCGACCCTCAGAGTTTGCGAAACACCATCACCAGCCCGCGGTCGTCCTTGTGGGGATGATCCGCCCCTTCATAGATCGGGATGTCGCGCCAGGCGATGGGGGTGATCCGGCCATGCGCCACCAAGCGCGCGAGCGCCGAGCCGAAGCCGACGCCGTCCAGCACCGGGCCGATGGTGCCGCAGGCGAAGACCGCTCCGGGACGGGAGATGCGGAGAAGTTCGGGAAAACACTCCGGCCCGACATGGCCGTGGGTGAAGGTGCCGCAGCTGATCACCGCGTCGTAGCTTGCGTCGGGGATCTCCAGCGTCTTCGTCAGGTCCCCGACCATCAGCTTGCGGTAAAGCCCCTTGCCGCGCGCGATCTCCAGCATCTCGGGCGTGATGTCGAGGGCGTCGACCGTCAGACCGCGCAGGCTTTCGGCCACCAGCCCGGTTCCGGCCCCGATGTCCAGGATCTCGGCCGTGGCCGGAACCTCGGCTTTCCGGATCGCCGCGATCTCGCGCGGGGCGATGTAGCCCCAGGCGGCCCCGAAGCTTTGGTCATAGTTTTCCGCCCATTCGCCATAGACGCGCCGCGCATCCTCGGGGCCCTTGATCTGGTAGGCGTCATCAAGATCGTAATCGGCTTCGGTCATTGCGGTTCTCCCGTGGAAGCGGAGGGTGTTTTGCCGCGTCAAGATGACAGCTGCGTGACGGTTTTCCAAAACGGCGATCCGGGGCCGAAATCCTGCCGGCAGGGCAGAGCATCGGTTGCCGAGACCGTGACAAGCTAGGATAAGGGCAGAGGTGGCGGGTCAAGGGTGCGAGTCGGATGGGCGAAAGGCGTGGGCAGGGTCGGGTCCGGTCCCTTGTGCTGGCTGCAGGCCTGAGCCTTTGCGCAGCACCGCTGATGGCCCTCGACCGGCTGGAGTTCAGCTTGCCCGAGGCGGGCCAAGACCTTGCGGATGCGGTGCGGGGGGCCTCGCTTCTGCAGTCGCTTGAGGCGCAGAACCAGACCAACCCGCAGGACCTGCTGGGTGCGGCGCGGGCGGATTACGGTCGCATCCTTGGCGCGCTTTATGCGCGGGGCCATTATTCGGCGGTGATCCGCATCACCATCGACGGGCGTGAGGCGGCGTCGATCCCGGCGCTGGAAGAGCTTGCGGCGATCTCCACCATCCTTGTCGCCGTCGACCCGGGGCCGCTGTTCCGCTTCGGCGCGGCGCGTGTCACACCCTTGGCCCCCAACACCACCCTGCCGCCGGGCTTTCAGACCGGGCAACCGGCGGAAAGCGGGCTCGTCAGTGACGCGGTCAGCGCCGCCATCCTTGCCTGGCGTGAGATTGGGCGTGCCAAGGCCGCTGTCGATGACGATCGGGTGGTCGCGAACCACGACACAAGGGTCCTTGACGTCGATGTGGCGCTGAACCCCGGGCCCGAGCTTCGCTTCGGCAGTCTCGCCATCACCGGGGCCGAGCGGATGCGCGAGGCGCGGGTTGCCAAGATCGCCGGGCTGCCGGTGGGTGAGCGCTTCAGCGAAAGCGCGCTCCGCCGGTCAGAGATGCGCCTTCGCCGGACCGGCATCTTCAGCTCGGTCAACCTGGTCGAGGATGAGGCGATCACCAGCCCGGATCTGCTGGGCATCACCGCCACCGTCGTCGAACAGAAGCCGCGCCGCTATTCCTTTGGCGCCGAGGTGGCAAGCCTGGACGGGGTGTCGTTGACCGCCTTGTGGCTCCACCGCAACCTCCTTGGCGGGGGGGAGCGGTTGCAGATCAGCGGCGCGGCCACCAACATCGGGGCGCAGTCGAACGGGACCGATTACGATGTCGCCGTGGCCCTTGACCGCCCGGCGACCTTCAGCCCCGACACCACGGCGGGGGTCCTGTTGGAATATGCGCATGAGGATGAGGTTGACTATGCGCTGGACGCGGTCGCCTTCGGCCTGACCCTGTCGCATATCTTTTC
>NCDS01000042.1 GCA_002280315.1 Rhodobacterales bacterium 32-66-7 | reverse complement strand
TATGACCGCGGCGTCGAAACCATCACCGCGCACTCGCTGCGCGTCACCGCGCGGCGCGCGCTCTACACCCATCCGGCTTCGGGCGCCGAAACCCAGGTGTTCACCGTCCTCGAGCGCAATCCCACCTCGCCGCTTCGCCCGCGGCTCCGTCGTGGCCGACCGCGACCTGGCCGAGGGTCATGTGATCACCGAAGCCGACATCTGGGCAAGACGTCCGGGGTCGGGCGAGATCGCGGCCTATGATTTCGACAAGGTCGTCGGCAAGCGGCTGATGCGGTCGGTGGTGCGGAATACGCAGCTGAAGTGGGGGGATCTGGGGTGACAGCGACGATAAGCATAATAATCCCGACCAAGGATCGGCCGGGTTTGCTTACCCACGCTGTCCGCTCCGCTCTATTGGCCTTGCCAGACGAGGGCGAGGTGATCGTCGTCGATGATCGCAGCGCTGCACCCACTGAACAGGCGCTTGCCTTTATTGATGACCCTAGGTTGCGCCTTGTCCGTAACGAAAGGCCTGCCGGGCCTGCTGGAGCCCGGAACTTTGGCGTGTCCGTAGCCCATGGTACGACAGTTCTGTTCCTGGACGATGATGACCTGATGCTGCCTGGATATCCGGCGCAGGTGCTCCGACTGCGCCATTCAGCGCCCGAAGCGTTGTATGGGTTCTCGTCAATTGTACCCTTTCGCGGTGACCGCGACCCCGACACCTTGATCGAGCATCAGGCTGGCCACGCCATGTTGGTTGCGTCCCTGGAGCCGTTTCGCAAGCGGCTCGCGGGGCTAGGCTGTGGCTTCTGGATTGACCGCAACCTGTTCGTGACCTTGGGTGGCATTGCGGAGGACATTCTGGTTAACGAGGATACCGAGTTTTCCGTCCGCCTTCTGGCGCATGGGGTGGCCGGCCTGTTCAGCCCAGAGCCGGGAGTAGCTGTCCGCCAGCACAATAGCGTGGGCGGCGGCGACCTCGGGTCTCTGACACAGCGAACCGACGCTTTGCGTCGCGCAGGCTTCTTTGGAGAGATAATACGCCGCCAAGAGGTATGGCTGGCCACCCAGCCAAAGGCGAGGCGGCATCTAATGAGGCGACAGCTCAAGTTTTTGGCGCGCGAGAGAAAGATTGCCACCGCGCTTCGCGTGATCGCGGCAGAGACGCGTTTCGGTCACCGTCTGGGCCTTATGGCCTATTTCGGACTAAGTCGCCTAACCGAGACTTTGCGCCGTCGCTAGGCAGCGAGGGCGTCAAACATCGCTGCAGCAGCGCGCTGTGTTTCGGCTAGAAAGGTTGAGATATTGGCCCGTTCGGTGCTTGAGAAACTCCAGTCCGTGCCAAGGACAAGATCGACGCTCAACTTCTCCTGCGGGACAATCCGGCGCGAATCCAGTCCAACGTCCTGAAACAGGGTTTCGATTTTCCATGAGTTCGAGGTCACCGAAATGAAGGGTGTTCCCGTTACCAGGTTGAGGCAAACCCCATGAAACCTGCCCGTGATCGAAAGGCGACAGGCCCGGACCGCATCGACATATTCCTCTTCGCAGGTCAGGTAGCGCAACAAGGGAAGCCGGTTTTCCTGCAAGCGCTGGCGAATGTTGACCGACCAGGACCGAAGCATCCGCGCGAGACGTGGGCGATATGGGTTGTCCTCTCGTAGCGAGGCCGTCAGAGGCAGAATGCGGGTCGGTTCGCTGCGGTTTAGGGTGTTGGCAAGATGGGCCAGCGCCGCTGTCGCAGAATTGCGTACAGAATCGCCGACCAGAATGCCGGACCTGTCCTGCGTATCCGCAATCGGACCCGCGCTGGTGGACAGGTCCCCCATCCAGGCAACTTAGCGACCAGCATGGTCGCTCATCGCGGCTGCACTGCGACTGTCGCGGGCATACAGGTGCCGAAATCGCTGCAGAAGCACGGCCCAGTCTGGCGGGTTTTCCTGGTACAGGGCATTGACTAGCGCAAGTTCCTTGTCGCGGGTCACCTGGTGGGCGCCCGTCTCCATTAGCCAAGTTGCTTTGCGCCGTCCGTGGTGCAGCGTGCCTTCACCGTTTATCACGATCAGATCGCAATGCTCCAACATTGCAAGAGCGCGGGGCGAAGACCGCCAGTCCTCTTTGCCATCGATGCGCCCGATTATCCGGCAGCCGCGCGAGGTGAGACCATCCTCGATCATGCGCATGACCCTGGCGCAGCCGAAATGATGACCGAGCATATCGGTGTGGTTCATCAAGACTGTGTTCTTCGGCGGCATCGGCAACCCCACTCCCTGAATGTCTTAGGTCCGCGAACTGCGAAAGGAAAGGGACCGTCCGGCCATCGAAGAAAGGCGTTGCCGAACTACCACAAATGCGGGAAAGGACGCAGATGACCCGCCATCTCCTCTTCCTCACCGGCACCCGGGCTGATTTCGGCAAGCTGGAGCCGCTCGCCGTGGCGGCCCGCAACGCCGGGCATCTTGTGACGTTCTTCGTCACCGGCATGCACCTCATGGACCGCTACGGGCTGACCGCGAACGAGGTGCGGCGGGTGCCGGGGGTTCAGGTGCAGGAGTATGCAAACCAGGCCGAGGGTGACCCGCAGGACCTGATCCTGGCGCGCACCGTCACCGGCTTTTCCGACTTTGCCCGCCAGATCCGGCCCGACCTCATCGTCCTCCACGGTGACCGGATCGAGGCGCTGGCGGGGGCGCTGGTGGCGGCGACGAACTACATCCGCTCGGCCCATGTCGAGGGGGGGGAGGTGTCGGGCACGATCGATGAGGTGTTTCGCCACTGTAACACCAAGCTTTGCACGCATCACTTCGTCTCGTCGCTGGCGGCCGGCCGCAGGGTCCGCGCGCTGGGCGAGCCTGAGGCGACGATCCATGTCATCGGCTCGCCCGAGCTTGACTTTCACGCCCGTCCGTCCGGGGTGACGCTGGACGAGGTGCGGGCGCGCTATGCGATCCCGTTTGACGATTACGGCATTGCCACCTTTCACCCGGTCACCAGCGAACAGGACAGCATCGGTCGGCAGGCCGAACAGCTGTTCGCGGCGCTGGCTGAAAGCGGGCGCTGCTTCGTCACCATCGCGCCGAACAACGACCCCGGCAGCCGGGCGATCTTCCAGACGCTCGAGGCGCTGCCGAAGGAGCGGTTCCGGCTGCTGCCCTCGATGCGGTTCGCGCATTTTTCCGAGCTGATGAAGAACGCCGCCTGCATGGTCGGCAATTCCAGCGCCGGGGTGCGGGAGGCGCCGTTTCTGGGTCTGCCCTCGCTCGATATCGGCAGCCGCCAGACCAACCGGTCTGACGCGCCCTCGGTCATAGCTTGCGAGGCTGGGGACCGTGCGGCGATCCTGACCTTCCTCGCGACGCATTGGGGGCGGCAGGCAGCCTCGCATGACGGGTTCGGCCAGGGCAGTGCGGCTGAGCGTTTCGTGGCGCTTCTGGGCCGGCCGGACTTCTGGGCTGTCTCATTGCAGAAGTCGTTTCATGACTAGGCCGACCGGCCTTTTGCTGCGATCGTATCTTGTGGCCGCGCAGGCCATCCCGCTGGCTGCCCCCGGCCTGTTGCGGCGCAGGCTGGCGAAGGGCAAGGAACTGCCCGATCGCTGGCGCGAAAAGCTGGGTGAGGCAGGCTTGCCCCGCCCGGATGGCCCGCTTGTCTGGCTCCATGCCGTCGGGCTGGGCGAGACGCTGGCCCTGCGTGGCCTGATCGTGGCGATGGCCGAAAAGGCCCCGGGGGTGGAGTTTCTGGTCACCTCAACCACCCGCGCCTCAGCCGAGGTCTTCGCCGCAAACCTGCCGCCGCGCACCCGGCATCAGTTCCTGCCGCTCGATGCGCCGGGGTATCTGCGCCGGTTTCTGGATCATTGGCGGCCAAGCCTGTCGGTCTGGGCTGAACAGGACCTTTGGCCCGGCGCGGTGGTGGCGACGGCGGCGCGCGGCATCCCGCTGGCCCTGGTCAACGCGCGGATGAACGACGCGGCTTTTGCCCGACGCCACCGCTGGCGCCGGGTTTTCGCCGACCTTTTCAGCCGCTTTGGCCTGATCGCGGCTCAAGACCCGGAAACCGCCCGGCATCTTTCTGCCCTTGGGGCCAGGGACGTCCGCGTCACCGGCGCGCTCAAGGCCGCCGCCCCGGCGCTGTCGGCGGACCCGGCGGCGCTTGGCCAGACAAGGCCCGCGCTGGGGGATCGGCGCAGGATCCTCCTCGCCGCGTCGCACCCCGAGGATGAGGCGGTTCTGCTTGCCGCCTTGACCAGCCTTCAGCCCCGACCGCTGCTTCTGATCGCCCCGCGCGACCCGGCGCGCGGGGGTGAGATTGCGGTTCGGGTCAAGACCTTGGGCCTGACCGCCACCCGCCGCAGCCTGGGGCAGGGGCCGACGGGGGATGTCTGGATTGTCGATACCTTCGGCGAGATGGGCCTGTGGTATCGGCTTTGTCCGGTCAGCGTGATCGGCGGCACGTTCGGTCCGACCGAGGGGCACAACCCGTGGGAGGCGGCAGCGCTTGGCTCGGCCATCCTGCACGGCCCCCGCACGGCGAATTTCACCGGCGACTTTGCCACGCTGGCGGCAGCGGGGGCGGCGCTGCCGGTGACCGCCGAAACGCTTCCCGTCGCCTTGACCACTGACCATGCGTCGATGGTGGGCCGGGCCACCGCACTTTCGGCCGCCGCGCGCAACGGGCTTGCCCCGCTGGTCGATGCGCTGACCGCGTTGGCGGGGCTGGAATGAAGCTGCGGCTGTTCCTTTGGCTCTGGTCGCTGCTCTGGCACCTCGGGCTGCCCGTGGTCCTCGTCTATCTGTGGCGGCGGGCGCGCAAGGACCCGCTTTATGGCCAGCATCTTGGCGAACGCTTCGGGCGCTACCGCCAGCGCTTGCAGGGCGCGGTCTGGGTCCATGCCGTCAGCCTGGGGGAGGTTCGTTCCGCCGTGCCCCTGATCCGCGCGCTCCTTGACCGGGGTGAGAGCGTCGTCTCAACCCACTTCACCCCCGCCGGACGGCGTGAGGCGACACGGGTCTTTGCCGCCGACATCAAGGCCGGTCGTCTGGTCGCGGTCTGGGTCCCGGTTGAAACGGCTTGGGCCTTTGCCGGATTCTTCCGTGCCTTCCGCCCAAGCATCGGCCTGGTGATGGAGATCGAGATCTGGCCGCGGATGATCTTTGCCGCCCGCAACGCCCACGTCCCGCTTTACATGTGCAACGCGCAATATCCAACGAAATCAATGGCTCGCGATGCGAAGTTCACCGTGCGTCATGACCTGATGCGCGGCTTTGCCGGGGCACTGGTGAAATCCGACCTGCAGGCGCAGCGCTTCGCCTCGGTCGGGGTGGAAAACATCACGGTGACCGGAGAGCTTCGGTTCGACCAGCCGATCCCGCCGGCTTTGGTCGCCGCAGCGCAAAGCCTGCGGCCACACCTGGCCGGGGAGCGTCCGGTCATCACCTTCGCCTCGGCGGTGGAGGGTGAGGATGAACTTTACCTCGACGCGATTGCCCAAGCCCTCCGCCACCCCTCACGGCCCTTCATCGTCTATGTCCCGCGCAAGCCGGAACGGTTCGATGAGGTGGCGGCCATGCTTTCCAGCCGGGGCCTTCGCTTCCTGCGCCGCAGTCAGTCGCTGGGCGCGGCGCTGACCGCCGAGAGCCTCCCCTCCCCCTTGTGGGGAGGGGATGGGGGTGGGGGGCCGGTGCAAGACATCCTGCTGGGCGACTCCCTCGGCGAGATGTATTTCTACATCGCCCTTGCCGACCGCGTGGTCACCGGCGGCGGCTTTACCCCGCATGGCGCGCATAACATCATCGAGCCCCTGGCCCTGCAGCGCCCGGTGATCGTCGGCCCGGAAATTCACACCATCGAATACCCGGCGGTTGAGGCGATTGCCGCCGGGGTCTGTCTGCGGGTGCCCACGGCCGAAGCGCTGGCCGCAGCACTGACGGATTGGCCGGGCCCCGGGCCGGACACGATCCGGGCCTTCTTCGCGGCGCATTCCGGCGCGACTGCAAGAACCCTTGCCGCCCTCCCGACCCAAAAATTTTCGTCGAAAATTTTTGCGCCTACCAGGCGCTGAACCCGCCATCGACATTGACCATCTGCCCGGTCATGTAACCCGCCTGCGCAGACGCCAGAAACAGCATGGCATCGGCGATCTCGTCGGGCTTGGCCATCCGGTCCAGCATGATCAACTCGCCCACCCGGCGCTGAAACTCTTCCGAGTGGTTGTTGAACACCGCCCCCGGCGCAATCGTGTTCACCGTCGCCCCACGCGGCGCCCAGTACCCCGCAAGCCAGACCGTCAGCCCGTGAATGCCCGCCTTGGTCACCCCATAGGCCGAGAAGTTCTTGAACGGCATCCCCTCGTAAATCCGGTGATGCGCGCCGTTCAGGGCATACATGCTGGCGACGTTGATCAGCGTGCAGGGCCATTTGCCGACGATATCCCGGTCCATCTGCCGGGCTATCAGAAACGGCCCGGTCAGGTTGGTCCGCAGCGTCTTTTCCCAATCGCCAAGCTTGAGGTCGGCGAAATCCGGGAACGGCTGGCCCGCGCCCATCAAGAGCTCCCCCGTGATCGCGGCGTTGTTGAGGACGACATTCGGCTCCCAACCGTCGGTCAGGATGCGCTGGAAGATCGCGGTGACCTCATCCTCACTGGCCACATCCAGGGGGTAAAAGCGGAAATCGGGGTTTCCGCCATGCGCCTCGACCAACGCCTCGGCACGCTTGCCCGGAAGGTCCGAGCCGATGACCCGCGCGCCTTCCGCCAGCATCCGGCGGACATAGGTCGACCCCAGCACCCCCCCCGATCCGGTGATGAAGACGGTCCGGCCCTTCAATTGCTCAACCATGCTGGTCTTCCATTCTCTGCGCGTCCTTCATGAGAAACTCGACAAGCCGGAAATCGAAGGCCGAGTCGATGTCGACACAGCGTTCCGGCGGCATCAGGTAGGGAATGACCCGCCCCTCCCACAGCCCCGTGGACCGCTTCAGATAATCGGGTGAGACGACATAGGTCGAGGCCGCGTGTTCATAGACCACCGGTGCCTGCTGCCGCGCAACCACGCCGCCCGGCAAAGGTTTCGACACATGCAGCGCACCCGAGGCATCAGGTTCGACAAGGTTGAAATAGGGATTCTTTCGCGCCTCGCAGCAGCTCATTACCAGGTCAGGATGTTCGATCTGGTAAAGTTCCAGCGCGGCGGTGATATCCCCGGGCAGCCGCAAGGGTGAGGTGCAGTCGAGATCAAGAAACGCCGCCACCGGCCCGATCAGCGCCTCGGACGCCTCCAGCGCATGCTGCCAGACCCCCCATTTCCCGGCCGTATCCGTCGCCAGATGCGCCGGCCGCAGCCCGATCCTCAGCGCCCCCTTTGCGACCGCATGGTCATAGATCTCTTCGTCGTCGGTCGAGACCACGACCGCATCCACCGACGGATGCGCAAGCAACTGATCCAGCGACCAGTCGATCAAGGGCTTGCCATGCATCAACCGGAAGTTCTTGCGCGGCACCCCTTTGGAGCCTTTGCGCGCGCCGATATGGCCCAGGATCATGGAATCTCCTTTGTGATCGTGCCGATGAAGCCGCGCTTTGCCCAGGCCTCCGCCACCAGCCGGGCCGAGGGCAGGCACAGATCCAACCGCGGCATCAACGGGTTGCCCGATGTCACCCCACCTCGGGCCAGCGCCAGAAAGTCGCGCATCGCGTCCAGAAACATCGCGTTCCGCTCCAACGGCAAGGCCAAGTCGCACGCGCCCGAAGCATCGGTGACCCGGTAGCTTTGCGCGGCAAGGTCGAAATCATGCATCCGCGCATGCCCGCGCAGGATGGCGCGGCGGTGCAGGCCCGGCGTCAGGTAATCCATCGCCACATCGCCCACCACCCCCTCGCGCTGCAGGGAAACCCGGCTGGCAAAATCCACCCCCGGAAAGGAGGAGTGCCCAAGGCTTTCAACCCGCGTCACCGCAATCCCCGGGAACAGACAGGCGGCAAGGTCCAACTCATGACAAAGGTCCAGAAGCACCCCGCCACCCTCCGCCCGGGCAGCATAGCTGTCGGAAAAACGCCAGTCCTGCCGCCACTCGGTCACATCATGCCCGATGCTCAGCGCGAACTGGAATACATCGGACAGGTCGGCCTCGGCCAGCGCCCGCACGGCAGGATGATAGCGCAGCATCAACCCCAGCATCGAGTGTTCGGCGACCGGGGCTGCGGCAAGCGCAATCTCCTCCACCTCCGCCGGCCGGAAGGCGAGCGGCTTTTCGACATAGACCGGCAGACCCCGCTCAGCCGCCGCGGCGATCAGGGGCAGGCGGATATCAGTCGCGGTCGCCACCACAACCGCATCGGCCGCAGACATCGCACCCAGGGCTCCGTCAAGCCCGCCCTCGCGCCAGGATAAAAGCCGCGACCCGGCCCCCAAGGCCTGAAGGTTGTCGTGATGCCGCCGCCCGATCGACCCGGACCCGATGACCAGAACCTGCATGCTGCCTCCTGACCCGCAGGCCTAGCGCGAAACCGGCCCGGCTGCCAAGGGAGGACGGCGCCCCGGCCAATCGGTCGCCCGGTGCCAGGCCTGCCCAAGTGCGAGCACCCCGGCATCATCCCCCGACCGCCCGATGATCTGCAGGCCCATCGGCAGCCCCGCATCCCCGAAACCGACCGGCACCGACAGCGCCGGCAGGCCGATCAGGCTGGCGGGAATGACCACCTCCATCCAGCGGTGATAGGTGTCCATCTGCCGCCCGGCAATCTGTTCCGGCCAGCGCCACTCGGCCGGAAAGGGCCAGACTTGCGCGCTGGGCAGGACGACCGCATCGAACCGGTCGAACATGCGCGCGGCAACCGCATGCCAGCGGCTCCGGATCACGCTGGCCTCGTAGACCGCTTCAGCGGTCAGGCCCATGCCCTCCTCGATTTCCCACAGCGTCTCAACCTTGGTCAGCGCGCGCTGGGCCGGGTCTTCCCAAAGCGCCCGCTTGCCCCCTGCGTTCAGCATGGCGCGCAGCGTGGTCCAGGACTGCCAAAGCTCATCCGCCGGAAAGGGCGGCGGCAGGGGTTCGACCGTTGCCCCCATCTCTTCCAGAACCGCAAGACCGGCCGAGCAAAGCTCAAGGATCCCCGGCTCCATCGGATAGGCCCCACCCCAATCGCCCAGCCAGCCGAACCGAAGACCCCTGATGCTGCGATCAAGCCCGCCAAGCAGGTCCGGACAGGCGCGCGGAAACGGCACCTCCGGATTTTCGCCAGCCATGACCAGCAATAGCCGCGCCAGATCCTCGACCGTGCGCGCCATCGGGCCTTCGGTCGACAGCGTCGCCAGATAGGTGTCGCCCTCGGCATCCGACGGCACCAGCCCCCAGGTCGGGCGAAACCCGTAGACATTGCAAAACGCCGCCGGGTTTCGGAGCGAGCCCATCATGTCCGACCCGTCCGCCACCCAGACCATCCGGCAGGCCAAGGCCGCCGCCGCCCCGCCCGACGACCCACCGGCACTCCGCGACAGGTCATAGGGATTGCGGGTGACGCCGAACACCGGATTGAAGCTGTGCGACCCCTGGCCCCATTCCGGCACATTCGTCTTGCCCGTGAAGACCGCCCCCGCCGCCCGCAACCGCGCCGCCACCAGGTCATCCGCCCTCGGCACATGATCCCGGTAAATCGGCGAGCCGAAGGTCGTCCGCAGCCCCGCCGTCGCCACCAGATCCTTGACCGCAAAGGGGATGCCATGCAGCCACCCTGCCGGCTCCACATCATCCAGAACCCGCGCTTCGGCCAGTAACGCGTCCGGGTCCCGGGCCGAGACGATGGCATTCACCGCCCTGTTCACGGGCCCGTCAACCGCCCCGTTCACCGCCCCGACCTGCGCCAGATGCGCCGCCATCACCTCGGACGGGGCGACCCTGCGGGCATGGATCGCCGTCGACAACTCGGTGGCTGACCACTCCAGCATGGTCATCCTTTCTGCACCAAATATCCCACGGGGGGTGCGGGGGGTGTGAAACCCCCCGCTCCGTCAGATCGGCCGGGCGCTACTTCTGCAACTCGGTCCAGATCGCGGTCATGTATTCCCGCGCCTTTTCGCTGCAGACCGGCAGGAACACGCCGTTCGCCTTGTGCTCTTCGGGGATCACCACCTCGGGCGCGGTGGCCATCGCCGGGTCCATGAACGGCTCCGACCCGGTCACACCATTCGCATATTTCGCGAAGTTCGAGATCAGCGCCGCATTCTCGGGCTCCAGGATGAAGTCCATGAAGGCATAGGCCTCATCGACATCGACATTCTGCGCGTCCTTGAGGAGCATCACCGAATCCATCCAAAGGGTATAGCCTCTTTCGGATAGCCGTAGACCACGGTCGGCAGGTTCTCGCGGATCCGCATGGTCGAGCCGTTCCAGTTCACGCTCGCCGCCCAGTCCTTGTTCGACATCTTCTCGGTCGCGCCGTAATCCATCGCGATCCAGTTCGGCTTGGCGGCCAGAAGGCCGTCGCGCACCTTCTTCAGCACTTCCAGATCCTCGCTGCACGGCTCGCCGCCGTAGTAAAGCGTGGCAAGGCTGACGATGTCGGTCATCTCGGGGACGACGTTGATCTTGCCCTTCAGCTCATCCGGCACCTCCAGCCAGACCGCACTGGTGTTGACGTCGCCGGAATAGACCGCGGTATCGACCGCAATCCCGACCGAACCCCACTGCCACGGGATCGAGTTGGTGCGGCCCGGATCCCAGACCACATCCATCCATTCCGGCGCGATGTTGCCGTGGTTCGGCAGGCGCGCAAGGTCGAGGGGCGTGGTCAGCCCCTTCTCGGCAAAGATCGAGACATAGTTGGCCGAGGGGACGACAAGGTCGAACCCGTGCCCGCCAGCCTCGATCTTGGCGAGTGCCACGTCGTTGCTGTCTTAGTCGGTGACCGTGACCTTGATCCCGGTCTCGGCCTCGAACTTGGCCAGAAGCTCGGGGCTGGTGTAGTTGCCCCAGTTGTAAAGTTGCAAAACCCCTTCGGCCGAGGCCAGGCCGGTGGTGGCCAGCAGCAGGGCGGTTGCGGTCATCAGTCGTTTCATCGGAAATCTCCCGGTTGGTTTCAGGTTTTCTTGCGCGTCAAAAGGAAGAACGCGGTCAGCAGCACCACCGTCAGGCCCAGAAGCATGGTCGAGACGGCGTTGATTTCGGGCGTCAGCTGTCGGCGCATCTGGCCCAGCATGTAGGTCGGCAGTGTATCCTGCCCGCCGGATTTTACAAACTCGGTGATCACCACGTCATCAAGGCTGATGACGAAGGCGAGCATCGCCCCGGCGATGATGCCGGGTGCAAGGAGGGGCAGGGTCACCCGGCGGAAGGTCTGCCACGGTGTTGCGTAAAGGTCGGCGGCGGCGGTTTCCAGCGTCAGGTCCATCCCCTCCAGCCGCGCGCGGATCGGCAGGTAGGCGAAGGGAATGCAGAACGCCGCATGCGCGAGGATCAGATACCCGAGCCCGGTGGTCAGCCCGCCCATGCCGATGCTGGTCAGCCAGACCTTGACCAGACCGAAGACGATCATCAGGGCGACGGCGGTCACGATCTCGGGCACCATCAGGGGCTGGTTGATCATCACATAGATGAAGGTCTGGCCCTTGAAGTCCCGCCGCCGCGTCGTCCCAAGCGCTGCCATCGTGGCCACGG
The DNA here is from genome assembly GCA_002280315.1 of Rhodobacterales bacterium 32-66-7. GTDB lineage: Bacteria > Pseudomonadota > Alphaproteobacteria > Rhodobacterales > Rhodobacteraceae > Tabrizicola. Next base: position 23,788 of record NCDS01000042.1, on the reverse strand, counting down.
TGGTCGAGATGACGGCCGCAAAGCTTGCAATGATCAGGGACCGCAGCGTCGCGTCCTTGACCTGATCGTTGTCCCAGGCCCGCGCGTACCAGTCGAGCGAGAAGCCACCCCAGACCGCAAGCGAGGTGGAGGCGTTGAAGGAATAGGCCACCAGCGTGAAGATCGGCAGGTAAAGCGCCACGAAGACCACAATCGCGGTGATCGCAAAGCCCGGCACCCGGGCCACCTGAAACCCCCGGTCAGCCCCCGACTTAGCCATGCGAGGATCCCCGGTTGGCATAGCGGACGTAGACCAGCAGCGCCGCCATGACGATCAGCAACAAAAGCATCGACAGCGCCGCCCCCAGGGGCCAGTTCTTGCCCTGCAGAAACTGCAACTCGATGAAATTGCCGATCATCATCTGCTTGCCGCCGCCCAGCACCCTCGGCGTGACATAGGCCCCCAGCGAGGGCACGAAGACCAGGATCGACCCCGCGATGATCCCCGGCTTGACGATGGGCAGGATGATCCGCCGCAGCACCTGCCAGCGGCTGGCGTAAAGGTCGTAGGCGGCTTCCAGAAGTTTCATGTCGAACCGGTCGATCGCGGCGAAGAGGGGCAGCACCATCAAGGGCAGATAGACGTAAGTCATCCCGATGAAGATCGCGGTCTGGGTGTAAAGGACGTCAATCGGCGCGTCGGTCAGCCCGAGGCCCATCAGGACGGTGTTCATCAACCCTTCCTTCCGAAGCACCTCGTTGATCGCATAGGTGCGGATCAAAAGGTTGGTCCAGAACGGAATGGTGATCAGGAACAGCCACAGCGCCCGCTCCTTCGGCGGCCGTGTCGCGATGAACCAGGCGGTGGGAAAACCGACGACAAAGGCGAAGAGCGTGGTCATCAGGGACAGGCTGACCGACCGCCAGAAGATCGTCAGATGCGCGTCCGCCAGCATCCATTCGTCGGTGAAGATGTCCTTCGACCACAGGATGCCGGTCCAGCCATCGGTCGAGAACTCCCACACTACATTGCCGTGCTGGCCGGGGGTCAGGAAGGAATATATGACAACGATCAGGAGCGGCCCGACGGCGGCCAGCGACAGGATCACCAGCGCCGGCGTGGACAAAAGCCAGCCGTTGCGGGCTGAAGCGGTGATCGCGCGGGCTTCGGCCTGGCTTGGCATCAATCCTCCACCACCTGGGCAGCGCCGGGGGCGAAGCCCAGGCTCACCTCATCGCCTTCAGCCAGGCCGCTGTCACCCGAGGCCGGGCTTTGCAGCCGCACGACGACTTCGGTCCCGTCGCGCAGGTGGAGGTGGCAATGCGTGTCGGTGCCGAAATAGACCAGCGCCGCGACCTTGGCCTTTGCGCCCTCGACCCCCGGTTTGCCGATCCGGACCTGTTCGGGGCGGACGGTCACGGTGACGGGTTTGCCGCCGTCCACAGGCTTCAACCCTTCGACCGGGATGGTGTCGCCGGTCGGAAGCTCCAGCGCGCCCGCCCGGGCGGTGCCGGTCAAAAAATTCGTCTCGCCGATGAAGCTGGCGACGAAGCGGTTCTTCGGCTGGGTGTAGACCTCTTTCGCGGTGCCAACCTGCTGGATCTTGCCCGCATTCATCACCGCGATGCGGTCGGACATGGTCAGCGCTTCTTCCTGGTCATGCGTCACAAAGACAAAGGTGATGCCGGTTTCATGCTGGAGGCGTTTCAGTTCGACCTGCATTTCCTTCCGAAGTTTCAGGTCCAGCGCTGACAGCGGCTCGTCCAGAAGCAGCACCTTCGGCTGCGGGGCCAGCGCGCGCGCCAAAGCCACGCGCTGCTGCTGGCCACCCGACAGTTGCGCGGTCTTGCGGCTTGCCAACGCCTCAAGCTTGACCAGCGCCAGCATCCGCTCGGTCGTCGCGCGTACCTCGCCCGCCGGCTTGCCCAGCATCTGGAGGCCAAACGCCACATTCTCGGCCACGGTCAGGTGGGGAAACAGGGCATAGGATTGAAAGACCGTGTTGACCGGCCGCTTGTTCGGCGGCAGGTCGGTGATATCGGCCCCGTCCAAGAGGATCGTCCCGCCCGAAGGCATCTCGAACCCCGCGATCAGGCGGAGAAGCGTGGTCTTGCCGCAGCCAGAGGGGCCGAGGAGCGTAAAGAACTCCCCCTTGCGGATATCAAGCGAGACATCGTCCAGCGCCCGCACGGCACCCGGCCCTTGTCCGAAAGCCTTGACCACACCCCTGGCCGAGATCGTTACCGGATTGGTCAAACAAAGCTCCCTGGTCTTCTTATTCTGTGCAGTCTTTTCATCAGTGTGGGTCGCGAAAGTGGGGCATTACAAGCGATTCCTTCCGCTTCACACCGCCATCGGCGCACGTTTTCCGCCCCAGGGTGCGGCACGCTCAACCTCTGCGCACAAGGCGATCAGGGTTTCATCCTGGCCGAAAGCGGCAGCGAGGTGGACGCCGATCGGCAGGCCGTCTTTCGACCAGCCAAGGGGCAGGCTCGCGGCGGGCTGGCCCGAGGCGTTGAAGAGCGCGCAGAAGGGGGAGTAGGCGAAGATCCCCTCCGGCCCGGTGCGGTAGGCGACGTAATCCGTCGTGGTATGGGCAAAGCGGCCGACCCTGGCGGGGGGTTCGGCAAGGGTGGCGGTCAGCAGGATATCGGGACCTCCACCGCTTTCGGGTTCGAAGAACCGCGCCATCTGGCGGCCGAAGGCGTGGATGTCGCCGACCGCCGCCAGATAGCGGGTCGGGTGCAGGGTTTCGGCATGGGCCACGGCCCCGCGCCCGACGCCTTCGACCAGATCTTCGGTCAGCGGGCGGCCTTTCAGCGCATGACGAATGCCAAGCGCGGTGCCGACGGCGACGATATCGGTCCAGGCCCGCATCATCCGCGGCACATCGGCCATAGGCCGCGCCGGGGTGACATGGTGGCCCAGGCTTTCAAGAAGTTGCCCCGCCGCGCGGACCGCCTCGGCCACCTCGGGGATCGCCACCCGCAACCGGCGCGGCGGGCAGCTGATTGCCGCTGCATGGCCCTGGCCGAGGGGTGGGGCAAAGTAGGGCGCGCCAAGGTCCGCGCCCTCACAAGCGTCGAGCATCACGGCGGTATCGCGGACCGAACGGGTGAGGAACCCGTCGATCGCCATCCCCGCCCAGCCTTCGCCGGCATAGGGGCCATCGGGCAGCCGCGCGCGGGTCGGCTTGAAGCCGAAAAGGCCGCAGGAACTCGCCGGTATCCGCACCGACCCGCCCCCGTCCGACCCATGCGCCATGGCCACGATCCCCGCCGCCACCGCAGCCCCCGCCCCGCCCGAGGACCCGCCCGAGGTATGCTCAGGGCTCCACGGGCTCCGCGTCGGGCCGCCATAGACGGCAGCCTCGGTCGCAGCGCCAATCCCGCCTTCGGGGCTGGTGGTGCGGCCAAAGGTGACGACGCCGGTCGCCTTGATCCGGGTGAAGATGCTGCTGTCGCCCCGGTAGACGGTATTCGCAAGCAAGCGGCTGCCGTTGTGGCTGGGGAAATCCTTCGCCTCGATCCCGAGGTCCTTGATCAGGAACGGCACCCCCCGGAACGGCCCCGGTGGCAGGCCATCGGCAATCGCCTGCCGGGCGACGCCTTCCTGCATGAGGACGACTGCGTTCAGGGCCGGATTGCGCGCCTCGACCGCTGCAAGGGCTGCATCCAGAAGCTCGGTCGGGGTAACCTCACCCCTTGCGACCAGACCGGCCAGCGCGGTTGCGTCTTCTGCCCCCAGATCTCCGATCATGTTGTCCTCCGCTGACCAGGGCCAAGGCTGGCGGCGATGGGACCGGGCGGCATGCCCGTTAGCGCCGCTTGGCGGTCGGTTTCCGCATCACGGCGTCAGCGCAACCTCCTGGCGCAGCGAACCGTCGGCGTCGAAGATCAGAATGCGGTCATCCTCGGTCACCACGGCGATCCAGCCGGTGCCAAAGGTCACCGCGACGGCCTTTGCGCCCTGGGGCAGGGCGATACCGTCGGGCAGGCTTGGGGGGCTGGACTGAAAGGCCTGCGGCATCCGGGTGACAATCACCCCGACCACCGTTATGACACCGCCGATCATCGTCAGCGTCAGGACGATGACCAGCCATTTCAGAAACCGCAGGCTGGGCGGCAAGGGGGCATCGGGCGGGGCATCGGGCATGGTATCGGGCGGGGCAGGGTCGGACATTGACAGGCCTTTCGACGAAGCGGGCACCAGCCTGCGCGTTACCATAGGCGAGGACGCGCCCACCCGCCTTGATAAGGCGCTTGCCGCCGCGGTGCCAGAGGCGGCGGCGCTGTCACGCTCGCGCCTGATGCGGATGATTGGGGGTGGCGATGTATCGCGCGGCGGGGTAGCGGTCACCGACCCCAAGGCCAGGGTCGCGGCGGGTGAGGTCTATGAGCTCACCCTCGCCCCGCCGGAAATCCTTGATGCGGCGCCCGAGGATATTCCCCTGACCGTCGTGTATGAGGATGCCGATCTGATCGTGATCAACAAACCGGCGGGGATGGTGGTGCATCCGGCACCTGGAACGCCGAACGGCACCTTGGTCAATGCCCTGTTGCATCATTGCGGCGACACTCTTTCCGGCATCGGCGGTGCGCGGCGGCCGGGGATCGTCCACCGGATCGACAAGGATACGACGGGCCTTCTCGTGGTCGCGAAGTCCGACCGCGCGCATCACGGCCTTGCCCGGCAGTTCGAGGATCACAGCGTCACCCGCCGCTATCTGGCCCTGGTCCACGGCGTGCCCGACGCCGCCGACGCCCGCCTGCGCGGCCACCGGGGCGTCAGCTTCGAGGCCGCAGGGATACTGCGCATCGCGACCTGCCTTGGGCGTCACAAGACCGACCGCCAGCGTCAGGCCGTGGTGTGGGAGGCTGGCCGCCACGCCGTCACCCGGGCGCGGGTGATGGAGCGTTTCGCAGGGCAGGCCGCGCTGGTCGAATGCTGGCTGGAGACCGGGCGCACCCATCAGATCCGGGTGCATCTGGCCCATGTCGGCCATGGGCTGATCGGCGACCAGACCTATGGCGGCAAGCGGCGTCTGTCCGAGAAACTGCTGGGTGAAGCGGCACTGGCAGCCAACGCCTTTCCGCGTCAGGCGCTGCACGCGGCGACCCTGGGCTTTGACCACCCGGTCACGGACCAGCGGCTGGAGTTCGCCTCCCCGCTTCCGCCGGATCTTGCCGATCTTCTTGCCGCGCTGGGCAGAGCAGGCAACGTTTCCTGAACACAGTGTGTTCAACCTGGACCCCTTGTTGGCATTTGACCCAAGGTATAGGTTACTTTGTCCCGGGGGCGAAATCGCACCGGGACCATCAGGGGGCACGACATGAGCACCTACACGAACCTACCCGCACCCAGCCCCGAACAGGGCCTGAACCGCTACATGCAGGAGATCCGCAAGTTTCCCCTTCTGGAACCGGAAGAGGAATACATGCTGGCCAAGCGCTGGGTCGACCACCAGGATACCGAGGCTGCGCACCGCATGGTCACCAGCCACCTGCGGCTGGCCGCCAAGCTGGCCATGGGCTATCGCGGCTACGGCCTGCCGCAGGCCGAAGTCATCAGCGAGGCGAACGTCGGCCTCATGCAGGCGGTCAAGCGGTTCGATCCCGAAAAGGGCTTCCGCCTTGCGACCTATGCGATGTGGTGGATCCGCGCCAGCATCCAGGAATACATCCTGCGGTCGTGGAGCCTGGTGAAGCTCGGCACCACCAGCGCGCAGAAGAAGCTGTTCTTCAACCTCCGGAAAGCCAAGGCCAAGCTTGGCGCGCTGGAGGAAGGCGATCTTCGCCCCGAGAATGTGACCCGGATTGCCACCGACCTCAACGTCTCGGAATCCGAGGTGGTGGACATGAACCGGCGGCTTTCCGGTTCGGACGCAAGCCTCAACGCCACGGTCGGCTCGGATGGCGAGGGCACGACCCAGTGGCAGGACTGGCTTGAGGATGAAGACAGCGACCAGGCCGAAGCCTATGAGGCCAAGGATGAGCTTGACGCCCGCCGCGCGCTCTTGTCCCAGGCGTTGTCAGTGCTGAACGACCGGGAGAAGGACGTGCTGATGCAGCGCCGCCTGGCCGATGACCCCGTGACGTTGGAGGCGCTGTCGGAAAGCTATGGCGTCAGCCGCGAACGCATCCGCCAGATCGAGGTGCGCGCGTTCGAGAAGTTGCAGGCGAAGATGCGCGAGCTTGCCCGCGGCAAGGGGATGGCGGTTCCGGCCTGAGCCTGACGCAAACTCGGTATGCAAGGATGGCATGGCCGCAGCGGCCGTGCCCCCGGTAAAATCGCTGCGCCGCGACATGACGCGGTGTCACTCATGGGTAAGCCATGCCTCCTCTCACCAGCAAAGGGGGCCGTGCGCCCCGTTTTGCTCGCCAACGCGCAACCTTGCGGCATATGGCGTTTGCCAGCCCGGCGCGGTTTCTGGCCTTTGGTTATCTGGTCTACATCCTTGCGGGCTGGGGGGCGCTCATGCTGCCCCTGGCACAGACGGTGCCGGTGGGCGCGCTTGACGCGCTTTTCATCGCGACCTCGGCGGTGTCGACCACCGGACTTGTCAGCATCGATCCCGGATCGTCCTTCACCGGATTTGGCGAGGCTGTCATCCTCCTTCTGATCCTGGCCGGCGGGCTTGGCTACATGACGGTCGGCTCATTCGCGGTGCTGGCCCTGCGCAACCGCCTGTCCGGCATGCGCAACCAGGGGGCGAGGCTGGCGTTCAACCTGCCCGAAGGCACGGATATCAAGGAATTCGTCCGCGCGGTCGTGCTGTTTTCCTTTGCGGTCATGCTGGCGGGTGCTGCGGCGCTTTGGCCCCTGTTTCGCGCCGCCGGGCTGGAGGCACCGGTCTGGCAGGCGCTCTTTCACTCCGTCTCGGCGTTCTGCACGGCCGGTTTCAGTCTCCTTCCGACCGGGATGGAGCCGTTTCGCGACAATATCGGCATCAACCTGGTCCTGAGCCTGCTGTCCATCCTGGGCGCTACCGGATTTCTGGTGGTCGTGGACCTGTGGCAGCGCGCGAAGGGCGGGCCGCGTCCGCTTGCGTTTTCCTCGGTCGTGATCCTGCGGATAACCCTGCTTCTGATCGGTGGCGGGGCGCTGTTCCTTGCGTTTGCCGACCCGCCGATCTCGGCCATCGAGGGGCCGGGGCGTTGGTATGCGGCGGTCTTTCAGGCGATGTCGGCGTCGACCACCGTCGGGTTCAACACGGTGCCGATCAGCGGGATCGACGCGGCAGCGGTGCTGGTGCTGGCGCTTCTGATGCTGGTCGGGGCATCGCCCGCCGGGACGGGGGGCGGCTTGAAGACCACGACCTTTGCCGTCGTCGTGGCGCAAATGCTGTCGGTGCTGCCAAGGAACCCGCAGACGCGGCTGTTCGGCTTCGAGATTTCGCCCGAGCGGCAGTCGCTCGCCCTTGCCAGCCTTGGCTACTACCTGGCGCTGCTGTTTCTGTTCGCCACCTGTCTGCTGGTGACCGAGGCGGGGGCCCGCTTCGACGTGGTGCTGTTCGAGGCGATCAGTGCCATGTCGACCGTCGGGCTCAGCATGGGGATCACCGGATCGCTTAGCGAACCCGGCAAGATGATCGTGGTTCTGCTGATGTATGCGGGCCGCGTCGGGATCCTGACCTTTGCGCTGGCCATCGCCGCGCGGCGCGGTGACCAGGACAGTCCGGCCCCAAAGGCCGATATCGTCCTGTGACCCGGGTCCGGGGGGGCGGCATCCCGGTGCTGCCCCCCTTGGCATCGACTTATGCTGCGGGTTGATTGCGCGACCGTTTTCTGGGCAACTGCACCCGAACGCAAAGCAGCATGGGGGCAGCGATGAAACCGGTCAGATGGGGTGTGCTTGGCGCGGCACGGTTTGCGCGCGAACAGATGGCCCCGGCAATCCATGCGGCCGAAGGGGCGGAACTGGCGGCACTTGCCACCTCGGACCCGGCCAAGGCCGCCGGGTTTCGCGCCTTTTGCCCCGGCATCGCCGTCCATGCCAGCTATGATGCGCTGCTGGCCGATCCCACAATCGATGCCGTCTACATTCCCTTGCCGAACCACCTTCATGTCGAATGGACGCTGAAGGCGCTTGCGGCGGGCAAGCATGTGCTGACCGAAAAGCCCATCGCGATGCGGGCCGACGAGATCGACCAGATCATCGCCGCCCGTGACCAAAGCGGCCTTCTGGCGGCCGAGGCCTACATGATCGTCCATCACCCGCAATGGCAGCGCGCGCAGGAATGGCTGCACGCGGGCGAGATCGGGACGCTGGTCCATGCCGATGTCGCCTTCAGCTACCACCTGACCGACGACAGCAATATCCGCAACAAGCCGGAAACCGGCGGCGGCAGCCTGCGCGACATCGGCGTCTACACCTTCGGCTGCACCCGCTTTGTCACCGGGGCCGAGCCTTTGGACCTGTCCGCCCGCATCCGGCGCGAAAACGGCGTCGATGTCTTCGCGCAGGTCGCCGGCGTGATGGAGGGGCCGCTTGGCCGCTTCACCTATGGCTCCATGACCTCGATGCGGATGTATAACCGGCAGGTCGCGACCTTCCAGGGCACCAAGGGCATGATCCGGCTGGAGGGCGGGCCGTTCAACGCCAACGTGAACGATCTGGCCGAGGTGGAACTCCACCAGAACGGCAACCGCGTCAGCGTGGAGCGGTTTCCCACCGCCAACCACTACAAGCTGCAGGTCGAGGCGTTCAGCCGCTCGGTCCGCGACGGGGTGGCCTACCCCTGTCCGCTGGAGTTCGTGCGCGGCACCCAAGCGATGATCGACCGGGTGTTCGACGTGGCGGTGGACATCTAGCCCCTGCAGCACGGCGCGCGTGCTGCGGTGCGGCGGCGAATTTCTGCCCGCTGTCACAGGACTGTGATAGAGATTGTCGGCAGGGTGCCCGCCGCACCCGGTTGACGACCCTCCTTCGGCAAAAGGCGTCTTGCCGTTCCTGCTGCGGGGCTATCACTTTCGGTTCGTTGTCCATCAGGAAGGTCTGCCAATGCGCGAAGATACCGCAGAATTTCCCGATCTACCGGTCCCGCAACTGGCAAGGGCGCAACAGTCGCTGGAGCTTCGGGGCGCCACCCTCTCGGCAGCCGCGCTGCGGGTTCTGGCGCGCGAGGTGATTCTTCGCGTCAGCCGCAGCGACGCCCATGCGCAGCAGGCCCCAGCCGATGTGCCGGGCAATGCCGCGATCGAGCTTTTGTGCGACGCGCTTCTGTCGGGCTATGACACCGCGGCTGCCGATCTTGTCCAGTCCGAACGGCTTGGCGGCATGACTGCCGACACGCTTTACCATCACTACATCGCCGAAGCTGCGCGCCGCCTTGGCCTGCGGTGGGAGCGGGATGAGGCGACCGCAGCACAGGTCATCCTGGGGGCGGGCCGGGTCTATGCCATCCTGCGCGATCTGCGGTCGGTGTTCCTTGCCGAACACCTGACCGCGCCCCCCGGGGCCGAAGCGGTCTTTGCCAGCGTCCCGGGTGAGACGCATGGCATCGGCGCCACGATTGCTGCCGATTCGCTCCGCCGCAAGGGCTGGGACGTCACGCTCCGGCTTGGTCTTGGCCATGACGCGCTGGTGGAGGAGATCGTCCGCCTGCGCCCGACGATGGTCGGGCTTTCCGCCTCGCTGCCGACGATGACCTTCACCACCGCCCGGCTGATCGTGGCGTTGCGGATGCGCTGCCCGCAGATCTGGGTGCTGATCGGCGGTCCGATCGTGGCGCATGATCCCGATATCGCCACGCTGGTCGATGCCGACGCCGCCGCCGCCGATATCGAGACCGGGGCCAAGTTGATGGCCGCCCACCTGGCCGAGCTTAACCGGCTGGCCCGGAACTAGGCCTTTCGTTACTGGTTCCGCCCCGGCATCCGGGCCTCGCGCAGCGCCCGCAGATCGTCGGTGCTGATCCGTTCGATGGGCACGATCTCGGACGGGACCTTCGCCCAGCGGTGCACCGTCCGGTCCCAGGCCAGGACCGCCGTCGTGCAGAACCAGCAGGTCCCCCACAGCATGTAGGCCACCGCCAGCGCCAGGAACCACCAGTCGATGGTGATCTCTTCCTCCAGCGGCACGCCGAACATGTTGGTGACGGCGGTCTGCATCCCGAACGTGACGCCGTCGAGGAAGGATGCGAAGAAGCCAAGGAAGAACAGCCCCGCGATCCAGACCCCCCAGGCCACCAGGATCGAGAACAACCCCGAGCCGAAGCCGTAGAACGGCCCCGGATTGCGCCCGCCCGGGGTCGCCGCCGCCGCCAAGGCCACCATCGGCACCGCCATCGCACAATAGTAAAGCGAGCTGAGGAGCAGATAGATCAGGCTGGCATAGCCGGTCTCGATCGGAAAATCCTCCAGCCCCGGCGCGGTGAAATCGGGGGTCACGTCGATATAGGCCAGACCCATGCCGACCCCGATGGAGATCATGATGAAGAGGATCGAGATCAGGATGTTGATGACGCTCAAGGACAGGCTTGACCCGATCAGCTTGCCGAACGACGGCTCGTTGTCCTTGCCACAGGCCGCAAGCGCGCTGCGGAACCCGGCAAAGCTGATGAAGGTGGCGATGGCGGTTGCGACCACGATGCCGACAAAGGGGATCAACGCCAGCAGCAGGAAGGGGATGCAGATGATCAGGACCAGGGGCAGCCAGAACACGTAATGCCACAGGGTCAGAAACGACAAGGGCAGCGCGCGCAGGAAGAGTGGCAAGATCAGGCCTCCATCGCCTCAAGCTCATCAATGAAGCCTGCGATCATCGACAGGCCCTGGTCCCAGAATGCCGGGTCCGACAGATCAAGTCCAAAGGGGGCCAGAAGGTCCTTGTGGTGCTTCGATCCGCCTGCCTCCAGCATGGCAAAATACTTGTCCTGAAACCCGGGTAACCCGCCTTGATAGGCGGCGTAAAGCGCGTTCACGAGGCCGTCGCCGAAAGCATAGGCATAGACGTAGAACGGCGAATGGACGAAGTGCGGGATATAGGCCCAGAAGGTCTGGTAGCCGTCCATGAACTCGAACGCGTCGCCCAGCGATTCGGCCTGAACCGACATCCAGAGCGCGTTGATGTCATCCGGGGTCAGCTCGCCCTCCGCCCGGGCGGCGTGCAGTTTGCATTCGAAATCGTAAAAGGCGATCTGGCGGACGACGGTGTTGATCATGTCCTCTACCTTGCCCGCCAGCAGGGTCTTGCGTTCTGCCGGGGTCTTGGCCTGGTCGAGAAGCTTGCGGAAGGTCAGCATCTCGCCAAAGACGCTGGCGGTTTCGGCAAGGGTAAGGGGGGTGGAGGACAAAAGCTCGCCCTGTCCAGCGGCAAGGACCTGGTGGACGCCGTGCCCAAGCTCATGCGCCAGGGTCATCACGTCGCGCGGTTTGCCAAGGTAGTTGAGCATGACATAGGGATGCACGGTGGTGACGGTCGGGTGCGCGAAGGCCCCGGGGGCCTTTCCCGGCTTCACGCCCGCGTCGATCCAGCCCTTCTCGAAGAACGGCTTGGCGAGGTCGGCCATGCGCGGGTCGAACGCGCCATAGGCTGCGGTCACGGTCGCCGTAGCTTCGGCCCAATCGACCAGGCGGGGGTTTTCCTGCGGCAAGGGGGCGTTGCGGTCCCAGACCTGGAGTTTGTCCAGCCCCAGCCATTTCGCCTTCAGCCGGTAGTAGCGGTGGGAAAGCTTCGGATAGGCCGCGACGACGGCGTTGCGCAAAGCCTCAACCACCTCGGGCTCGACATGGTTCGACAGGTGGCGGCCATGCTGCGGTGAGAGCATCTTGCGCCAGCGGTCGTGAATCTCTTTCTCTTTCGCCAACGTGTTGTGGACCCGCGCGAACAGCTTGACGTTCGCCGCAAACACCTCGGCCAGCGCATGGGCTGCCGCTTCGCGCCGCGCGCGAGCCAGATCGGCGTTTGCGGCCAGAAGCCGGGCCAGGTGATCGTCATCAAGGCGGTTGAATTCAAGGCTGAAGAACACCAGCGGCGTGGTCGCGGTGGTCACGCGGTCCTGGGCGTCGCCCATGAACTTGGCGCGGTCGGCGTCGATGGTGTTCTGGTAATACCGCAAACCCGCATAGGACATCAGCCGCCCGGCGATGATGTCGATACGCTGATATTCCTCGACACAGGCGAGGAGGCCGGGTGCATCAAGGCGGGCAAGCTGGCCTTCGTAGGCCCTGGCAAAGGCGGCGCAGGCGCGGACCAGTTCGGCCATGTCGCGGGTGAATTCCGGCCCGTCGGGACTTGGATAAAGATCGGTCAGGTCCCAGTCGGGCAGATCGCCAAAGCCGCCGCCGGTCGGGGTGGCGTCGAAAACGGGTTGGGGCAAGGGAAGGGACATCGGACACTCCGGCTTTGGGGTTGCCGCCATGTAAAGTTCAGTGCCGCCAAAGCGCAACCCCGGGGGGACGAGAGACAAATTTCTTCGAAGAAATTTGCAAAATCCTTCGAAGGATTTTGGCACCCGGCCCGGGTTTCAGGTTGTCGCCTGCAACAGCGCGCGCAGGCCCTCCAGCGTGTCGATTTCGTCCACCGCCTTGTCGTGCCGCCAGCGCAGCATCCGGGGAAAGCGCAAGGCGATGCCAGACTTGTGGCGCGGGCTGGCCTGGATGCCTTCGAACCCGATCTCGAACACCAGTTCGGCGGGCACCTTCCGCACCGGGCCGAAGCGTTCCAGCGTGTTTTTCTGCACCCAGCGGGTGATCTCGTTGAACTCGGCATCGGTCAGGCCGGAATAGGCCTTGGTGAAGGGGACGATGTCATTGCCGTCGCGAACCCCAAAGGTGAAGTCGGTGTAAAGATTCGCCCGCCGCCCATGGCCCGCCTGAGCGTAAAGCATCACCGCGTCGACGGTGTAGGGATCAAGCTTCCATTTCCACCAATCGCCGCGCTTGCGGCCCGCGAAATAGGCTGAGGTCAGGCGCTTCAGCATCACCCCTTCGGCCATCTGGTCGCGGGCGGTGGCACGAACCTCGGCCAACGGTCTTCCGCCCGATGCGCTTTTGCAGCGCCGCAAAGGGCAGCGGGCGGTTGAGGGCTTTATCCCAGGCGAGGATTTCGCCATCGATCACCGTGCCCTTTGGCAGGAAATCGGCAAGCGGGCCAAGGTCGGGGAAGCGGTCGGTGATCAACTCCTCCCCCCGGCTCCACAGCGCGAAGGTGCCGGGGCGGGCGATCAGCTGGCCGCGAATGCCGTCCCATTTCCATTCCGCCAGCCAATCGCCTGCCGGGCCAAGCGTGGTGGGCCCGTCCTCAAGCTGGGTGGCAAGGGCAAAGGGATAGGGGCGGGCGTCGCCACCGGTGTCACCCGCGATCAGGGTGTCGAACGAGATCCGCGCCGGGTCCCAATCGCCCATCAGCCGGTGGGCAAGGGTTGCCTCCTCCACCCCTGTCGCTTCGGCCAGCGCGCGGGTCACCAGGCCGCGCGCCACGCCCATGCGAAAGCCGCCGGTCAGAAGCTTGTTGTAAAGGAAGCGCTCGGTCGTCGGCAGCTGGCCCCAGGCGGTCAGCACGGCGGCGCGGCGGACCTCGGCGGGTTGGCCGGTCAGGCGGATCAGGCTCCTGATCGCGTCGTCGAGCGTGGGTTCGGCGGTCTTGGCCGGAGGGGGCAGGAGGAGGGCAATCGTCTCGGCCAGATCACCGACGACGGTGTAGCTTTCCTCGAACAGCCAGTCGGGGATGCCCGACGCCTCGGCCGCCCAATGCCGCAGTTCGGTGGCGTTCACCGCGCGTTTCGGCCGGCGTCCGGTCAAAAGCGCCGTTGTCCAGACCCGGTCGGCCGGAGGTGCTGTGCGGAAGTAATCGGTCAGCGCGGCGGTTTTCACGCTGGTCTTCGTGGTGCCGTCAAGCGCGGCGAAGAGGGCGGCAAAGCGTCTCATTCCACGACCGGCAGGTCGGCATCATCGCCCATGAACTCGGTCGCGACGATGCCGGCGTCATAGCCTTGCGTCTCGAGCCAGTGGCGAAACGGCGCGGTGTAGCCGTGGGTGACGAACACGCGGTCCGCCCCGGTGGCGCGGATCGCGGCGTTCAGCCCCGCCCAGTCGGCGTGGTCGGAAAGGACAAACCCGGTGCCAAGCGCGCGGCGGCGGCGGATGCCACGCACCGCCATCCAGCCCGAGACGAACGCCTCGCTTGCCGGGCCAAGCCGGGTGGCCCAGGCCGAGCCAAGCGCTGAAGGCGGGGCGATGGCCAGGGCACCGGGGTGGGTTCTTGCCGAAACCTCGGGCGTCACCCGGATCGTCGGCGGCAGGCGGTAGCCCTGGTCGCGCAGGGTCTGCGTCATTTCCTCGACCGCGCCATGGGTCAGGATCGGTCCCTGCGGCGGCAACCCGGCCAGCAGGCGCTGCGCCTTGCCGAAACTGTAGGCACCAAGGATCGAGGTGCGCCCGGCGGCAGCGTTTTCGGCCCACCAGTCGGCGATGCGGGCCATCACCATGGGCTGGGGTTCCCAGCGGAAGATCGGCAGGCCGAAGGTGCATTCGCTGATGAAGGCGTGGCAGGGGACCGGGGCGAAGGGTTCGGCCAGACCGTCCGCCTCGGTCTTGTAGTCGCCCGAGACGACCCAGACCTCACCTGCAACCTCGACCCTGATCTGGGCCGACCCGGGGACATGGCCCGCCGGGTGGAACGAGACTTTCGCGCCGCCGATCTGCCGGGACTGGCCATAGGGCAGCGTATCGGCGGTGATGGGCCCCAGGCGGCGGCGGATGACCGGAAGCGCCTCGGGTGTGGCGAGGTAGGCGTCGTGGCCGGGGCGGGCGTGGTCGGAATGGCCGTGCGTGATGAGCGCGCGGGGCACAGGCCGCCACGGGTCGATGTGGAAATCGCCCGCCGGGCAGTAGATGCCGCTTTCCGTGAAAATGAGGACAGGCCTAGCCATGTCGAAAGATAGCATGGAGCCGGGGGGGCGCAAGGGTTCGGGCCTGCGGTCCCCGATGCATACCCGGCGTGTGACACGGCTTTCAATGATCTGCCAGTTGGCATCTGACGGCCGGCTCGTCGGCCGGGGGGCGGCAGGGAACCGGATGCTTCAGCCCTGACCGGCGCGTGCTGCCTGCCACGGCAAGCAGATGTTGACTCGGGCGCTCAGGCGTCTTGCAGATAGCCGCAGCGGCGTTCCAGCGTCTGGTCGAGGCCGGCCAGAATGAAATCGCGGTCCTCGGCGCTGATCGGGGCGGTCTTTGCGGCAGCCCGCCGGTCCGAACTCGGGCCCACCGGAACGTCCGTCGGGCGAAAGTCGGCGCGAAGGTTCAGGGAAAAACGACTGCCGATGTCGCGCAGGATCGCTTCGGGGCGGACCCGGAAATCCTCGTAACGGATCGCCACGGCGTTCAACCCCCGATCCAGCAGGGAGAGATGTCCGGCGAGCTTGACGCTGCGCAGTTCAAGAACGTTCCGGAACCTGCGTCCGTTCACAGGGTGGCGGTCGAGGAAGTTCGGCTCACCCCGGGCGAAACGGTCGCGTACCGCATATCCCCGATAGGCCCATTGCCGTTCGAACCCGGTATAGGTGCCTTCCCATTCCGCGCGAATGAATCCGGAGAACGGCAAGGCGGCGATTGCGGGATCAGCCTCGAACGGGCCGGCATAGAAGCTGCGCAACCAGTCGAAAGGATCGCGCACAACGACCACGAAAAGGCACGACCTTGGCAGCAGGGGATAGTAGGGCAGGGCATGTTTCCAGCCGTAGGAGCTGAAGCGTTTGAGGCCGCAGTTGCGCGCAATGGTGCGTGAAACAAAGTTCGTGCCAGAGCGCCGTTCACCATAGATCTGGAACCGGTCAATCGCCGGCCCTTCCGTGCTCGATTGACCGATCAGATGGGTTGCGGGCTCGGCTTCGGTCATGCGCGGACCTCCTGTTACAAGCTTCTTAGTTGTCCGGGGAAGGTTGCTCAACTGCAAAACCGAGGCCCTCGTGGCCGGCTTTGCAACGATGCCTTCCGCCGCGCCCTCCAGACCACTCGCAGGTCGGTCCTGCCCGATGACATGAATCCTGCCGGGGCCAGAACGTTGCGGGCAGAGGCAAAGTAGGTCAGAAGAGGGGCGCGGATTGCAGTCCAGGACTGCACAAAGATTGGGCGCATGGTCACTTGACGGGCGAATTCTCTCTGCTGGGGCTTTTCGTCAGGCGGGGGCGCTGATCTACTTGCAGCAAGGGCAGACGGGCCGGGGGGCGTGGCGGTGTTCAACGAAATGTACCAGGGCACCAGCGTCCGCCCGCCCTATGCGCGGCTGGAAGACTGGGTCGCCGCGATGCCGCAAGAGTTGCGCCACCTGAAGCAGGCCGAGGCGGAGGCGCTGTTTCGTCGGATCGGCATCACTTTTGCCGTCTATGGCGAAGGCGGCGATCCCGACCGGCTGATCCCCTTCGACATGTTCCCGCGCG
This sequence comes from Rhodobacterales bacterium 32-66-7, assembly GCA_002280315.1. Classification (GTDB taxonomy): domain Bacteria; phylum Pseudomonadota; class Alphaproteobacteria; order Rhodobacterales; family Rhodobacteraceae; genus Tabrizicola. The sequence continues at coordinate 7,427 of NCDS01000042.1, read as the reverse complement.
TCTTTGCCGCCCGGGAATGGGCCAAGCTGGAAAAGGGCATCAAGCAACGGGCGCGGGCGCTGAATGCGTTCCTCGTCGACATCTATGGCCGGGGTGAGATCATCCGCGCCGGGCGGGTGCCGTCGCGGCTGATCTATCAGAACGAGGCCTATGAAAAGGCCGTGGCCGGGATCGTGCCGGCCAAGGGGGTCTATGCCCATATCGTCGGTGTCGATATCGTGCGGACCGGGCCGGAGGAATTCTTCGTGCTGGAGGACAACTGCCGCACGCCGTCCGGTGTCAGCTACATGCTGGAAAGCCGCGAGATCATGATGCGGATGTTCCCGGGCCTCTTTCGCGAAAACCGGATCGAGCCGGTGGATGGTTATTCCGAAAAGCTGCGCCGCACCCTGGAGTCGGTCGCACCGAAGCAGTGCCCGGGCGATCCGACGGTGGTGATCCTGACGCCGGGGCATTTCAACAGCGCTTACTATGAACATTCCCTCTTGGCCGACCTGATGGGGGTGGAACTGGTCGAAGGGCAGGATCTCTTCGTCGAAGGTGCGCATGTCTGGATGCGCACCACCGAAGGTCCGCGCCGGGTGGATGTGATCTACCGCCGACTTGATGACGCCTATATCGACCCGCTGTGCTTTCGCCGCGACAGCATGCTGGGCATCCCCGGTCTGATGGATGTCTACCGCGCCGGTGGGGTGTCCATCTGCTCGGCCCCGGGGGCGGGGGTGGCCGATGACAAGGCGGTCTACTGCCATGTGCCGGAAATGATCCGGTTCTATCTGGGGGAAGAGCCGATCTTGCAGAACGTGCCGACCTGGCAATGCGGGAAGGCCGACGATCTGCGCTATGTGCTCGATCAGCTGCCGGACCTTGTGGTGAAGGAAGTCCACGGCTCGGGCGGCTACGGGATGCTGGTCGGACCGAAGGCCAGCCGCGAGGAGGTGGAGCGGTTCCGCGCCAAGATCGTCGAGGATCCGGGCAATTACATCGCCCAGCCGACGCTGGCGCTATCCTCGGTCCCGACCTTTGTCGAGGAAGGCGTGGCCCCCCGGCATGTCGACCTGCGGCCCTATTGCCTGGTGGGCGAGACCATCGAACTTGTCCCCGGCGGCTTGACCCGGGTCGCGCTGACCGAAGGGTCGCTGGTGGTGAATTCCAGCCAGGGCGGCGGGGTCAAGGACACCTGGGTGCTCGCGGAATGAGGGGGGGGTGTTTGGGTCGACGGTCGGCGAAATCGAGCGCGTGCCGCGCGTTTGTTCTTGTCTCGCCTCTGTGCGCGAAGGGCGCACAACCGGCTCGGTCGGTGGGGTTTCACACCCCACACCCCGTGGGATATTTTTCCAGAAAGGATGAGGCTGAGCGCGGGGGCAGGGCATGCTGAGCCGGACCGCCGACAACCTCTACTGGATTGCGCGTTACATGGAGCGGGCCGATACCGTGGCACGGCTGCTGGAGGTGGGGTCGCGGATCAGCCTGCTGCCGTCCGCGCAAGGGTTTCGCAGCGAATGGGACAGCCTGTTGCAGGCGACCGGCATGGCCGAGTCCTTTGCGAAAAAGTACGGCGATCCGGTGCAGCGGAACATCGAAAGCTTCCTGTTCTTTGACCGGGACAACCCGTCCTCCGTCGCCTCGGTCATCACCAGGGCGCGGGAAAACGGGCGCATCGTGCGCACCGCCCTGACCAGTCAGGTGTGGGACGCGCTCAACACCGCGTTTCAGGAGTTGAAGGCGCTGGAGCGGCTGCCAAGGTCGGAACTGGAGCTTTCACGCCTGACCGATTGGGTCACCCGGCATGCAGCCATGGTGCGTGGGGCGATCGATGCAACGCTTTTGCGCGATGACGGGTTCAACTTCCTCAACCTCGGCTATTATCTGGAGCGGGGTGACAGCACGGCCCGGTTGATCGACGTGAAGTACTATGTCCTCTTGCCCCGGATCGACTTTGTCGGCTCGGGTCTGGACAACTACCAGTGGTCGACGCTGCTGCGCGCGATGGGGGCGGCGCGGGCGTTTCACTGGGCTTATGGCGGGGATGCGACGGCGGCAAAGATCGCGCATTTCCTGATCCTGAACACGCGGTCACCGCGGTCGCTGGCGACCTGCTCCGCCGGGGTGGTGAACCATCTGGACCGGGTGGCCAAGGAATACGGCCGCGAGACCGAGGCGCAGGTGCTGGCCCATGCGCTTCATGCCGGGATCGAGGGCACCACGGTCGAGGCGATCTTCGACGAAGGCCTGCATGAATACCTGAGCCGGTACATCGCCGAGACCGCTGCCTTGGCCCGGACGATCCATGCCTCGTACTTCAGCGGAGAGACACGCTGATGCGCCTGAAGGTCGATCATGTGACGCGCTATGTCTATGACCAGCCGGCGCGGTCGGTGGTGCAAAGCCATCGGCTCTGCCCCTCGGTGTTCGCGGGGCAGAAGCTGGTGGAGTGGGACGTGACGGTCTCTGGCGGGCAGAAGGGGGCGTCGTTTCGCGATGCGGCGGGCGATCTGGTGCAGGGCTGGACTGTGGCCGGGCCGGTCAGCGAGGTGACGGTCAGGGTTCAGGGTGTGGTCGAGACCGACGATCTGTCCGGTGTGTTGCGCGGCCACCGCGAGACGGTCCCGCCCGAGGCTTACCTGCGCGCCACGGTGCCGACCCGGGCGGATACGGCGCTGCACGCCCTCGCCCAACCGGTCGAGGCGGAGGATACGCTTGCCCTGGACCATGCGCTTTCCAAGGCCGTGGCCGATGCGATTGCCTATCAGCCCGGCGTCACCCATGCCCATACCACGGCGGCCGAGGCGCTTTCGCTCGGTGTGGGGGTCTGCCAGGACCACGCCCATGCGCTGATCGCGGTGGCGCGGGTGAGGGGGCTGCCGGGGCGCTATGTCTCGGGCTATCTCTTTTCGGACGCGAGCGGGGCGGCGCATGAGGCGGCGCATGCCTGGGCCGAGATCTACATCGCGGGCCTGGGCTGGGTGGGGTTTGACCCGGCGAACCGCTGCTGCCCGGATGCCCGCTATATCCGGCTAGGGTCCGGCTTTGATGCCCAGGACGCAGCGCCGATCCGCGGTGTCGCGCGCGGCGGTGGTCAGGAAGACCTGGACGTGACGCTGGCGATCCTGGACGATGCCCAGACCCCGACCCAAAGGCAGAACCAGTGACCGACGGGCGGGCTCTTGCAGGCAGGGGGAACGATGTGCAGGGTGACGGCTTGAAGCGGCCATCAGCCTGCCCTTAGGCTGGTGGTGATCGGGAGGGAACACTTGACCTATTGCGTCGGCCTTTTGCTGAATGACGGCATGGTGATGCTGTCGGACACGCGCACCAATGCCGGGCTCGACAACATCTCTACCTATCGCAAGATGTTCACGTTTGAGGACCCGGGGGAGCGGGTGGTCACCATCATGACCGCGGGCAGCCTTTCGGTCAGCCAGACCACCATCGCCCGCCTGCGCGAGGCGATCGAGGACCCTGATGCCACATCGGACACCAGCATCATGCTGGCGCCGACCTTGCTGAAAGTGGCCGATATCGTCGGCCGGATGCTCGCCGATGTCCGGGCCGAGATCGACGAGAAGTTGAGTGCGATGCAAGGTGCCACCGCCAGCATGATCGTCGCCGGCCAGCGCCGGGGCGGGGCGATGCGGATGTTCCTGATCTATCCCGAAGGCAATTTCATCGAGGCGACCGAGGATGCGCCGTTCCTGCAGATCGGCGAGCACAAATACGGCAAGCCCATCCTTGACCGGGTGGTGAACCCGGCGACCAGCCTGGCCGATGCGCAGAAGGCGGTGCTTCTGTCGATGGATTCGACGCTGCGGTCGAACCTGTCGGTCGGCATGCCGCTTGATCTCCAGGTGATCGAACGGGATGCCTGCCGCGTCACCCTGAAACGGCGGATCGAGGCGGGCGACCCCGCCTTCCGCGCGATGAGCGAGGCCTGGTCGACAGCCCTTCGCGACGGGTTTCAACGGATCGTGATCTGAGGCTTTGCAACGAAGCCGCATCGATCTACCTGATGGAGGGAAACCGGAGGGACCGATGCCGAAGCTTGTCCGCCTTTACCTCCGCAGCGTCGTGATCGGTTTTGGCCTCGCAGGGTGCTTTACCGCCGGGCTGGTGGTGTTCGATGTGGCCGGGATCGGTCGGCTGATCGCAAGCTCGGACCTCGGGCTGGTGGCGGCGACGATGCTGGTCGTCTTCAACGGCATCGTCTTTGCCGCCGTGCAGTTTGGTCTTGCGGTGATGGCACTGGCTGATGGCGATGACGCCGGTCATGGCGGGCACGGGGCGCGAAACGCCGATATGCGACCGGTTCCGGTTTCTGCCGCAAGGGCCGGGCAGAAGCGCCGCTGATCCCCCACTCGGCCTTGTGACCCGGCGCGTTGGAACCGTCTGACTTTGCGCAAGGTTTCCGACGCGTGCATCGGAGGGTCGCCCGTGGATCTGCAGCTTTTGAAAACCTTTCAGGAGGTCGCCGCCACCGGGTCGTTCGCGGCGGCGGCGGGTCGGCTTTTCGTCACCCAATCTGCGGTCTCGCTGCGGGTGCAGCGGCTTGAGGACGAGCTTGGCCGCAGCCTGTTCAGCCGCGACAAGGCCGGTGTGGTGCTGACCCCGGCCGGGCAGGAATTCCGCAACCATGCCACGACGATCCTGCGCAACTGGGAGGAAGCGCGCCAGAAGGTCAGCGCGGTCGACAGCGTGACGAAGACGCTTTCCATTGCGGCGGACGCGTCGTTCTGGCCGCGTCTCGGGTTTCCCTGGCTGGACCGGTTGCGCCGGGACCTGCCCGATATCCACCTGCGCACCCGCACCGCAGCCCCCGACGCGCTGGTCGAGATGGTGCTGTCGGGCGGCGTGCATGTCCTTCTGTCCCATCGCGCGCAGGTTCGGCCCGGTCTCGTTGCCGAGGCGTTGCTGGAAGACCACCTCGTCATGGTCAGCCCCTGGCCGGACGCGACGGTGGAAAGCATCACCGACCATTATGCGATGGTCGATTGGGGCAGCGATTTCCAGCGCTTCCATGACGAGGTGCTGCCGACGCTGGCCGGGGCCAAGCTCTCGCTTGGGCCGGGCTTGCCGGGCGACGGCTATCTGCAGGACCGCCCGTTTGCCGCCTACCTGCCTGCCAGCGATCTTCGCAAGCCGATGGATCAGGGCAGGTTGTTCCCGGTCCGCGATGCGCCCAGCTTTGCGCATCCAAGCTGGGTCATCTGGCGCGAGGATATGGACCCGGGGCTGCGTGCTGTTGCGGCAAGGACACTCTCTGAGGTGGTCGAGCCTGCCAAACGCGACAGTGCCAAGGTGATCCAGCAGGTCCGCAGCAGCTGGCTGGCCCGGACTGGCTAGGCAAGCCAATGAAAAGAAAGCGTTTTGCGATAAAGTCTGCACGGATTCGCATCCCTCGGATGGTTCCATGAAAAATTCTTGCCGCACCCTCAAGTATTCCAAATTTCAGCTTGGCCGCCGACTCGCTTATCTCTCCTTGCACAATGACGGTGTCGCCTTGGCCCGTTTGCGAGTGACACGTTTGACAAGTGAAAGGACTGACCATGAAAAGGGCATATCTGCTTCTTGCCGCTTCGGCGCTTGGCCTGAGCGCCGCGCTGCCTGCCGTCGCGCAGGATCGGATCACCGGGATCCGCGATCTGAATGACCGGATCGACGACATCGACTATGAAGTGGAGCGCGACCTGCGCCGGTCGGAAGACGCCGCCCGCTTTGGCTATCCCGAATACCAGCCGGGCTTCAGCGGCAACGCCTCGCTTGGCTTTTCCACCCAGGACGGCAACACCGAAACCGAAGACCTGTCGATCGGTGTCCGGATGCGCTACGCACAAGGCCAGTGGGTCCAGACCTTCGGCCTCGTCTACGACTACGCCGAATCCGAAGGGGTCCGGACCGAGGAAACCGCTTTCGCGATCTATGACGGCAACTACTACTTCAACGAACAGTTCTACGTCTTCGCGCTGGCCCGTGCGACGCGCGATGATCTGGCGGATGAGGCGGGCGAGGTCAGCCGCGACGGCTTCTTCGGCGTCGGTCCGGGTTTCCGGATCATCAACCAGCCCAACGTGGCCTGGCGTGTGCAGGCCGGTTTCGGTGTCAGCTACCTGGAAGATGGTCTGGGTGACGACGAGACCGAGGAAGGCTACGTCGCCTCGTCGCGGTTCTACTATGAATTCAGCGAAGGCATGTATCTGACCAACGACACGGACGTGCTGTCCTCGGATACGGCGCTGCGGGCGAACAACGACCTTAGCGTGAACTTCCGGGTCACCGATGCGATCTCGACCCGGATCAGCTACTTCACGGACTACAATGACTCGCGCGATATCGAGACGGACAACCGTCTGGGCGTGTCGCTGGTCGTCGGCTTCTGAGCCTGAGAGCCGGACCCAGCAGAGAACGGGGCAGGGGAAATCTGCCCCGTTCTCGATTTTTCGGTCAGATTTGAAGGGTGGCGGGCCCGCAGCGACCGTGGGGACCGGGGTTTTCCCGAGAGCCAGAGGTCTCAGGTGGGCACCAGGTAACCGGACCAGGATCCGGTCAGAGCCAGCACCCGTTCGTTTGCTTATCGGCCACTGGAAAATTGGCCCCGCACGCGAAGAGCAGCACCCGCCATTGACAGAGATAGGACGTTGCCGGGCAGGCTGCAAGGCTGGACAGACGTTCACCTTTGGTTCATGTTGACCTGATGGACACGTCTTTCCCCCCTGGTGCCGAGGTTTTGCCCCCGCTTCCCGGCCAAAGGCTGCAGCGCGGGGTGTGCCGTGGCCTCAGGTCGCTCGATTTCGTCTGCGTGGAGGAGTTGGTGCCCGCGCCGGGCCTTCGCGTCGATGTGATGGCGCTTGGCCCGAAGGGCGAGGTCTGGGTGGTCGAATGCAAGTCGGGCCGGGCCGATTTCCAGGCCGACCGCAAATGGCAAGGCTATCTCGACTGGTGCGACCGGTTCTTCTGGGCGGTGGATGCGACATTCCCGGCAGAGCTGTTGCCGCCCGATACCGGCCTGATCCTGGCCGATGCCTGGGACGCCGAAGTCGTGCGGATGGGACCGGAGACGCCGCTGTCGGGGCCAAGGCGCAAGGCGGTGCTTCGATGTTTCGCTCGGGTGGCAGCGGCACGGCTGCAGATGCTGCGCGATCCGTCGGCAGCGGTCTGAGCGGCCGGGCCAAGACCAAATTTCTTCGAAGAAATTTGCAAAATCCTTCGAAGGATTTTGGCCCGGCCCCGCCGTCAGCGCCGTTTCTTGCCGCCTTCACCCACGGCGCGGGCGGCTTCGGCGGCGGCGCGCAGCTCCTCGGCGATTTCCTCGGCTTCGTCGGGATCGAAATCCAGCGGCAGCTCGACCCCGCCCTCTGCTTCGATATAGATCCGCACCATGCCAAGATCGGTCGGGCCGATCTGGATATTGGCGGCGATGTCACTTTCCCGGT
>NCDS01000041.1 GCA_002280315.1 Rhodobacterales bacterium 32-66-7 | reverse complement strand
CTGCCCGTTGGCATCCGCGCCACCGGCCTGATATTGGCGCGCAAGCGCCGTGGGAATGGGTTCAAATCGCATGATATCCTCCGCTGAGCTTTGCGGAAGTTGCGCGGTCGGGCCTGCACTTGCGACCCGAAGCCTGCGGTTTCACGCAGGCTCGACCAGCCGCCCCAGCACGCGCCCGCCAAGGATATGAAGATGGTAATGCGGCACCTCCTGCATCCCGTGGTGGCCTGCATTGGTGATGCCGCGAAACCCCTCGGGCCCCGAAAGGTCCAGCATCGCGCAGACCTTCGCCAGGGTGCGGTGAAAATCCACGATCTCGTCGCCACTCGCTTCGGCGGCGAAATGATCAAGGCTGACGTAGGCCCCCTTCGGGATCACCAGCACATGCACCGGGGCCAAGTGCCGGATATCGTGGAACACCAGCGTATGCGGCGTCTCCATCACCGTCTTGTTCGGGATCTCGCCGCGCAGGATGCGGGCGAAGATGTTGGTCGGGTCATAGGTCCAGGGCATCGGGGCCTCCAGTCAGGCGGGTCAATCCACGAAAAGATAGTCGGTTGCGGCAATCTCCTCAGCGGCGGCAAGGGGAATGTCCAGAAACGCGGCAAGCGCCTCGGCATTTTCGGCCACACTCGACCGTTCGCGCATGCGCCGGTGCTCGGCAAGCCCCAGATCGCGCAGGCGGTCGCTTTCGAACCGCACATCGTAGCGGATCGTCGGCAACAGCTTTGCGAGTGCAGCGGGCGGGGTCTGCGCGCTGGCAAGGCCCACCCTTTGGGCATGCCCGGTCAGATACTCGTCCGAGAACTCGCAGTCGATCTCCAGAAGCCGCACCCGCGCCCGGTCGTTGTAGAAATCCTGGATGAGGTCGGTGCTCGCCGGATCGACGCAAAGGACCAGCCGATCGCTCTCCCAGGTGTCGAACAGCATCCGCACCAGGGCGCGTCGGTGGCGCATCCGCTTTTCCAGCCCGGTCTCAAGCCCGCCAAGGTCGGGCAGCGGCGTCGCAGCCTCGTTGAACAGATACTCGACCGCAGGCAGGTTCGTGACCTGACGAATGCGCTCGACCAGCCGCTTGGCGACATGCCATTTCTTGCAGGTGACCAGAAGCAGCGTCCGACCCCGGCCGAGGCTTGCCTCGCGTTCCCAGAACCGGGGCGCAAAGCGGCGTCCGGCCCGCCCGCGCGCGGTCAGGAACTCGAACTGCCGGCGACCGTCCGCCGTGGTCTGGAACGCAACCCCGGTCGCGACGTAAAGCACGCCCAGACGTTCCTTCAGAAGCCTGGCATCCGGGCTGATCTTGCGGGCAAAGAGATACTCCTGCGCCAGCAACAGGTCGTGGTGGTCGTCGTAAAAGGTGACCGGCATCCCGTAATCGGTGAACATGAGGAACGTGAGCGTGCGCGAGCGGATCTCGCGCTCCGGCACCAGATGCGCGACGATGGTCTGGAAGAACGTCTCATCCGGGATCCAGGTCGTGCGGAAGAACCGCAGCACGTCGCGCCGCCGGTCGATGAAACCCAGTGCGGCCTCGACCGTCTGGCGGCGCAGGCACCACCACTGGCTGCCGATCCGGATCGAGAGGTCCGCCGGGATCGCCCGCTTCAGCCCCAACCGGCGCTGCAGCGCCATGGAGCGGTAGAACCACGCCTTCCGTTGCCGTTCGTTGAACCAGTGGCGATAGATCAGCCGCTCTTCCTTGATCCCGGTCTTGATCCAGTCCGAGGCGAAGAAGTCGAAGCTTTCGATGTAGTCGGCATCCTCGGCCTCCAGCCGGGCGCGGACATGTTCGGCGGTCTTGATCGGCCAGCAATCGCCCGAAAGCATGTAGAAATGCGTGGCCCCGGGAAAGGCCGTGACGGCGGCGCGCAAGGCCTGCAGGGTGGCTGCAACCAGGCTCCACTCCCCCCAGCCGCATTTCACCCGGCGGCGCGCAAAGGTGACCTGCGGATTGTCGGCCAGCGCCACCCGGATCCTTGCATAGTCGCCCGGTTTCGCCCGCGCATCGAAATGGATCGCGATGCAGTCGCCCGCCGCCGTCAGCCGCAGGGCCTGGGCGATGATCCCCTCGGGGTCCTTGTGGCACAGAAGGACATAGGCAAGCTGGGTCATCGGGTCCGGTCGTTCGCATTCACGGCATTGACCTGCTTATCCATTGCCAAGCTTCCTTGCAAAGCCCGAATATGTCTGCATCATTGGCTCGGTTCGGGCTCGTACTGCGGGGTCGGCAGGTCTTGCGTCAGGTGGAGAGTGTGCATGGGGTTTCCCGGAACCTGGATGACGACCAGCGAAAGCGTGGTCTACCGGGTGGTGCCGAAATGCGCCTGCTCGACCATCGGGCAGATCCTGCATTTCGCCGATCAGGGCCGGTTTTTCGACGGCGACATCCATGATGCGACGCAAGGCCTGCACAAATGGGCGCTGGAGGGCAGCCAGCAGAAGATCGAACGCGCGGTGCGGGGCCGTCAGGTCTATGCCTTCACCTGCGTCCGGAACCCCTACACCCGCATCTTGAGCTCATTTTTCGACAAGATCTGCGGCATCCAGCGGAACGGCAAGCGCTACCGGGGCAACATGGTGCCGCTTCTGATCCAGAAATACGGGGTGGAGGTTGGCGGCGACGACGGCAAGCAGGAGTTCGACCAGATCGCCAGCTTCCGCCGCTTCCTTCTGTTCGCCCGCGACACCATCCGCTGGAAAAAACCGATGGAGCCTGACATCCACTGGTCGGCGATGGCGGGCCATGTGTCGACCTTCATCGTCAACGGCGGGCGCTACAACCACATCTTCTTCACCGAGGATTTCAACACCGGCATGCAGACGGTGCTGGACCGGATCGAGGTGAAGCACCAGATCGATCTGGCCGCGATCCCGCGGTTTAACGAAAGCGAAGGCCACGGCCCGACCCGCGCCCATCCGGTCGAGGCGTATTTCGACGATCTTTCCATGCACCTGATGTGGGAAATCTACAAACGCGACTTCCAGCTTTTCCGCTATGACTTCGACAATCCGGGGAACAAGCTGCCGAAGGGTCCGGTTGACCTGGACGAGGTTCACGCCAAGCTTGGCGACTGACGCCGCCTCGTTCGACTGCGTCTCCTCGTCGGACGGCCCGAGCGAGGAGTGACGCAGTCAACGACGAGCGTCTGACCAGAACGGCAAGACAAATTCCTTCAAAGGAATTTGCCAAAACTTTTCGAAAAGTTTTGGCTCCCGGCGGTCAGACCGGATCGTCCCCCAGACCCCGGAACCAGCGCACGATCAGCGCGCGTTCCTCCGGCTCCATGTAGCTGAGGTTGCCCGGCGGCATCGCATGGCTGATCCCGGCCTGCAGATAGATCCGCCGCGCCTCACGCGCGATCTGCGCCTCGGTTTCCAGCACGACTCCCTTCGGCGGCCAGTAGAGCCCCTCCCACCCCGGTTCGCTTGCGTGACACATCGAGCAGCGGCCCTGCACGATGCCGACCACCTCTTGAAACCCGTCGAGGCCTGCCAACCGCAACGCCTCGCCCTGCAGCGCGGCCTCGCCTTCGGGCAGCTTCATCGGGGCGGTCGATAGCCAGGCGATGACCAGAAACAGGATCACTGTCACCCCCCAGGTCCAGTGCGGGCTGCCCTTCCGTGCGTGCCGGGTGTTGAACCAGTGCCGGATCGTCACCCCCATCAGGAAGACCAAAGACGCGATCAGCCAGTTCCACTCGGTCGCGAAGACCAAGGGATAATGGTTCGACAGCATCAGGAAGATCACCGGCAGGGTGAGGTAGTTGTTGTGCGTGCTGCGTTGCTTGGCGATCTTGCCATACTTCGGGTCGGGCTTCCTGCCCGCCTTCAGATCGGCCACCACCACCCGCTGGTTCGGCATGATGACGAAGAACACGTTCCCCGACATGATCGAGGCGGTGAATGCGCCAAGGTGCAAAAGCGCCGCCCGACCGCTGAACACGGAGGTGTAAAAGAGGCTCATGCCGACCAGAACCGCGAACAGGGCCAGCATCAGCAAGGTCTGGTTGGCGTTGACGAACAGCTTGCACAGCGTGTTGTAGGCCACCCAACCAAAGGCGAGCGAGGCCAGTGAGATCGCCACCGCCTCACCCGTGGTCAGGTCCCGCACCGTCGGGTCGATCAGGTAAAGTTCGGCCCCCAGGTAATAGACCAGCACCAGAAGGGCGAACCCCGACAGCCAGGTCGCATAGCTTTCCCATTTGAACCAGACGAGGTGATCCGGCATCGCCGCAGGGGCCACGAGGTATTTCTGGATATGATAGAACCCGCCGCCATGGACCTGCCATTCCTCGCCATCCGCGCCCGAGGAAAGGTTGCGGTCGCGGTGCAGGCCAAGGTCCAGCGCGATGAAATAGAAGCTCGATCCGATCCAGGCGACGGCCGTGATCACATGCGTCCAGCGCACCGCGATCTCGATCCATTCCCAAAGGACTACCCAATCATACATCGCCATTCCTCGCGGTGAAGCGGCCCAACTGTCCCTAGCCCTATCCGGTTTCGGACCGCCTCGAAAGCCCGCCGGGCTGGAACGCCGCGCTGGGACCTCTCAATCGAACCCAAGGCCCGGTCGCAAAGACCTTCCCCTCCCCCCTCTGTGGGTGGGGGGGAGAGGGTGGGGGGGAGAGGGTGGGGGGCTCGACAGTCCCGCCCCAGATGGGCTGCACTGATCGGGGCAAACGGCGCTCAGACCACCTCACCCCGGTCCAGCCTGTCCAGCACCGCCCCCGCCCCGGCCAGCACCGTGCTGCGGTGGTTTTCGTCCATCTGGTCCCAGACCCGGTACATCTGCCCCATGCGCGGGTTCAGGCGAAACCGCTCGCGGTGCCGGATCAGGAAATGCCAGTAAAGCAGGTTGAACGGGCAGGCCCCTTCGCCCACCTTGACCTTCACCTTGTAAGCACAAGCCCCGCAATGGTCCGACATCCGGTCGATATAGGCCCCGGAGGAGACATAGGGCTTCGAGCCCAACAGCCCCCCATCGGCAAACTGGCTCATCCCGATCGTGTTCGGCGCTTCGACCCATTCATAGGCGTCGATATAGACCGACAGATACCATTCATGCACCAGGCCCGGGTCCACCCCAGCCAGCAGCGCAAAGTTCCCCGTCACCATCAGCCGCTGGATGTGATGCGCATAGGCAAGGTCCCGGGTCTGCCCCACGACCGCCGCGACACAAGCCATCTTCGTCTCGCCGCCCCAGTAGAACCACGGCAGCTTCCGCCGATGCTCCAAGGCGTTCCGGTCCAGATACTCCGGTCCGGTCAGCGCCCAGATGCCCCGCACATACTCGCGCCAGCCGATGATCTGGCGGATGAACCCCTCGGCCGCCTGGATCGGCACGTGGCCTGCCTGCCACGCCGCCTCGGCCGCCCGGCACACCTCCAGCGGTCCGAGAAGCCCAAGGTTCATGTAGGCCGAAAGGAGCGCATGGCTCAGGTAAGGCTCCCCCTCCAGCATCGCATCCTGCTCCTCGCCGAAGCGGGGCAACCGCTCGGCCACAAACTCGGCCAGGGCGGCCAGCGCCCCCGCCCGGTCGGTCGCCCAGCGAAACGGTCGGAGCCGCCCGAAATGCCGGAACCGCGCCTCGACCAGCGTCAGCACCTCCTCCACCACGGGATCGGGCGCAAAATCGCCGGGCCTCGCCCGCAGAAGGTCCGGCTTCGCGGCCTTCCGGTTGTCATGATCGAAGTTCCACTTGCCCCCGGCGGGCTTGCCGCCTTCCATCATCAGCCCGGTCTTCCTGCGCATGTCGCGGTAGAACCACTCCATCCGCAACTCCTTGCGCCCCTCGGCCCAGGCCAGGAACTCGGCCTCTCGGCACAGAAACCGGTCATCCTCCAGCACGCGGACGGTCAGCGGCAAGTCGTCAAGGTCGCGCAGGACCCGCCATTCGCCGGGCTTGGTCGCCAGGACCTCCGACGCGGAGAACTCCGCCGCGCGCCGCAGAAGCTCCCCCTGGATGGTCTGGCTGTTGTCCGGGTCATCCAGCCGGGAATAGGCGACCCGCCAGCCCTCGCCTTCCAGTGCTGCGGCGAACTTGCGCATCGCCGCCAGGATCAACGCGATCTTCTGCGGGTGATGCGGGACGGAGGTCCCCTCGCCCATCACCTCGGCCATGACCACAACGTCGCGCGAAGGCTCCGCCGCCCGCAACGCCGCCACGTCCCGCGTCAACTGATCGCCAAGGACCAGAACCAACCTCACCACGGGACCACCTTGCCCTGCCAGTCGAAGAACCCGCCGGTATCCCCGGGCCCGAGCCGGTCCAGCACCGCCAGCAGATGCAAAGCTGCTTCGTCGGGCGAGATCGCCGGATGCCCGGCCCGCTGCGCCGGGGCAAAGGCCGTGGCCACCGTCCCGGGATGCAAGGCCACCAGCACCGACTGCGGATGGGTCCGCGTCGCCTCGACGCTCGCCGTCCGCAGGATCTGGTTCAATGCCGCCTTCGCCGCACGGTAGCCGTACCAGCCGCCCAAGGCATTGTCCCCGATTGACCCCACCCGCGCCGACAGAACCGCAAGCCGACCGACCCGGTCACGCGGCAACAGCCGCAAGCCATGCTTCAGCACCAGGGCAGGCCCTATGGCGTTCAAGGCAAACTGCGCCGCAAGCGCGGGACCCGTCACCGCCTTCAACGACTTCTCCGGCCCGACCCCGTCGATGACCAGCGCCCCGGTCGCCACGATCACCAGATCGAACAGCCCCTCAAGCCCGCCCAGCCCCGCCGCGACGGCCGCCTCATCCGTCACATCGAACCCATCCGCGCGCCGCGACAGACCCACCACCTCGCCCCGCAGACGCAGCGCCGCCACCAGCGCCGCCCCGATCCCGCCCGAAGCGCCAATCACCAAAGACCGCAAACCTCCCCCCCCCTGCATCACCATCGATCAGATAGCGCCCCGCCCAACCCGGCCCATGGCTTTCCTTTCTGAAAAAATATCCCCGCCGGAGGCCCAGCCGCCCCGCAGCCCCCAAGCCGGGCACCGCACCGCGTCAGCGCCGCACACGGTGGCTCGATGCCACCGGGGGCGGCACCCCGTGCAAGAAATCCCCTTTTCATCGAACGTTTCCTCCGTATAGTCCGATCCATGGTTACGGGATCGCATATGCACACCACCCTCGGGACGTTTCGCCCCGCCCTGCCCCTTGGCCGCCTCCTCCTTCTTAGCCACCGCTGAGCGTGCCCTCGGGCGCTGCCGCTCAGAGGTGACAAGCGCCCGATCGCCCTGAAGGCTAAGAGAACAGGAATAACCAATGAGCATCGCCAAGACCCAGACCCAACCCCGCGTCATGATCTTCGACACCACGCTCCGCGACGGCGAACAATCGCCCGGCGCAACGATGACGCATGAAGAAAAGCTCGAGATTGCCACCCTTCTGGACGAGATGGGCGTCGACATCATCGAGGCGGGGTTTCCCATCGCCTCGGAAGGTGACTTCGCCGCCGTGTCCGAGATCGATCGGCACCTCGCCGCTGCACCGGGCAATCCCGAACCTCGACATGGACCAGATGGCGGAGCGGATCCACGACACCGTGACCCACGCGAGGAACCTCTGCGACAACGTCCAGTGGTCGCCGATGGACGCGACGCGGACCGAACACGACTACCTTTGCCGCGTGGTGGAAATCGCCATCAAGGCCGGGGCGACCACGATCAACATCCCCGATACCGTCGGCTACACCTACCCGATGGAATCGGCGAAGATCATCGGCATGCTCCTTGACCGCGTCCCCGGCGCCGACACGATCACCTTCGCCACCCACTGCCACAACGACCTTGGCATGGCGACCGCCAACGCCCTCGCGGCGGTGGAGGCTGGTGCGCGGCAGATCGAGTGCACGATCAACGGGCTGGGTGAGCGCGCCGGGAACACCGCGCTGGAAGAGGTGGTGATGGCGATGCGGGTCAGAAACGACATCCTGCCGTTCCGAACCGCGATCGACACGACCAGGATCATGAACCTCTCCCGCCGGGTCTCCCAGGTCTCGGGCTTTCCGGTCCAGTTCAACAAGGCCATCGTCGGCAAGAACGCCTTCCTCCACGAATCCGGCATCCACCAGGATGGTGTCCTCAAGAACGTCCAGACGTTCGAGATCATGCGGCCCGAGGATATCGGCCTGTCCCAGGCCAACATCGCGATGGGCAAGCATTCCGGCCGCGCGGCCCTCCGGTCCAAGCTGAAGGAGCTGGGGTTCGAGCTTGCAGACAACCAGCTGAACGATGTCTTCGTCCGCTTCAAGTCGCTCGCCGACCGCAAGAAGGAAATCTACGACGACGACCTGATTGCGCTTGTCAGCGATGAGCAGACCAACGACGCCTACGAATACCTCCAGCTCAAGAAGCTTCGCGTGGTCTGCGGTACCGATGGCCCGCAGGAGGCCGAGATGGTGCTGACCATCGACGGCACCGATCACCACATCGACGCGACCGGTGACGGGCCGGTGGATGCGGCCTTCATGTGCGTGAAGATGCTCTTCCCGCACAAGGCGCGGCTGCAGGTCTACCAGGTCCATGCGGTGACCGAAGGCACCGACGCGCAGGCGACCGTCTCGGTGCGGCTGGAAGAGGACGGGCGCATCGTCACCGGCTCCTCCGCTGATACCGACACGATCGTCGCCTCGACCAAGGCCTACATCAACGCGCTGAACCGCCTGATCATCCGCCGCCAGAAGACCGCGCCGGGCGAGGACGTTAAGACCGTCAGCTATCATGGCGAGTGACCGGTCGCGGGCCTTGGGGCTCGCGATCCTCGGCCTCATCGGCCTGACCGGACCCATAGCAGCAGACGCATTGCCGGAGGGGCTGATGTTTCAGCCGCCGCTGGCCAGGGATGTGGCCGCCATGCCGCGTCTTGCAGGCTCAGGCGGCGCGACTGACAAGGTAAACGCAAGACTGGACGCGCTGGACCGCTCCACCTTGGCAGCGATGTCCGACTGCGAGGATGGGCCGTATCGGTTCTGGGAGCGTTGGGTTGACGTCACCCTTGCCACGCCCGGCTTTCTTGGCCTCGTGTCGCACAGCGCCTTCTACTGTAGCGGTGCCGCCCATCCGGAAAGTTTCATCAACGCGGTGACCTTCGATCTTGCCGTCGGCAACGAAGTCGACTGGAGCGAGTTCTTTCCCTCGGACCTGCGAAATTCAAAGGACTTTTCGTTTGCGTCAACGGTCCTGCGCGGATCGCTGCGGCTTACCGATGTTTATGTCGAGCAGAACGCTGCCATCGATGCCGAATGCCGAGAGGTCGTCGCGGGCCGACCGCACGACTTTGTGGTCTACCCAGACAGCCAGTCCGCCAGTCTCGTCCTGATCCCGGTCGACCTTGCCTACGCGGTGAAAGCTTGCGCGGATCCGGTCGCGATACCGGTTCCGATCCTCCGAACGCTTGGAGTGTCGCACCCGATCCTCGACGCCCTGTCTGTCGATTGACGCTCTCCGGAAAGGCACGCTGGTCGGAGCCAGCGATGAGGGACCGAAGAGCCGCCAGGCGGCAAGCCCTCAAAGCCCGCCGAACCAGCCCCTCACTGCAGCCGTATGCGCAACGAGCGGAGCGGTCCTTGACCATTGCGCCAGAAGATCGGCCCAGGTCAGCGCCACGAAGGTCACGTCATCGCCCTTGACGGCACGCGCGAAGCCCGCAACCTCGGTCCGGTGCCGGCTGATGGCCTTTGGGTCCACGGGCTTCCCATTGGCCCAATTCTGCGGCTCGGCGTGAAGGTAGACAAGGACCGCCCCCCGCGCCTGTTTCACCGCCTGGGTGCGCAGCGCATGGGCCTGCTTGACCAGCGTCACCGCGTCGAGATGGTGAAAGGTCTGCCGCCCCTCTGCCAGCGCTTTGCGCATCGCCCCGAAGCGCGCCATGCCGGGGCCCCAGTCACGGGCGTCGAAGGGTTCGGTAAAGGCCACGGCCTTGGCCGGGCGAAACGGCTGATAGCGCTTCGAGGCGATGCCAACCAGCGTCGTCGGGGTGGTCACCAGCGCCTCTACCCGGGGATGCCGCACCCCGCGCATCGGCAGTTGCAGCTCCACGCCCAGCTCGACCACCTCGGGCAGGCCCATCGGGACGCCGGGAAGGGGCAACAGCAGGCGCGGTCGACCCAGAAACCAGCCAAGGGTATTGGCCACCAGCGCGGCGGAAGACTCCGGGCTCGCAAGGTCACTCCCCGGCAGGCGGCCGAGGGTGGCAAGCACGGCATCGGCGGGAACGCCGGGAAGGAAAGCGGTGTCGGTCATCATGTCAGCCTTGCAACGGATCGCCTGCCGTCACAACCCCGGCTGTCTTGCGCCGGTTGCGGTTGGCGGTAACCCCAGGACGTTAGGCGGGGTCTCGCGCGGGGCGTGCGACAGGGCCTTTCGCTTGGGCCGCACGGTCCTTATAGAAGGTGATCCGTGCTGCCCGCCGCATGAGTCGTCGGGGGCCTGCCTGTTGCACTGAGGACCAACTGAATGCCATTCTTTCCCGGCCTGTTTTCGTCAGACATGGCGATCGACCTCGGCACGGCTAATACTCTGGTCTACATCCGCGGCAAGGGCATCGTGCTGAACGAGCCTTCGGTCGTGGCTTATCATGTCAAGGACGGCAAGAAGGTCGTCCTTGCGGTCGGTGAGGATGCCAAGCTGATGCTCGGCCGCACCCCAGGCACGATCGAGGCGATCCGCCCGATGCGCGACGGGGTCATCGCCGACTTCGAGGCGGCGGAAGAGATGATCAAGCATTTCATCCGCAAGGTCCACAAACGCTCCACCTTCCTGAAACCCAAGATCATCGTCTGCGTTCCACATGGCGCGACGCCGGTGGAAAAGCGGGCCATCCGCCAGTCGGTGCTGTCTGCCGGGGCCAAGCGGGCCGGGCTGATTGCCGAACCCATCGCGGCGGCCATCGGCGCGGGGATGCCGATCACCGAACCGACCGGCAACATGGTGGTCGATATCGGCGGTGGCACGACCGAGGTTGCGGTGCTGTCCTTGGGCGACATCGTCTATGCGCGGTCGGTCCGCGTCGGCGGCGACCGGATGGATGACGCCATCGTCAGCTACCTGCGCCGGCACCAGAACCTTTTGATCGGCGATGCGACGGCGGAGCGGATCAAGACCTCCATCGGCACCGCGCGGATGCCGGACGATGGGCGCGGCTCGTCGATGACCATCCGGGGCCGCGACCTCTTGAACGGCGTCCCGAAGGAGACCGAGATCAACCAGGCCCAGGTCGCCGAGGCGCTGGCCGAACCGGTGCAGCAGATCGTCGATGCCGTCCTCCAGGCGCTGGAGGCGACGCCGCCCGACCTTGCCGCCGATATCGTCGACCGGGGGCTGATGCTGACCGGCGGCGGTGCGCTTCTGGGTGAGTTTGACCTGGCCTTGCGCGAACAGACCGGGCTTTCGATCTCGGTCGCGAACGAGTCACTCAATTGTGTTGCGCTTGGTACGGGCAAAGCGCTGGAATATGAAAAGCAGCTTCGGCATGTGATCGACTACGATACCTGAGGCCGGTTATGCTGGCCCGCGCGCCCGACCGTGGTGCGTTCCAGAAAGGCTGAACCGTGGCGAAGACCACCACCGGACCAGACGAGTTTCAGGGCCCGCTGCGCAAGCTTTTCGTCGGGCTTGCGGTGCTGGTCCTGCTTGGGCTGTTCCTGATCTGGCGAATCGACAGCCCACGGGTCGAACGCCTGCGCGCCGACCTGATCGACAAGCTGGTGCCGAACATCGAATGGGCGATGCGACCGGTGACGCTGCTTTCGGGGATGATGGATGATTTTCAGTCCTACAACCGGATTTACGAGCAGAACCAGGAGCTGAAGCGCGAGTTGCAGCGGATGAAAGCCTGGAAAGAGGCCGCGCTGCAACTGGAACAGAAGAATGCGCGGCTTCTTGACCTGAACAACGTGCGGCTCGACCCGAAGCTTACGCATGTGACCGGGGTGGTGATGGCGGATTCGGGCAGCCCGTTCCGCCAGTCGGTGCTTTTGAACGTCGGCTCGCGCGATGGCATCAGGGATGGCTGGGCCACGATGGACGGGATCGGTCTTGTCGGCCGCATCTCGGGCGTGGGGGAACGGACCAGCCGGGTGATCCTGTTGACCGATTCCAACAGCCGGGTTCCGGTGACGATCCAGCCCTCGCTGAAACCGGCGCTGCTGTCGGGCGAAAACTCTCCCCTTCCGCCGCTTGAGTTCATCGAGGACAGCGACGAGGTTCGGCCCGGCGACCGGGTCGTCACCTCGGGCGATGGCGGGGTGTTTCCGGCGGGGCTGCTGGTCGGCCAGGTCGTCCTTGGCAGCGACAAGCGGTTGCGGGTCGCCCTTGCCGCCGACTTCCAGCGGCTGGAGTTCCTGCGCGTGCTGCGCAGCCATGATTTCGAGGTGATCAGCGACCCCGGCGGGCTGATCGTGCCGCCGGTTGCGGTGCCCTTGCCCGACACCTCGGCCGAAACGCTGGAATCGGCGGCAGGCGAAGCGCCGACCGAAACCGAAGGCGGCAACGTGGAGGCGTTGGGTTCGGGTCTGTCCGAAGGGACCCAGACGACCGCGGGGGCCGGCGATGGATGAGGTCTGGTGGCGCGCGCCCTGGGCGTACCGTGCCCTGTTCCTTGGGCTCGCTTTCCTGATCCTGTTCTTCCGGCTGTTGCCCCTCGGTCAGACGCCCGGCAGCCTGCCCGGACCGGACCTGTTGCTGTGCCTGATCATGGCCTGGATGGTGCGGCGACCGGAGTTTCTGCCGCTGCCGATCATCCTGGTGGTGATTCTGATCGAAGACTTCCTGCTGATGCGCCCGCCCGGGCTTTGGACGGCGCTCATGGTCGTTGCGACCGAATTCCTGCGCAGCCGGGTCGCCCTCACGCGTGAGCTGAACTTTCCGGTCGAATGGATGCTGATCAGCGGCATCATGCTTGGGCTGATGGTGGCTTACCGGCTGATCCTGGCCGTGACCTTCGTGCCGCAGCCGGGCTTTGGCGTGGTGCTGGTGCAGACCCTGTGGTCGATCGCGATCTACCCGGCCGTGGTGCTTGCGTCGCAGGTTGCGCTGAACCTTTACAAGCCCGCGATGGGCGAGGTCGACAAGGCGGGCAAGCGGCTATGAAACGGGTCACCCGCGAAACCGAGGAAGCCGCCCGCAAGGTGACCCGCCGCACGCTGATGCTGGGCGGCGCGATGGCCTCGATGGTGGCGATCCTTGGGGCAAGGATGCGGTATCTGCAGGTGGATGAGGCCGACACCTTCAAGCTTATGGCCGAAGAGAACCGGATCAACATCCGCCTGATCGCGCCGGACCGCGGGCTGATCCAGGACCGCAACGGCAAGGTGATCGCCGCGAACGAACAGAACTACCGCGTCGTCTTTACCCGCGAGGGCAGCGACAACGTGGCGCTGGTGTTCCAGCGGCTCGCCGGGCTGATCCCGATGACCGCCGAAGACGTGACCCGCAACATCGAGGCGGTGCAGTCGCTTGGGGCCTATGTCCCGGTGATCGTGGCCGAACGGCTAAGCTGGGACGATTTCTCCAAGGTGGCGCTGAACGCGCCCGCGCTGCCGGGGGTGAACACCGAAATGGGTCTGTCGCGGTTCTACCCGCTTGACCGCGATTTTGCGCATGTGGTCGGCTATGTCGGCCCGGTCAGCGAACGGGACCTGGAGGGGATCGACACCCCGGACCCGCTTCTGAAGATCCCCAAATTCCAGATCGGCAAGACCGGGGTGGAAAAGTGGCTGGAGGATACGCTGCGCGGCAGTGCCGGCTCCAGGCGGATCGAGGTGAACTCTGCCGGTCGGGTGATGCGCGAGTTGGACCGCGAGGAAGGTGTGCCGGGCACCGATATCCGTCTGACCATCGATGCCGAGGTGCAGAACTTCGCCCAGGCCCGGCTGGGCGAGGAAAGCGCCGCCGTCGTGGTGATGGATGTGACCAACGGCGATCTGATCTGCATCGCCTCGTCGCCCGCGTTCGACCCCAACCTCTTCGTGCGCGGCATCTCGCACACCGATTACAACGCGCTGATGGAACACGACCACCGTCCGCTGGCGAACAAGACCGTCTCGGGGGCCTATCCGCCCGGATCGACCTTCAAGATGGTCACCGCGATGGCAGCGCTTGAGGCGGGCGTCGCCACCCCCGGCGATCAGGTCAGTTGCCCCGGCTACATCGATCTGGGCGGGCGCCGTTTTCACTGCTGGAGCCGGAGCGGCCATGGCCGCGTGACGCTTGACCGCAGCCTGCGCGAAAGCTGCGATGTCTATTACTACGAGATGGCGCAAAGGGTCGGGATCGACCGCATCGCCGAAATGGGCCGCAAGCTGGGCCTTGGCCAGCGTTTCGACATCCCGATGAGCGCGATTGTCGACGGCATCCTGCCAAACAAGGCCTGGAAGCAGGAGCGTTACAAGGAAGACTGGGTGATTGGCGACACGATCAACGCCTCCATCGGGCAGGGGTTCGTGCTGACCACGCCCTTGCAGCTTGCGGTGATGACAGCGCGTCTGGCCACCGGTCGGGCGGTGGTGCCGCGCCTTGTGCATGCCGTCGATGACCGTGAGGTGCCGGTGGCCGAAGCCCCGCCCCTTGGCCTTACGGCCGAGCATCTGGCCGGGGTGCTGGACGGCATGTTCCAGGTGGTCAACGATGAACGCGGCACCGCGTTTTCCAGCCGCATCGTCGAGCCTGCGATGATCATGGCGGGCAAGACCGGCACCAGCCAGGTTCGCAACATCACCGTCGCCGAACGTGACTCCGGCGTGATCTCGAACGTCGATCTGCCGTGGAACCGCCGGGACCACGCGCTGTTCGTGGGCTACGCGCCCTATGACGCGCCGCGTTATGCCATCTCGGTGGTGGTCGAACATGGCGGTGGTGGCTCGACCGTCGCAGCCCCTATCGGCCGTGACGTGCTGTTGCGGGCGCTGGCGGGCGGGTTGCCGCCGCTTGAGGCCTATCCGGCAAGCCAGCGTGGCCGGATCGAGACGATGCTGCAGGAGCTGCCCTTGCGCGACCCGGTGACCGGCCTCGTGCCGGACCGGATCCGGGCCTGAGTGTGACGATCCGATGAAGGGACCCCGGCGATGAGCTTCATGGACTACCGCCTGCGCGAGGCCCCGACAGGCCTGCGCAAGGTCCTGCACCTCAACTGGCCGCTGGTGGTGTTGATCGCCGCCGTCTGCTCGGTCGGGATCCTCATGCTCTATTCCATCGCCGGGGGGGACTTCGACGTCTGGGCGAAGCGGCAGGCGCAAGTCTTCGGCGTCGGCATGGCGCTGATGTTCGTTGTCGCCATGGTGCCGATCTGGTTCTGGAAGAACCTGTCCGGCGTCGCCTATCTCGTGGCCTTCATCTTGCTGATCTTCGTGGAGATCATGGGCGAGACCAACATGGGTGCACAGCGCTGGATCGATCTGGGGTTCATGCAGTTCCAGCCGTCCGAGATGATGAAGTTCACCCTCGTCATGGTGCTCGCGACCTATTACGACTGGCTGGACAGCAAACAGACCTCGCATCCGCTTTACGTCCTCATCGCGGTGCTGCTGATCGTGCTGCCGACCGTCCTGGTCCTGATGCAGCCGAACCTTGGCACCTCGCTGATGCTGCTCCTCGGTGGGGCCACGGTGATGTTCGCGGCGGGGGTCAGCCTGTGGTATTTCGCCGGGGTTGCAGCGCTTGGGGTGGCGGCGATTGCGGGGGTGTTCCTGACCCGGGGCACGCCATGGCAGTTCCTGCTTGACTACCAGTACCGGCGTATCGACACGTTCTTGGATCCGACCTCCGACCCTTTGGGCGCGGGCTACAACATCATCCAGGCGCAGATAGCCCTTGGGTCCGGCGGCTGGTCGGGCAAGGGGTTCATGCAGGGCACCCAAAGCCGGCTGAACTTTCTGCCCGAAAAGCACACCGACTTCATCTTCACCACCCTGGCCGAGGAGTTCGGCTTTGTCGGTGCCTTCACCCTGTTGATGCTTTACGCGCTGATCATCGGCTTCGGCATTGTCGCGGCGCTGCAGAACCGCGACCGGTTTTCATCCTTGCTGATCGTCGGCGTGGTCGCGAACTTCTTCTTCTACATCGCGGTCAACCTATCGATGGTGATGGGGATGGCCCCGGTCGTCGGCGTGCCGTTGCCCTTGCTCAGCTACGGCGGGTCGGCGCTCCTGGTCATTCTGGTGGGCTTTGGCCTCGTGCAAAGCGCGCATGTCCACCGGCCAAGATAGATGGCACTGATCGCCCCCCGCCATGGTCGCTTCATGGTCGCCTTCGGCTTCGGCGGGGCTGCGGCAGGCGCGGCCTGGGCTTCGGGTATGCTGCCGATCTATTGCCTTTTGGGCGGGGCGAACGTCTTCTTTCTGCTTTACCTGGCCTTGATGGTGCAGCTGATCCGTGCGTCTGGTCCAGCCGAACTGCGCCTGCATGCCGCGCTGACGGACGAAGGGGTCGCGCTGATCCTTTTTCTGGCGGGTCTGGCCGTGGTGGTCAGCGTGACGTCGATCTTTCTGGTGCTGAACGCCGACGACAGCGGCTTGCAGGCGCGCGTTCTGGCCTTGATCAGCCTGCCGCTTGGCTGGGCGATGGTCCAGATCCTGGCGGCATTCCATTATGCCCATATCTACTACCGTGGGGCGACGGGCGGCATGGTCTTTCCCGGTACGGAAATGCCGTCGGCGCAGGACTTCATCTATGCCAGCTTTACCATCGGGATGACCGCCCAGGTGTCGGACGTGGTGGTGGACAATCAGGCCATGCGACAGGCAGTGCTGCTGCATGGGGTGGCATCGTTCTTTTACAACACCTGCATTCTGGCCGTGGCCGTGAATGCGGCCGTGACCGCCGGCAGCTAGACGCGTGAAATCAAGGCTGCGCCCGGTCGCGATCTGGCATAGATTGTTCGGATAGTGGTCCCCCTTCGGGACGTGAGCCAAGGTCGGCCCGATGCCAGATATCCTTTTTGCCGCCCCCGCGCTTTGGCCGGAATATGAAACCGTTCTGGCCGAGGCTTTGGCCGAAGCTGGCATTGACGCCCGCCTGGTCACCGAAGCCACGGCTCCCGGCGAGATCGACTACATCGTCTATGCGCCGTCCGCCCCTTTGCAGGACTTCACCCCCTTCACCCGTGCGAAGGCTGTTCTCAGCCTCTGGGCGGGGGTGGAGCGGATCGTGGGCAACCCGACGTTGACGCAAGCCCTGTGCCGGATGGTCGACCCGGCGATGAGCGAAGGCATGGTCGAATGGGTCGTGGGCCATACGCTCCGCCACCATCTGGGGATGGACCGGCAGATCGTGAACCCCGGACACGTCTGGGACCCGACCTGTCCACCCTTGGCCCGTGAGCGCCCGGTCACGGTGCTGGGGATGGGCGCGCTTGGGGCGGCCTGTGCGGCGGCGCTGCGGGCGCTCAACTTTCCGGTGACGGGGTGGAGCCGGAGCGAAAAGCCCGGCTGCCTGCAGGGTGAGGCGGGTCTGGCTCAGGCGCTGTCGACCGCCAGCATCCTTGTCACCCTGCTGCCGAAAACGCCCGAGACGGAGGGGCTTCTGAACGCCGACCGGCTGGCCCTCATGCCCCGGGGCGCGGTGATCCTGAACCCGGGGCGCGGGGCGCTGATCGACGATGATGCGCTCTTGGCCGCGCTGGACCGGGGCCATATCGGCCACGCGACGCTGGATGTGTTCCGGGTGGAACCCTTGCCGCAAGGGCATCCCTTCTGGACCCATCCGCGCGTTACCGTGACCCCGCATGTCGCCGCCGACACCCGCCCGGCCTCGGCCGCGCGGGTGATTGCCGAGAATATCCGGCGCGGTGAGGCGGGTGAGCCTTTCCTGCACCTTGTGGACCGCAAGCGCGGCTATTGACGCTGATCGGTCGCGAACAGGCGGGCTGCGGGCGTGCCTGCATGGCAGCCAAGGCAAGGTGCGGGGGGCAAACATGCGATATGGGCAGGGCGTGGCGCTGGTTCTGGCGGCGGGCGCGCTATGGTCGCTGATGGGCCTTGGTCTGCGGCTGATCGATGAGGCCTCGATCTGGGCGATCCTGTTCTGGCGGTCGGTCGGGATGGTGCCGGTCCTTCTGGGCGTGATCTGGTGGACCTCGGGCGGGCGGGTGGTTGCCGCCGTAGGCTCGGTCGGGATGGCCGGGGTTCTGGGCGGGCTGGGCCTTGTCGTCGCTTTCGCTGGCGCGATCTTTGCGCTTGAGACCACGACGGTCGCGAATGCTGTCCTGCTTTTTGCGGCCTCGCCCTTTGTCGCGGCGCTGCTGGGCTGGATGCTCTTGCGCGAACGGGTGCGTCCGGCGACCTGGGCCGGTATTGCGCTGGCGGCACTGGGCATGGGCCTGATGGTGCGCGACGGGATTGATCCTGGGCCCGCTTTGGGTCTGGCTTGCGCTGGGGGCGGGTCGGGGACATGCTGCCGGCGGTCCTCCTTGGCGCGGTCTTCTCATGCGTCGTCGCGGGGGTGGCGCTGCTGGTTCTGGCCGAGCCGATGGTGCCACCGCTGCGAGACATCGGCCTTGCCGCCGCCATCGGTGCCGGGATCGTGGCGCTTGGCATGGTGCTTTACACCGCCGGCAGCAAGGTCGTCCCGGCGGCCGAACTGACGCTTCTGTCGCTGGTCGAGGTGATCCTGGGCCCGCTTTGGGTCTGGCTTGCGCTGGGGGAAAGCGCCAGCCGGATGACGCTGATCGGCGGGGCGGTGCTGGTGGCCGGGGTGATCCTGAACGCCGTGGCAGGCGCCCCGTTCTGGGCGCGGGGAGGGCGACGCAGCGGACCAAGCCCCGGTACCCGTCCGAGAGAGGGGGTTGCAGAACCCGCCCCACCTGTGGATAAATGATCAAATTAGCAAGTGTGTCCGCAGCCTTCGGGGAATGGCAGACCGGATGCGGTGCGACCCCCTTGGCGCTTGGCCAGGGGCA
Source organism: Rhodobacterales bacterium 32-66-7 (assembly GCA_002280315.1). Taxonomy (GTDB): domain Bacteria; phylum Pseudomonadota; class Alphaproteobacteria; order Rhodobacterales; family Rhodobacteraceae; genus Tabrizicola. Next base: position 158 of record NCDS01000041.1, on the reverse strand, counting down.
GGTGCGACCACCAATGAACATGGAAAGCGACAAATGCCCGGCAATCTGACACTGGAAGAGCTGAAGACCGCCGTGAAGCGCGGCGAGATCGATACGGTCATCGCCGCCGGCATCGACATGCAGGGCCGCCTGATGGGCAAACGCTTTCACGCGCAGTT